>NZ_CM151134.1:0-390000 GCF_056481145.1 Stenotrophomonas sp. 93052_Sma
ATGTTCGCCGCCGGCAACGCCATGCGCCAGGCCAATCCGGGCGCGAAGGTGCTGTACCTGCGTTCGGAACAGTTCTTCAGCGCGATGATCCGGGCCCTGCAGGAAAAGACCATGGATCAGTTCAAGCGCCAGTTCCAGCAGGTGGACGCGCTGCTGATCGATGACATCCAGTTCTTCGCCGGCAAGGACCGCACCCAGGAAGAGTTCTTCCACACCTTCAACGCGTTGTTCGATGGCAAGCAGCAGATCATCCTGACCTGCGACCGCTATCCGCGCGAAGTCGAGGGCCTGGAAGCGCGCCTGAAGTCGCGGCTTGCCTGGGGCCTGTCGGTCGCGATCGAACCGCCGGACTTCGAGACCCGCGCCGCGATCGTGCTGGCCAAGGCACGCGAACGCGGTGCCGAGATTCCCGATGATGTTGCGTTCCTGATCGCCAAGAAGATGCGCTCCAACGTGCGCGACCTCGAAGGTGCGCTCAATACCCTGACCGCCCGCGCCAATTTCACCGGCCGCGCGATCACCACCGAATTCGCCCAGGAAACCCTGCGCGACCTGCTGCGCGCCCAGCAGCAGGCGATCAGCATTCCCAACATCCAGAAAACCGTTGCCGACTACTACGGCCTGCAGATCAAGGATCTGCTGTCGAAGCGTCGGACCCGCTCGCTGGCCCGCCCCCGCCAGGTCGCCATGGCCCTGACCAAGGAACTGACCGAGCACAGCCTGCCCGAGATCGGCGACGCCTTTGCCGGTCGCGATCACACCACGGTGCTGCATGCCTGCCGCCAGATCCGGACCCTGATGGAAACCGACGGCAAGCTCCGCGAGGACTGGGACAAGCTGATCCGGAAGCTGAGCGAATGATGCACGGATGCCGATGAGGCGTCATCGCACAAAACGGTGCAGAATCCGGTAGCAAGCGCGGGACACGTTGTGGATAAAAATGGCTTCTGAAATCGCGTCGAATTTATCCACAGCTTTCCCCACCCCCTGGGGGTCGGTAATACAGAGGGTTTCGAGGTATGAAATCCTTTTACTTACAAAGACTTAGCGTTGTTTTCCAGCGATTCTGTCTCTACCAGCACCACCAAGCTTTTGATTTATTCCACATTTTTTAAAGCATAGGGGCACGGAACCACATGCGTTTCACACTGCAGCGCGAAGCCTTTCTCAAGCCGTTGGCACAGGTCGTCAACGTGGTCGAACGCCGCCAGACCCTTCCGGTTCTGGCCAATTTCCTGGTCCAGGTGCAGAACGGCCAGCTGTCGCTGACCGGTACCGACCTGGAAGTGGAGATGGTGTCGCGGATCGCGGTTGAAGATGCCCAGGACGGCGAAACCACCATCCCCGCCCGCAAGCTGTTCGAGATCATCCGCGCCCTGCCCGACGGCAGCCGGATCACCGTCTCGCAGACCGGTGACAAGATCACCGTGCAGGCAGGCCGCAGCCGCTTCACCCTGGCCACCCTGCCCTCCAATGACTTCCCGTCGGTTGACGAAGTGGAAGCCACCGAGCGCGTGGCCATCGGCGAAGCGACCCTGAAGGAACTGATCGAGCGCACCGCGTTCGCGATGGCCCAGCAGGACGTGCGCTACTACCTCAACGGCCTGCTGTTCGATCTGCGCGGCGATGCCCTGCGTACCGTCGCCACCGACGGCCACCGCCTGGCACTGTGTGAAACCGATCTGGCCAAGCCCAGCGGTTCCAAGCGCCAGATCATCGTGCCGCGCAAGGGCGTGACCGAACTGCAGCGCCTGCTGGAGAGCGGCGATCGCGAGATCGAGCTGGAAGTCGGCCGCAGCCACGTTCGCGTCAAGCGCGACGATGTCACCTTCACCTCCAAGCTGATCGACGGCCGCTTCCCGGACTACGAAGCGGTGATTCCGATCGGCGCCGACCGCGAAGTGAAGGTTGATCGCGAAGCGCTGCGTGCCTCGCTGCAGCGTGCCGCGATCCTGTCCAACGAGAAGTACCGCGGCATCCGCGTGGAAGTTTCGCCGGGCAACCTGAAGATCAGCGCGCACAACCCGGAACAGGAAGAAGCCCAGGAAGAGATCGAAGCCGACACCACGGTCAGCGATCTGGCCATCGGCTTCAACGTGAACTATCTGCTGGACGCCCTCTCCGCGCTGCGCGATGAGGAAGTCATCATCCAGCTGCGTGATTCCAACTCCTCAGCGCTGGTGCGTGAATCCAGCAGCGAGAAGTCGCGCCACGTGGTGATGCCGCTGCGTCTCTGACAGCAGCCTGTTCCACGTGGAACCAAAGACGCCCGGGATATTCCCGGGCGTTTTTTTTGCAGGTTCCACGTGGAGCATCGGAGATCGCCGAATCTCTACGTCTGGGTGAATGCCTTGCTCGAGATTGCTGCTTGCCGATTGTTCTTGGTTGCCCCTCCGATGCAATCGGCCCTGCGCGGTAGGAATCCAGGTTGCTGACTTGGGCGCTGCCCAGCCAACTTCGGTCGAGTACGGCAGTTCCGGGTCTTCGGCCTGATGCACGTTCCCCGAACTTGCGGGAGGGGTGAAGCAGATCGTGGGTCGCAACGCTGCGGTTGCTTCATCTGCAGACGCCACTGTCCACAGGTCTCGTTGGGGGCGGATCGGGGCCGGCCTAGCTTCTAAATCTGGGTATAAATCTAAAGCATGGTGGTGATGGTAGGCCCAGATTTCGTGGAGAAATTCATTATCTAGTTGATTCTGAAGAGATTTATGCACCTGAAACCCCCAGTATAGAGGCCCCTCAGGCTGGGGGGGAACCTGTGGATAGTTTCGCAGGCCGGGCAAAAGGGCTTTTTTATCCACAGCTTGCCCATACATTGTGTATAAGTCATACAGACCTGCTGTGGACAGCGTGAAACGGCGGGCTCGAATTCCTTGAAATCTGTGGAACCCTACAGGGCATCGCATCCCAGATTTCAAGAAATCTGCGCGGTGTTCGCGCAAACCACCGTCGGGGCACCTGGCGATGCTCGCGGAATGAGGCTGAAATCGCTGAAATCTGAGGTCCGGTACCCTGCGCCGCCGCTCAGAATTCAAGGATTCCCGGGCGTATCCAGACTCAGGCGAGCCCAGGTGAGGGAGCGCCACCACGTGGAACACGCGTAGGGTTGCCAGACAGAGGCTTCAGCACAGTGGCGATGTCTGGCGCGGCACGGCTGGCTTGACCGATGCAGTAAGCTGATAGATTCCCTGCCCCTCTACCGCCTTGTGCGGATGGTCTTTCGCGCCCCATGCAGATCCGCCGCCTCGCCTTGCATCAACTGCGTCGTTTCAGTGCGGTGGACCTGTCGCCCCAGCCGGGATTGAACCTGCTGACCGGCGACAACGGTGCCGGCAAGACCAGCGTGCTCGAAGCCCTGCACTTGATGGCCTATGGCCGCAGCTTCCGTGGCCGGGTGCGCGACGGTCTGGTACGCCAAGGCCAGGAAGCGCTGGAAATCTTCGTGGAATGGGACGAACAGCGTGCCCATCGCCCGCCCCACCGCCGAAAAGCCGGCCTGCGCCACAGTGGTCAGGACTGGAAGGGGCGACTGGACGGCGAGGATGTCGCACAGTTGGGTAATCTCTGCGCAGCGCTGGCCGTGGTGACGTTCGAGCCCGGGAGCCATGCACTGGTCAGTGGTGGTGGTGAACCCCGCCGCCGCTTCCTCGATTGGGGCTTGTTCCACGTGGAACCGGATTTTCTGTCCCTGTGGCGTCGCTACTCCCGGGCGCTGAAGCAGCGCAATGCCCTGCTCAAGCAGGGCGGGCCGTCGCGGATGCTCGATACCTGGGATCACGAGCTGGCCGAGGCAGGAGAACCACTGACCAGCCGCCGCCAGCACTACCTGGAGCGTCTGCAGCAGCGCACGGTCGCCTTGGCCGCCAGCCTCGCTCCACAGCTCGGTATCCAGGGATTGGAGCTGAGCCCCGGTTGGCGGCGGCATGAGCTTCCCTTGGCCGATGCCCTGCTTCTGGCCCGGGAACGTGACCGGCAGGCCGGGTATACCTCGGTGGGCCCGCACCGCGCGGACTGGAGTGTGGATTTCCACAGCATTCCAGGTCGTGATGCGCTGTCCCGCGGCCAGGCCAAGCTGACGGCGTTGGCGTGCCTGTTGGCACAGGCGGAGGACTATGCGGAACAGCGAGGCGAATGGCCGGTGATCGCATTGGACGATCTGGCCTCGGAGCTGGATCGTACCCATCAGGCGCGGGTATTGGAGCGTCTGCTCAATGGGCCCGCACAGATATTCATTACCGCCACCGAAACCCCAGCGGCGCTGCAGGAACTGACCCACATTGCCCGGTTCCACGTGGAACATGCACAGATCGTGGCTGTGCCATAGTGGGCACACCAGGGCCGCTCGACCCCGGCTGGTATAATTCGGGTTGGAATCCTTTCATTCTCGGCGCATCGCCCCAAGCGGTGCCCGACCTGCGGAGCCTATGGCAAGCGCAATGAGCGACGAACAGAACACCCCGGCAAACAACGGCAATTACGACGCCAACAGCATTACCGCCCTGGAAGGCCTGGAGGCTGTCCGCAAGCGTCCCGGCATGTACATCGGCGACGTGCATGACGGCACCGGTCTGCACCACATGGTGTTCGAGGTCGTCGACAACTCGATCGACGAAGCGTTGGCCGGCCACGCCGACCACGTTGCAGTGACGATCCACGCCGACGGCTCGGTCTCGGTGTCCGACAACGGCCGTGGTATTCCGACCGGCAAGCACGAGCAGATGAGCGCCAAGCTTGGTCGCGAAGTGTCTGCGGCCGAAGTGGTCATGACCGTCCTGCACGCAGGCGGCAAGTTCGACGACAACAGCTACAAGGTTTCTGGCGGCCTGCACGGCGTCGGCGTCAGCGTGGTCAACGCGCTGTCGCAGAAGCTGCTGGTGGACGTGTTCCAGAATGGCTCCCACTACCAGCAGGAATTCAGCAACGGCGCAGCCGTGACTGCGCTGGCCAAGCTGGAAGCCACCACCAGGCGCGGTACCACCGTGCGCTTCTGGCCGTCGACCGTCGCCTTCCACGACAACGTGGAATTCCACTACGACATCTTGGCCCGCCGCCTGCGCGAGCTGTCGTTCCTGAACTCCGGCGTCAAGATCGTCCTTGCCGACGAGCGTGGCGATGGCCGTCGCGATGACTTCCACTACGAAGGCGGCATCCGCAGCTTCGTGGAGCATCTGGCCCAGCTGAAGACCCCGCTGCACCCGAACGTCATTTCAGTCACCGGCGAGCACAACGGCATCGTCGTGGACGTGGCGCTGCAGTGGACCGACTCCTACCAGGAGACGATGTACTGCTTCACCAACAACATTCCGCAGAAGGACGGCGGTACCCACCTGGCCGGTTTCCGCGGTGCGCTGACCCGTGTGCTCAACAACTACATCGAGCAGAACGGCATCGCCAAGCAGGCCAAGATCAACCTGACCGGCGATGACATGCGCGAAGGCATGATCGCAGTGCTGTCGGTGAAGGTGCCGGACCCGAGCTTCTCCAGCCAGACCAAGGAAAAGCTGGTCAGCTCCGACGTGCGCCCGGCGGTGGAAAATGCCTTCGGTGCGCGCCTGGAAGAGTTCCTGCAGGAAAACCCGAACGAAGCCAAGGCGATCGCCGGCAAGATCGTCGATGCCGCACGTGCACGTGAAGCCGCGCGCAAGGCCCGCGACCTGACCCGCCGCAAGGGCGCGCTGGACATCGCGGGCCTGCCGGGCAAGCTGGCCGACTGCCAGGAAAAGGATCCGGCGCTGTCCGAACTGTTCATCGTCGAGGGTGACTCGGCAGGTGGTTCGGCCAAGCAGGGCCGCAACCGCAAGAACCAGGCGGTCCTGCCGCTGCGCGGCAAGATCCTCAACGTGGAACGCGCGCGTTTCGATCGCATGCTGTCCTCCGACCAGGTGGGTACGCTGATCACCGCGCTGGGCACCGGCATCGGCCGTGACGAGTACAACCCGGACAAGCTGCGTTACCACAAGATCATCATCATGACCGACGCCGACGTCGACGGCGCCCACATCCGCACCCTGCTGCTGACGTTCTTCTACCGTCAGATGCCGGAGCTGATCGAGCGCGGTTACGTCTACATCGGCCTGCCGCCGCTGTACAAGATCAAGCAGGGCAAGCAGGAGCTGTACCTGAAGGACGACCCGGCGCTGGACAGCTACCTGGCCAGCAGCGCAGTGGAAAACGCTGCACTGGTGCCGGCCACCGGCGAGCCCGGCATCGAAGGCCTGGCGCTGGAGAAGCTGCTGCTGGCCTACGCGGCGGCGCTGGATTCGATCGAGCGCAACGCACACCGCTACGACCGCAACCTGCTTGAAGCGCTGGTCGACTTCGTCCCGATGGACCTGGAAAGCCTGCGCGCTGCCGGCGAAGGCGAGGGCCTGGATGCACTGGCCAAGCGTCTCAACCAGGGCAGCCTGGGCAGCCCGCGTTTCACGCTGGAACTGCAGGACGCCAACGATGAGCGCCCGGCCGCTGTGCTGGTGACCCGTCGCCACATGGGCGAACAGCACATCCAGGTGCTGCCGATGTCGGCCTTCGAAAGCGGCGAACTGCGCGCGATCCACCAGGCATCGAAGCTGCTGCACGGTCTGGTCCGCGAAGGCGCGACCATTTCCCGCGGTGCCAAGTCGATCGAAGTCGACAGCTTTGCCAAGGCACAGAACTGGCTGCTCGAGGAGGCCAAGCGCGGCCGCCAGATCCAGCGATTCAAGGGTCTGGGTGAAATGAATCCGGAGCAGTTGTGGGACACTACGGTGAATCCGGAAACCCGTCGACTGCTGCAGGTGCGCATCGAAGATGCTGTCGCTGCCGACCAGATTTTCAGCACGCTGATGGGCGATGTCGTCGAACCGCGTCGCGACTTCATCGAAGACAACGCGCTGAAGGTCGCAAACCTGGATATCTGACACAATCGGGACACGGCCGGTGCGCGGGGAGGCGCGCCGGCCTTCGACTCTTGAACGCAGGTACCTGATGTCCGCATCCGCCCCGGTTTCCGCTCCGCCCCCGGTTCCGCCGGCTTCTGCCGCGCCGCGTGCCGTTTCGCCGTTGGCGGGGTTTTTCATCGACCTGGGTATCGCCGCTGTCACCCTGTTCGGCCTGAGCCTGATCAGCGGCCTGCTATGGGGCCTGTACCGTGGCGTGGTGGTTGGTTACGCGAACGCGCAGGCCGGCGCTGGCGCCCCCGACCCCAGTTCGGTAGCGGCATCACTGGGCCAGCCGGGCGCGCTTGCGCAGATTCTCATGGCGCTGTTTGCCACCGGCGGCGCCGCGCTGCTGCTGTACTTCTGGCGACGGCCGGCCAATGCCGCCGAGCGCCACGCGTCGCGCCAGGCGCTGCGCCGTCCCTCCACCTGGGGCTGGACCCTGCTGGTGGCGACCCTGATCGTGCTCGGCAGCAATGGCATCGCCTTCCTGGCCAAGCAGTTCGGCATCGAGCCGGTTCCCACCAATCTGGCGCTGATGCAGAGCGCGATCGCGCGCTTCCCGTTGTTCCTGGTGCTGTTCGCGGTGGTACTGGCACCGGCCTACGAGGAGCTGCTGTTCCGCCGCGTGCTGTTTGGCCGCCTGTGGAAGGCCGGGCGCCCGTGGCTGGGCGTGGTACTGAGCAGCCTTGCTTTCGCCCTGATCCATGAAATCCCTGGCACCAGTGCCAACGGCCCGGCCGAGATCGCGCAGCTGTGGCTGGTCTATGGCGGCATGGGTGCCGCGTTCTGCTGGTTGTACCAGCGCACCGGCACGCTCTGGGCCGCGATCACCGCGCACGCGCTGAACAACGGCGTGGCGCTTGCCGCGCTTGTGTTCTTCGGGGCAACGTAGCGCCGTGTCCGCTTGACGAAAGATTAAGCCGCTACGCTACACACTGCGCATATGAACACGGGGGTGGATCCATGAAACAACTGCTGCTGGCCCTTGTCATCACCACCCTGGTCAGCGCCTGCGCGACCACGACCTCTCCTACCGGCCGTCGGCAGATGGTGGGCGGGGTGTCGCAGGCGCAGCTGGACCAGCTCGGCGCACAGGCGTTCGCCGAAACCAAGCAGAAGGAAAAGATCAGCACCGACGGCCGCCAGAACGGTTACGTGCAGTGCGTGGTCAACGCCCTGGTCGCGCAGCTGCCGCCTCAATACCGTGGCGTACGGTGGGAGACGGCCGTGTTCGTCGACAAGGAGCCCAACGCCTTCGCCCTGCCCGGTGGCAAGGTCGGCGTGAACACCGGCATCTTCACCGTCGCCAAGAACCAGGATCAGCTGGCTGCCGTAATCGGCCATGAAATCGGCCACGTCATCGCCCGCCACCACGAAGAGCGCATCACCCGGCAGATGGGTGCGCAGACCGGGCTGGCCGTGCTCGGTGCGCTGGCCGGCGCGGCCTACGGAGAAGGCGCTGCCAGCACCGTCAACCAGCTCGGGGGCATGGGCGCGCAGACCGCCTTCCTGCTGCCCGGTTCACGGACCCAGGAAAGCGAGGCCGACGTGATCGGCCAGCGACTGATGGCCCAGGCCGGTTTCAACCCGGCGCAGGCGGTCGACCTGTGGCAGAACATGATGGCCGCCAGTGGCGGCCGCAGCCCGCAATGGCTGTCCACCCACCCCGATCCAGCCAACCGTATCCAGGAACTGCGACGCGATGCACCGGGACTGACGCCGGTCTATCAGCAGGCGCAGGCGGCCGGGCTGCGGCCAAAGTGCGGATGAGTGCGCAGTTCTATGCTGTATTGCAGCACATAAAACGATTTCTCACGCCATCTGTTTCTGATACGTTTGGCGGCTCAGATTTTTCTGACAGTCCGACTTTGCCGCTATCCGGCGGTTCGATCGAGGTGAACGATGATTTTCCGTAACCACAAAGCTGTGCTTTCCGTCCTCGTCGCGACCGCCCTGACCGGCGCCGTGGTCACCGATGCCTTCGCGCAGTCCTCGCGTTCCTCCGAGCGTGGCAACCGCGGCGGCAAGCAGGCCAAGGCCGAAGCGCTGTACCCGAACGCGACCCGCGAGGAGCCGACCGTCAAGGCATCGGCCAAGCTGGGCAGCAAGCTGCAGAAGATGATCGACAGCTACAACAAGGAAAAGTTCCCGGAGACGCGCACGCAGGCCGACGCCATCCTGGCTGACAGCGCCGCGAACGAGTACGACAAGTCGCTGGCTGCGCAGCTGGCCTCGCAGGCCGCCTACCAGACCGACGACACCGCAGCGGCGATCGCCTACCTGAAGCAGGTCCTGCAGTTCAACGGCCTGGACAACAACGGCCACTTCCAGTCGATGTTGATGCTGGGCCAGCTGGAGCTGCAGGAAGACAAGACCGCCGAAGGCCTGGCCACCCTCGACAAGTACTTCGCCGAGAGCAAGTCGACCAAGCCTGAAGAGCTGATCGCCAAGGGCCAGGCGCTGTACCAGCTGGAGCGCTACCAGGAAGCGATCCCGGTGCTGAAGCAGGCCATCGCCGGCGCCACCGAACCGAAGGACAACTGGAACCAGCTGCTGATGGCGGCCCTCTCCGAAGCCGGCCAGTCCGGTGAAGCGGTGAAGGAAGCCGAGGCACTGGCCGCCAAGAACCCGAATGACAAGAAGGCCCAGCTGAACCTGGCCAGCATGTACATGCAGGCCGACCAGATGGACAAGGCGGCTGCGGTGATGGACAAGCTGCGCAGCAGCGGCCAGCTCACCGAAGAGCGCGAGTACAAGCAGCTGTACTCGATCTATGCCAACACCGAACACAAGGAAAAGGACGTCATCGCGGTCATCAACGAAGGGTTGCAGAAGGGCATCCTGAAGCCGGATTACCAGGTCTACCTGGCGCTGGCCCAGTCCTACTACTACTCCGACCAGGTGCCGCAGGCGATCGATGCGTGGCAGAAGGCTGCCCCGCTGTCCAAGGACGGTGAGACCTACCTGAACCTGGCACGCGTCCTGCATGCCGAAGGTCGCATCCCGGAGGCCAAGCAGGCCGCCCAGCAGGCGCTGGCGAAGGGTGTGAAGAACCAGGCTGATGCAAAAAAAATCATCAACCTGAAGTAAGTAGGAATAACGCCTGAATGCCTGCTCAGTTGATGCGCAGGCGCTCAGGATTGGTATAAGCTTGGAGGTTCCTGCGGTGTCATGCACCGCTGATCAGGGATTCCGCCCCCGGCATCCCGGCCCCACTATTGAGCTCTTGGCGCATGACGGAACAACTAGTCGTTCACCGGTACGAACAACCCGATGACAAGGGGCTGAGCTGGCCTCGCATCGTCGGCATCGCGTTTGTAATTGCCCTGCATCTGGCCGCGTTCATGATGCTCCTGATCCCCGCAGTGGCTCCCAAGGCCGTGGCTGAGAAGGAGCGCAACGTCATGGTGACCATCGTCGACGCGCCGCCGCCGCCCCCACCGCCGCCGCCGCCGCCGCCGCCGCAGGATACTCCGCCACCGCCGGTGAAGAATCTGTCGCCGCCGAAGCCGTCGCCGGTCCCGCCGCCGCCGCAGGCGCCGGTCGTGGACGTGCCGGAACCGCGTCCGAACGATATCGTCACCCCGCCGTCGCCGCCCGCGCCGCCGGCTCCGCCGACCTCGATCGAGGCCAGCGTGGATATCTCCTCGAAGGCCATGAATCCGCCGCGTTACCCGCCGGCAGCCTTCCGCGCGGGTATCCAGGGCGAAGTGATCCTGATCATTGATGTCGATGCCAACGGCAACGTCACCAATGTCACGGTGGAAAAGTCCAGCCGTAACCGCGACCTGGACCGTGCTGCGATGGAAGCAGCTCGCAAGTGGCGCTTCAACGCCGCTGAATCTGGCGGTAAGAAGGCGGCAGGTCGCGTTCGCGTCCCGGTCAACTTTGCGCTGAACTGATGCGTCCGGGTGGCCACCTGGCCACCCCCGCTCCCAGTTCGATTGTTTAGCTTAGCTACACCCTTTATCACCACACACAACAAAGGTAAGCGTCATGCTGCAGGAAATTTTCATCGCCGCTGCTGCCGGGGGCAATCCGTCCAACGCCCTGTCGCAGATGGGCTTCGAGCACCTGATCCACGAAATGACCACCAAGCCGGGTGATTTCGCGGTTTCCTGGGTCGTGCTGCTGACCCTGGTCATCATGTCGGCCATGTCCTGGTACTGGACCGTCATCAACATCTTCCGCGCCACCCGCCTGAAGAGCGCCGCTGATCGCGTCGTCAGCCTGTTCTGGGACACCCCGAACGCGCAGGACGCCATCCGTGCGATGGAAGAACAGCCGGCTTCCGAGCCGTTCTCGAAGATCGCCCTGGACGCTGCCCAGGCAGCTGCCCACCACCAGCGCGCTGAAGGCGGTGCTACCGGCGGCGTCGGTGAGAACCTGAGCCGTTCGGAGTTCGTCGACCGCGCTCTGCGTCAGGCGGTCACCCGCGAAAGCAACAAGCTGCAGTCGGGCATGACCCTGCTGGCCACCGTCGGTGCAACTGCTCCGTTCGTCGGTCTGCTGGGTACCGTGTGGGGCATCTACGGCGCGCTGATCAAGATCGGTGCCACCGGCTCCGCTTCGATCGACGCCGTTGCCGGCCCGGTGGGTGAAGCGCTGATCATGACCGCGATCGGTCTGTTCGTCGCGATCCCGGCCGTGTTCGCCTTCAACTTCTTCAGCAAGATCAACAGCGCGACCATCAGCAAGTTCGATACCTTCGCGCACGACCTGCACGACTTCTTCGCCACCGGCTCGCGCGTCCGCTAATTGCGGCGCGCGTCACCCAGCGACGAACGTAAGTAGTCACCAAGATCTAGACGGAGCCCGTTATGGCTTTCAGTAGTGGTAACAGCGGCGGCCCCATGGCCGACATCAACGTTACGCCCCTCGTGGACGTGATGCTGGTGCTGCTGATCATCTTCATCATCACGGCGCCCCTGATGTCCCACAAGGTCAAGGTGGATCTGCCGGAAGCCAACCTGATCCAGAAGCCGGAAGATGCTGAAAAGCGTTCCGGACCGATCACCCTGGCAGTCAAGGAAGACGGCTCGATCTACTGGAACGACGAAGAAATCAACAAGCAGACTCTCGAGTCGCGCTTGGCGACCGCCGCCCAGCAGACCCCGCAGCCGCCGCTGAACCTGCGTGGTGACCGCACCACCAAGATGCGCGTCATCAACGACCTGACCAAGGTCGCGCAGGAGCAGGGCATGCTGGACGTCGGCTTCGTCGCGACCAAAGAAAAGGGGCAATAAGCCATGGCATTCAGTAGTGGTGGTGGCAAGGGCCCCATGGCAGACATCAACGTCACGCCCCTCGTGGACGTGATGCTGGTTCTGCTGATCATCTTCATCGTGACCGCGCCGATCATGACGTACCCGATCGCCGTGGACCTGCCGCAGCGCGTGCTCAACCCACCGCCGCAGCTGGTCGAACCGCCGCCGCCGATCGAACTCAAGATCGACGCCAGCAACCAGGTCTCGTGGAACAACAGCCCGATCAATACGAGCGAGCTGCAGCAGCGGATGGAGCAGGAGGTCCAGCGTGACCCGACCAACCAGCCGGAACTGCGCATCGACGCCAGCCCGGATTCCGAGTACGACGTGATGGCCAAGGTTCTGGCCGCCGCGAAGAATGCTCAGATGAAGAAGATCGGTTTTGTGCAGCAGTAAACGCTACACCGCAACACAACAGTCATGACGCGACTGCAGACGCCCCTGGAAACAGGGGCGTCTTTTTTTGTGCCTGCGGGGCCCGTCGGGGTCAGATCCCTTTCCCGCAGGAAAGGGATCTGACCCCATCAGGGAGCACGTGCCCGCTATGATCGGCGGATGCTCGCCCTCTTCGACTCCCTGCGCCATTGGCTCGACGGCATCGCCCACCTTGGCACGATCCTGGCGGTCGCCTATCTGCTGTACCTGTTCGCGCTGGCGGGCTGGATCATGCTGCAGAAGCGCGAGCCAGTGGCCACGCTGAGCTGGATCCTGTCACTGGCGCTGCTGCCCTATCTGGGCCTGTTCATCTACTACCTGCTGGGCCCGCAGAAGGTGAAGCGGCAGCGCCTGCGCCGTGGCCGCGCGTTCGGGTATGGAGCACTACAGCGATGTCTGTCCGCCCGATGCCGACTGCACCGAACTGGCCAAGATCGCCCAGGCCACGACAGGACTGGCGCCGAGCAGCGCCACCGAAGTCACCTGGCTGGTAGACGGCGCGGCAACCTACGCGGCCCTGCTGGACGCCATCGCGCAGAGCCGCGATCACGTCCACCTGGAGTACTACATCTTCAACCCGGACCACGCCGGCACCGCCCTGCGCGACGCGTTGGTGGAACGTGCGCGGGCCGGCGTGCAGGTGCGCCTGCTGCTCGACGCGGTGGGTTCGTCGGCCCTGCCCCGGCGCTTCCTGCAGCCGCTGCTCGACGCCGGTGGCGAAGCGATCTGGTTCCACCCACGGCAGCTGCTGAAGCCGTTCAAGCGCCCGTGGTTGAACCTGCGCACGCATCGCAAGCTGGTGATCATCGATGGCCGCCTCGCCTTCACCGGTGGCATCAACATCACCGACGACGAGGATGAAAGCCGCAGGGCGGATGCCTACCGCGACCTGCACATGCGCATCCGCGGCCACGTCGTGCGCAGCCTGCAGCTGGTGTTCGCCGAGGACTGGCTCTACGCCAGTGGACAGGATCCCTCGCGCATGGACATCGCGCGTCTGTGGCCAGCCGACATGCCGCTGCGCGGCGATGGTGCGATCAACGCCCAGGTGCTGGTCTCCGGCCCGGACTCGGGCTGGGAAACCATCCACCGCCTGCACGTGGCAGCCATCCAGGAAGCACACGAGCGCGTGTGGCTGGTCACGCCCTACTTCGTGCCCGGCGAAGCGGCACGGATGGCCCTGACCTCGGCCGCGCTGGGCGGGCTGGACGTGCGCCTGCTTGTGCCGAAGATGAGCGATTCCTGGTTCGTCACCCAGGCCGCCCGCTCCTACTTCGACGAGCTGCTGCATGCCGGGGTGAAGATCTACGAGTACGGCCCACGCATGCTGCATACCAAGGCCTTCATCGCCGATGACGACGTCTGCATCGTCGGCAGTGCCAACTTCGATCACCGCAGCTTCCGGCTGAACTTCGAGCTGTCGATGATGATCAGCGACCGTGACCGGGTGGCTGCGCTGGCCGAACTGCTGCAAGGCGAATTCGACCGTTCCGCGCGGGTGCACGACCAGGCCGGTCGTTCGCTGTGGCTGCACCGCCTGCCCGAGGCCTTCGCCCGGCTGGCCTCGCCGCTGCTCTGACGCAGCGCTACACTGCGCCGATCATCCGGGGAGCCCGACTATGTACTGGTTGTACCTGCTGCTGGCGCTGGGCTGTTTCGCCTTCGCGCTGAAGACCCCCAGCCCCGGGCTGATGACCCTGTGCCTGCTGGCCGCCCTCGCCTTCCTGCTGGCCTGGGTACGCGGCCGCTATGTGGCCCGTTTCGGTGATCCACAGCGCGATCCGTCCACACTGGTCGATGCCGAAGAACTGCGCCGCTTGCGTGAACAGGCCCAGGCCCGCCGGGGTGACGACTCCAACGATCACGATCCATCCCCTCTTTCCAAGTAGTTTCGTTCCATGACCCAGCTCAGCGTCAACGTCAACAAGATCGCCGTCCTGCGCAATTCGCGCGGCGGTGCCGAACCGGACGTGGTACGCGCCGCCCAGGCCTGCCTGGATGCCGGCGCGCATGGCATCACCGTGCATCCGCGACCGGACCGCCGCCATATCACCGCCGAGGACGTGCTGGCCCTGTCCACGCTGACCCGCGCGTGGCGTCGAATTCAACATCGAAGGCAACCCGTTTGCGCCGCCGCGCGAGGGTTACCCGGGGCTGCTGCCGCTGTGCGAACAGACCCGTCCGGCGCAGGCCACCCTGGTGCCGGATGGCGATGGGCAGATCACGTCCGACCACGGTTTCGACTTCGAGCGCGATGCCGAGCGGTTGCGCCCGTTGATTGCCGAACTGAAAGCGATGGGTTGCCGGGTCAGCCTGTTTGTCGACGCGGGCAACCCACTGCTGGAGCAGGCGGCCGAAGTCGGCGCCGATCGCATCGAGCTGTATACCGGCCCCTATGCCGAAGCGCATGCAGCTGGTGATGCCGACGCGATGCTGGCGCTGTTCGCCACTGCCGCACGCCGTGCGCAGGCCGTTGGCCTGGGCGTGAACGCCGGCCACGATCTGTCGCAGGACAACCTGCGCGATTTCCTGGCCAACGTGCCGGACGTGCTGGAGGTGTCGATCGGCCACGCGCTGATCGGTGAGGCGCTGTACGACGGGCTGGACGCCACGGTGCGCGGGTACCTGGCGCTGCTCTGACCCTCTCCCTGTAGCGTCGAGCCATGCTCGACATCGGTCTTGGGCCACCCTGGGTAGGAGTCGAGCAGGGCTCGACTCTATGGGTGGCGCTGAACCCTTCAGGCGGCCGTCGCATCCATTGAGACAGCCTCGGCGTACCCTGCCGCAATGGGTATTGCGATCAAGGGCCGAGGTTCCACGTCCCACCTTGCCGGGCGCTTTGAAAGCACCGTCAGCGAGGCGGTGGACGACGGCTGGGCGGTCGACGAGAGCGAAGAGTTCCTCGCCCCTCGCCTGCGCACCGAAGTGCGCGCCGAAACCGCGCGCAGCATCATCACCCGCAACAACTCGCCGGACGTCGGCTTCAGTCAATCCGTGAATCCCTATCGCGGTTGCGAGCACGGCTGCTCGTACTGCTTCGCGCGCCCCTCGCATGCCTATCTGAACCTGTCGCCAGGCCTGGACTTCGAGACCAAGCTGTTCGCCAAGACCAATGCGCCGCAGCTGCTGCGCAAGGAGTTGTCGAAGCCGGGCTACGTTCCGCAACCGATCGCGCTGGGCATCAACACCGATGCGTACCAGCCGATCGAACGCAAGTTCAAGCTCACCCGCCAGCTGATCGGAGTGATGCTGGAAACCAAGCATCCGTTCTCGCTGATCACCAAGAACGCACTGGTCGAACGTGACATCGATCTGCTCGCACCGCTGGCGGCGGAGAACCTGGTCAGCGTGCATTTCTCGGTGACCTCGCTGGACCCGCATCTCTCCGCAAAGCTGGAGCCACGCGCGTCGGCGCCGCATGCACGGCTGCGTGCGATGAAGCGCCTGCATGACGCCAGCATTCCGGTGGGTGTAATGGTGGCGCCGGTGATCCCGTGGATCAACGACAGCGAACTGGAAGCCGTGCTGGAGGCCGCGCACGATGCTGGCGCCAGCACCGCAGGCTACGTGCTGCTGCGCTTGCCGCTGGAAGTGGCCCCGCTGTTCCGCGATTGGTTGGACACCCATCATCCCGATCGCGCCGCGCACGTGATGAGCACCATCCAGCAGCTGCGCGGCGGCAAGGATTACGACAGCCAGTTCGGCACCCGCATGCGTGGCCAGGGCGTGTATGC
The DNA here is from genome assembly GCF_056481145.1 of Stenotrophomonas sp. 93052_Sma. Lineage (NCBI taxonomy): Bacteria > Pseudomonadati > Pseudomonadota > Gammaproteobacteria > Lysobacterales > Lysobacteraceae > Stenotrophomonas > Stenotrophomonas sp. 93052_Sma. Next base: position 16,354 of record NZ_CM151134.1, read on the forward strand.
CGACCTGTTGAACAACCGCTTCAAGCTGGCGCGAAAGCGTCTCGGCTTCAATGCGCAGAACAGCCATTGGCCGAAGCTGGATTGCAGCCGGTTCCAGAAGCCGCTGCCGCCGAAGAAGGATTCGCCACAGGGTTCGTTGTTCTGAGTAGAGTCGAGCTTGCTCGACTGGAGACGTAAAGGCAGTCGAGCAAGCTCGACTCTACCCCCCAAACAACTTCTGCGCACTCTGGAACAGGATCCAGCTGGTCGCGATGAACTTGTCCCCACCCTGCGGCCGATTGCCACGATGGGTGTGGGTGAACGCCGTCGGCGCAATCAACAGGCTGCCGGTGCGCGGCGCGATCTTCCGCCCCTGGAACAGGAACTCGGTTTCGCCCTCTTCGAAGTCGTCGTTGAGGTACAGCGTCCACAGCACATGCCGGTGCAGGGTCTCGGCCTGCGCATCCTTCGGGTACAACTCGCAGTGCCAGTACGGGTAGCCGCCCTCGCCTGCCGCATACCACTGCAGGTTGATCGCGCCCGGGCGCAGGCAGGTGCGGGCCAGATCGGCCAGCTGCTGCTGCGGCATGTCGGGGAAGTCCTCGGCAGACAGGCGTCGCGGTTGGCCGTTGCTGTCCTGGATCTGCAACATCAGCGGCGCGATCAACGCCTGTGGATAACGGCGTAGATAAGTCAGCAGGCCATTGAATACCGCGATCTGCAGCTGCTGATCGACATCCTGCCAGCCGTCCAGGCCACTGATGCGCAGATCCTTGCTGTGCTTGAGTTCCGGGAACACGCCACTGCCCACCGCACCGGGCTGCAGGCCACGCGTAGCGCGCAGGCGCTCAACGATGGCCGCGCAGACCTCGCTGGGGACGGCATTGTGGATGACTTCGATGAAATCGACCGGGCCCTGCTCGTGCATGCGTGCATTCCTTAGGCGGCAACGGCTTGATGGTGCCGTTTGCCGCCCTCGGTGTCACCCCACGGTCATGTCATCGAACTGCCATGACCGCTGTCAGGCGATAGGCCGTCAGCCCTGCGCGTCGTCGTGCGCGTGGTGGTAGCGCACGGCTTCAGCCACTTCCTCGCGCGAACCCAGGAACACCGGCACGCGCTGGTGCAGCTGGTCGGGCTGGATGTCGAGGATGCGCTCGCGGCCGGTCCAGGCAGCGCCACCGGCCTGTTCGACCAGCAGGCCCATCGGGTTGGCTTCGTACATCAGGCGCAGCTTGCCGGCCTTGGACGGATCCTTCTTGTCCCACGGGTAGATGAAGATGCCGCCGCGGGTCAGGATGCGATGCACGTCGGCGACCATGCTGGCGATCCATCGCATGTTGAAGTTCTTGCCGCGCGCCTTCCTTGCCCGCCAGCAGATCACCGACATAGGCCTGCATCGGCGCTTCCCAGTGACGCTGGTTGGACATGTTGATGGCGAATTCCTGGGTGGCCGCCGGAATCTGCATGTTCTCGGTGGTCAGCACGAACTCGCCCTTCTCGCGGTCCAGGGTGAAGGCATGGGTACCGTGGCCGACGGTCAGCACCAGCTGGGTGCTGGGCCCGTAGATGCAGTAGCCGGCGGCAATCTGCTTGCTGCCCGGCTGCAGGAAGGCGTCATCGCCCGGCAGTTCGACGTTGGTCGGGCAGCGCAGCACCGAGAAGATGGTGCCAACGGAGACGTTGACGTCGATGTTGGAGCTGCCATCGAGGGGATCGAACAGCAGCAGGAAATCGCCGCGCGGATAGATATCCGGCACCGGCTGGCTGTGGTCCATTTCCTCCGAGGCGCAGGCGGCGAGGTGGCCGCCCCAGGCGTTGGCTTCGAGCAGGATCTCGTTGCTGATCACATCCAGCTTCTTCTGCGCTTCCCCCTGCACGTTGCCGGTACCGGCGTCGCCGAGCACGCCACCGAGGGCGCCCTTGCTGACGGCGATGGAGATGCTGGTGCAGGCGCGGGCGACGACCGCGATCAGCTGGCGCAGGTCGGCATTGATGCGGCCGGCGTGCTGTTCCTGGATCAGGAAGCGGGTCAACGAAGTACGGGACATGGTCGGGCAGGTCTCGGCAGCGGGAAAACGCCTATTGTCGCCCGTATGGCGGGGCCGTGCGTGAGCGCGGGAAGGCGTAATCGTTTCCAGATGCGTTGCGCTCGTGGCGCCTTCCTTTTGTCGAGGCTCACGGGAGGGGGAGGCGATGCAGGACACGCTGCAAGTACGTCCATGTAAGCTCGATGGCGCCATCCATGGCGCCAACGGTCCTGCATCGCCTCCCCCTCGCCGCGCGCTTCAGGGTTCGCCGCGAGCGCGGTGGGATGGCAAGAGCAAGAGCAAAAACAAAGGCGCCTTTCGGCGCCTTTGTCTTCAAGCCACTGGAGCGCTGTTTCAGCCCTTGGCAACGGTGGCCACGGCCTTGGCGACGTATTCCAGGTTGTTCTGGTTCAGCGCGGCCACGCAGATGCGGCCGGTGCCGACGGCGTAGATGCCGAACTCGTCGCGCAGACGCTCGACCTGCTCGCGGCTCAGGCCGGAGTAGGAGAACATGCCGGCCTGTTCGTTGATGAAGCCGAACTGCGGGGCACCGGCAGCGGCCAGCTTCTCCACCAGGCCCTGGCGCAGGGCGTGGATGCGCTCGCGCATCTCGGTCAGCTCCTGCTCCCACATCGCGCGCAGTTCCGGGTTGGTCAGCACGCCGGCCACCAGCGCGGCACCGTGGGTGGACGGGCTGGAGTAGATGGTGCGGATCACGCGCTTGACCTGCGACTGCACGGCCTTGGCGTCAGCGGCGGTCGGCGCCACCATCGACAGCGCACCCACGCGCTCGCCGTACAGCGAGAACGACTTGGAGTACGAATTGGCGACGATGAAGCTGTCGATGCCGGCTTCGGCGATGATGCGCACGGCGGCGCCGTCCTGCTCGATGCCCTTGTCGAATCCCTGGTAGGCCATGTCGATGAAGGGGAACAGCTGCTTCTCCTTCAGCAGCTGCGCGACCTGCTTCCACTGGGTGACCGTGAGGTCAGCGCCGGTGGGGTTGTGGCAGCAGGCATGCAGCAGCACCACGGTGCCGGCTTCCAGCTTGCCCAGGTCGGCCAGCAGGCCGTCGAAGTTGACGCCGTGGGTGGTCGGGTCGAAGTAGGTGTAATCCACCACGTCGAAACCGGCCGCGCTGAACACGGCGCGGTGGTTTTCCCAGCTCGGGTTGCTCAGCGCAACGGTGGCGTGCGGCAGCAGCTTCTTCAGCACATCGGCGCCGACACGCAGCGCACCGCTGCCACCGACGGTCTGTGCGGTGGTGACGCGGTCGGCGGCCAGCAGCGGCGAGTCCTTGCCGAACACCAGCTCGCGCGTGGCCTGCGTATACGCCGGCAGGCCATCGATCGGCAGGTAGCCGCGCGGTTTGGCTTCAGCGGCGAGCTGCTGCTCGATCTGCTTGACGGCGCGCAGCAGCGGAATGCGGCCGCTCTCGTCGTAGTAGATGCCCACACCCAGGTTGACCTTGGTCGGGCGGCTGTCGGCGTTGTACGCCTCGGTCAGGCCCAGGATCGGGTCGCCTGGGACCAGTTCCACGTTTGCAAAGAAGGACACGGCGGTACTCGTTCGGTAGACGGAAAGGGGGAGGAAGTGCGCTACACGGTCTGCGGCTTTTCAGCCGGAAACAGCCCATCGTAACAAAGCCTGCAGGGGCTGGCCGCCGCCATCGTCATCCGCGGCCCCGTACCATGGCGTGCGTTGCCGCCCGATCCATCAACCTGAATCATGAATCCCGCCGCACGACGCCACTGCCTGCCGTTGTCCGCCCTGCTGCTGTCGCCACTGGCGGCCATGGCCGAGCCTGCGCCCACCGCCCTGCCTGCCGTGCAGGTGCAGGCGGCGCGGGTGCCGGGCATCGACCCGTTCGCGTTGCCGGCCAGCCAGGACACGGTCTGGATCGACGCCGGCCGGGCCGGCAACAGCGTGCAGTTGTCCGAGGCACTGGCCGGGGTGCCGGGACTGCTGGCGCGCGACCGGCAGAACTTCGCCCAGGACACGCAGCTGTCGATCCGTGGCTTCGGCGCGCTCGACCTTTGGGGTGCGCGGGGTGCGGGTGTTGATCGACGGGGTGCCGGCGACCATGCCCGATGGCCAGGGCCAGCTGTCGCACGCCAGCTTGTTGGGCGCCGAACGCATCGAGGTGCTGCGCGGGCCGTTCTCGGCGCTGTACGGCAATTCCTCCGGCGGCGTGCTGCAGGTCTGGAGCGCGCAGGGCCAGGCCGGCGACCCGTGGCGGCTGCGCGTGAACGCCGGCGCCGACAGCACGCTCAGTGTCGGCGCGCAGCTGAAGGGTGCCGGCCAAGCGCTGGACTACAACATCGCCGCCTATCACTTCCGCACCGATGGCTGGCGGGACCATAGCCGCGCCGGCCGTGAATCGCTCAACGCACGTATTGGTGGTGATCTGGGCGGTGGACGGCTCGAGCTGCTGCTCAACGCGCTCGATGCCCCCGATGCGCAGGATCCGCTGGGCCTGAGCCGTTCCCAGGTGGCGGCCGATCCGCGCCAGGCCACGGCAGTGGCTCACCAGTACAACACCCGCAAATCGGTGCGCCAGCAGCAGGCTGGGTTGCGTTGGACCCGGGAAACCGACACCCAGCGCTGGCAGCTGATGGGCTATGCCGGGCAGCGTGAGGTCACCCAATACCTGCCGATTCCGCCGACCGCACAGGCCAACCCGTTGCATGCGGGCGGCGTGATCGATCTGGACGCGGGCTACGGCGGACTGGACGCGCTGGGGCTGGCATGGCGACCTCGCCGGCCGACCGTTGGACCTGGTGGCCGGGCTCAGTGCGGACCGCCAGCGCCAGCACCGCACCGGCTACGAGAACTTCATCGGCAGCACCCTGGGCGTGCGTGGGCGGCTGCGTCGTGACCAGATCGACGTCGTGCAGAACGTGGACCAGTTCGCCCAGGCCTGGTGGCAGTGGAGCCCGCGCTGGTCGTTGCTGGCCGGGCTGCGCCACAGCGCCGTGCGATTCGAATCGAATGACCGCTACATCACCGGGCGCAATCCGGACGACAGCGGCCACCGTCGCTATCAGGCAACCACGCCGGTGGCAGGTGTCAGCTTCGAGGCCAGCCCGCAGTGGCGGCTGCACGCCGCCGTGGGCCGGGGCTTTGAGACGCCTACCTTCAATGAGCTGGGTTATCGCGCCGACGGCCAGGCGGGATTGGCACTGGATCTGGCGGCCGCGCGCAGCCGCAATCTGGAGATAGGCAGCAAGTGGCACGCACAGGACGGAACCCAGCTTGATATCAGCCTGTTCCGCGCAGATACCGACGATGAGCAGGCAGTTGCGAGCAACTCTGGTGGGCGCAGCACCTATCGCAACATCGGCCGCACTCGCCGCCAGGGTGTGGAACTGCAGTACCGACAGCCGCTGGCCGAGCAGCTGGAACTGCAGCTGGCATGGACATGGCTGCAGGCGCAGGTGCGCTCGCCGTACCTGACCTCGAACAGCGTGGTCGCCGCGGGCAGCCGCCTGCCCGGTGTGCCGCGCCAGCAGGCCTTCGCCAGGCTGCAGTGGACCCCCGCCGACTGGCAGTGGGCGCTGGAGGCCTCCGCCAGCAGCGATACCTTGGTCAACGACGTGGCCACCGAGCGTGCGCCCGGCTTTGCCCTGCTGCATCTGGAAGCCGGCCGTCGCTGGACGCTGCCGGGTGGCGAGCTGCGCGCCTTCGCCCGGCTGGAGAATGTGCTGGACCAGGCCTACATCGGCTCGGTGATCGTCAACGATGGCAATGGCCGCTTCTACGAGCCGGGACCGGGACGGCGGGCCAACATCGGCCTGCAATGGTCGTGGCGTTGAAGGGGTAGTGCCGGCCGCTGGCCGGCATCGCGCCGTGCAGGACGTCAGGAGGTTGCCGGCCAGCGGCCGGCACTACTGGTCAGTCGGGGGGCCCTGGCCAGAATCGCGCTGTGCAGGACGTCAGGAGGTTGCCGGCCAGCGGCCGGCACTACCGGTCAGTCGGGGGCCCTGGCCGGCATCGCGCGGTGCAGGACGTCAGGAGGTTGCCTGCCAGCGGCCGGCGCTACCGTCAGTCGGGGGCCTTGGCCGGCACGAACGGCGAGGTCGGGTCGCTGGCCGGGAAGGTCTCCTCCAGCGCCTCATCCTGGTTGTCGCTGGCGCGCTGCTTGCGCTCACGCCGCTTGAGCGGGCTTTCCTGGCCGCCACGATGGCGGTCGCCGCCGTCCTTGCGGTCCAGCGCGGCCTGTTCAGACTCGTGCTTCACCGGCAGATGCTCTCCGGCATGCTCGGCATCGAAGAACGGTGCACCGGTGCCGCGGTAGTCGGCATTGTCGGCAGCGCGCTTACCGCGCTGCTCGCCGGGAATGGGCGGGTGGTTTTCGCGCAGCGGGTCTCGTGAGGTCTCTCGGCTCATGGTCTGGTACCTGCACTCGGGGGCTCCCACTACACCGCTCGCAAGGTAAAGCCGCCGCGAACCTGGCGTCATGAACATCTCGCTCACCCCCCGGTAACGGGACCGCGCGTATTCCTGCCCACCCGCCCCCGCTGCAGGAGCCGGCCATGCCCCGTCTTGAACGACCCGCACCGTCCGTGTTCAACGCCCTGCTTGATCCGCTCGGCCAGCGCACCGCGCAGCGCCGATCGCGTCGCCACGAGGATCCGCAGGCGGTGGCGCAGGACTACCTGCAGTACATGCTGAGCGATTACGAAGAGCGCCGTGGCCAGAGCCACCGTAACTGGCGCGATCTGTGCCCGGTGTATGCCTTCGCGCTGACAACCCATGCCGCTGACTGGCCACGCGGTGATGCCGCCGATACCTGCGAGGAACTGGCCGAGCACTGGGAGCAGATGCGCGGGCAGTCGCGGTTGAGCTGGTCGCAGGCGAGGCCGGTGGTGGAGGACGCCTGGCGCGCACTGGACCATATTCCGGCGGCGGCGGTGAAGCCGTTGCTGCAGTAGTGCCGGCCGCTGGCCGGCAACCCCAGGAAACTTCAGGCCGCGAGCCTCAGCCGGCCAGCGGCCGGCACTACCGCTTTCCGTAGAACCCACGTGCACGGCACGGACACGGCCGGTTTACGCCCTCCGGCCCACGCTGGGCACCCTGCCCCGCCAAAGGTGCGCCCATGGCCCGCCCGATCTGGACCGGCACGTTGTCGTTTGGCCTGCTCAACGTGCCGGTGTCACTGATGTCCGGCGAACGCAAGGTCGATCTGCAGTTCCGCATGCTCGACTCCCGCGATCGCAAGCCGATCCGTTTCGAACGGGTCAACGCCGACACCGGTGAGGAAGTGCCTTGGAAGGACATCGTCAAAGCCTATGAGTACGACAAGGGCAGTTATGTCGTGCTGGAGGAAGGTGATATCCGTTCGGCGGCGCCGGAAAGCCACGAAGCGGTGGAGGTGGAATCGTTCGTGGATGCGGCGCAGATCGACCCACGCTACTACGAGAAACCGTATCTGCTGGTGCCCGGCAAGAAGGCCGAAAAGGGCTATGTGCTGTTGCGCGAAACGCTGCGCAGTACCGGCAAGGTGGGCATCGCGCGGGTGGTGGTGCGCACGCGCGAATACCTGTGCGCGGTGATGCCGCATGAGGACGCGCTGGTGTTGATGATCCTGCGCTATCCGCAGGAGCTGGTGGATCCCGAGGACTACAAGCTGCCCACCGGAAAACTGTCCGACTATCGCATCACCAGCAAGGAAACGGCGATGGCCGAACAGCTGATCGAATCAATGGCCGGTGACTGGGATCCTTCGGATTATCACGATGAGTTCCGCGAGCGTCTGCAGCTGGTATTGAACAAGCGCATCAAATCCAAGGGCGGCACTACCCGGGTGGAAGACGAGCCCGCACCGCGTGAAGATGCCACCACCAATGTGGTGGATTTCATGGCGTTGCTTCAGAAGAGCCTGGACGCCAACAAGCGCACGCCGGCGAAGAAGACGGCAATGCGCAAGGCACCGGCGAAGAAGGCTGCGAAGAAGGCCGCCAAAAAGGCCGTAAAGAAGACCACGCGGCGCAAGGCAGGTTGAACCATGTCGCTGCACCAGTACCGGCGCAAGCGCAGACTGGGTGGTGGCGCCGGGCAGACGCCGGAGCCTGACGACACGCCCGCACGCGGGAATCCGAAGCGGCGGCCGACCTTCGTCATCCAGCTGCATCACGCAAGCTCGCGTCACTATGACTTCCGCCTGGAAATGGACGGCGTACTGAAGAGCTGGGCCGTGCCCAAGGGGCCTTCGCTGCGCGTCGGTGAGAAGCGGCTGGCCGTGGAGGTGGAAGATCACCCGTTGTCCTACGCCGGTTTCGAAGGAGACATTCCTGAAGGCCACTATGGCGCTGGCCACGTGGATGTCTTCGATCACGGCACCTGGGCCTGTGAAGGCGATCCACTGCAGGCGCTGGCGGCTGGAAAGATCGACTTCGTGCTGCACGGGCAACGCCTGGCCGGTGGCTGGAAGCTGGTGCGTACGGCAATGAAAGGGCGTCAGGTGCAGTGGCTGCTGATCAAGCGCGACGACGGCGAAGCGCGCGACGCGGAGGCGGATGACCTGCTGACGGCACCCACGCCGAAACGAGCATCTGCGGCGAAGAAGCGTTCCACAGCGAAGGCGGCGCGTGCTGCACCCGTCGCACGCACGACCACGCGCAAGGCCGATGCGCGTTGGCATGCACGCGCGCTGCAACTGCACGGCGCACGTGATACGCCCTATCCCCTTGGGTTCAAACCGCAGTTGACCGATCATCGCGACAGTGCCCCCGACGGCGAGGGCTGGCTGCATGAGATCAAGTGGGACGGCTATCGCCTGCTGGCGGATCTGCACAATGGCGAGGTCAAGCTGCGCTCCCGCAATGGTCTGGATTGGACCGATGATTTTCCCGAAGTGGTGCAGGCCGTGCAGGCGCTGCCGGTGCGCGATGCACGCCTGGACGGCGAACTGGTGGTGCTGGACAAGGAAGGACGCAGTGACTTCGCAGCGTTGCAGCGGGTGATCGACGGCAGCTCGAAGCAACCGCTGCGCTACATCGTGTTCGATCTTCCGGGCGTGGCTGGAGCGGATATCAGTCGTGCGCCGTTGCTGGAGCGCAAAGCACTCCTGAAAGAGCTCATTGGGCCGGCGCCTGGCACCCTGGCCTTCAGCGAGCACGTGATCGACCATGGCCCGCAGGTGTTCGATGCCAGTGGCAAGGCCGGATTCGAAGGCATCGTCAGCAAGCAGGTGGATGCCCCGTACGTGAATACCCGCGCGCAGCTGGGTGAAGGTGAAGCACGAAGACACCGACGAGTTCGTGATCGTCGGCTATACGGCACCCAAGGGTTCCCGGGTGGGATTCGGCTCGCTGCTTCTGGCCACGCCGGACAAGGCCGGGCTGCGCTATGTGGGCCGCGTGGGCACCGGCTTCGACGACGAGCGCCTGCGCGCTGCTCAAGGCACTGCAGCCTTTGGCAGTGAAGACGCCGGTGCTGCAGCTGCCGGCGCATGTGCCGTTCCGCGCCGCCAGCGTACGCTGGGTGAAACCGGTGACGGTGGCGGAGGTGGCGTTCCGTGGCTGGGGCAAGGAACGCCTGCTGCGCCAGGCCAGTTTCAAGCGGTTGCGCAGCGACAAGCAGAAGGAGGACCTGGGAATGAGCACCGCAGATGCCGAAGCCGGAGGTGAGGTCCAGATCACCCATCCTGAGCGGGTGGTGTTTCCAAAGCAGAAACTGAGCAAGGGCGACGTGGCCGACTACTACCAGCGCATGGCGCGCTGGATCCTGCCCGAAATCGCCGGACGTCCGCTGTCATTGCTGCGCTGTCCGGATGGCGTCGGCAAGGCCTGCTTCTTCCAGAAGCATCATGGCCCCGGCCTGGGCGATGCGGTACATGCGGTGCCCCTCCAGCAGAAGAGCGGCCGCGAGGACTATGTCTATATCGACGATGCACGTGGCCTGTTGCAGCTGGTGCAGATGAACACCCTGGAGCTGCATCCGTGGGGTGCGACCGTGGCTGACCCGGAGCATCCGGACCGACTGGTGTTCGATCTCGACCCTGGTGACGGCGTCAGCTGGGTACAGGTGAAAGCCGGTGCGCGCGACGTGCGTGACCGCCTGCAGCAGGTGGGTCTGGAGAGCTTCGTACGCCTGTCTGGCGGCAAGGGGGTGCACGTGGTGGTACCACTGCAGCCCAAGGCTGGCTGGGACGAAGCCAAGGCATTCTGCGAGGCGTTCGCACAGGCGATGGCGGAGCAGGCGCCGGACCGCTACGTGGCGACGATGAGCAAGGCCAAGCGCAATGGCGTCATCTTCATCGACTGGCTGCGCAACACCCGAGGCGCCACCAGCGTGTGCTCGTGGTCGCTGCGTGCACGCGATTCTGGCGGCGTGGCGGTGCCGCTGCGCTGGGAAGAACTGGCGCGGGTGAGCGCGGCCGACGCGTTTCCGATGGCCAAGGCGCTGGCGCGCGAAGCGGCTGAAGGGTGACCCATGGCAGGGCATCGCGCGATTGAAGCAGACGCTGCCGTCGCTGAAGCGGTAGTGCCGGCCGCTGGCCGGCACCTGTAGCATGGGCGAGGTTGCCGGCCAGCGGCCGGCACTACCTGGATGCGCTCAGCGCGGATCGCGCGACGCGCGGCGGCCGAACCACCAGCCGGCCAGCAGCTGCAACGGCAGCGATGCCAGCAGCGAAATGACGAACCAGAGCGGGAAATCCGCGCCTGCGGTCCACATTGCGTAGGCGCAGCCGAGCGCGATCAACGACCAGATCGAAAAACCATGCGAACGCGGCCAGCACGGCGCGTAGTAGGTGGCGAAGGAAATGCCGGCGATGCCGCCCAGCACGCTGAAGGCCAGATCCCACCCCAGTTGCACGCTGTTGTTGTCCGGCGACATGCCCACCAGCGGGGGCAGCCAGCTGGCGACGCTGCTGACCAGCGCAAGCGACAGCACGCCGCCGATCAGGGCGACGAGGGACAGGAACAGGGTCTTGAGCAGGTCGGGCATGCGCGCATTGTACGGCTGCCACAGAGTGCCCGGGTTGCCGGCCAGCGGCCGGCACTACCGAACCGACTGGGGTTTGCTGGCCAACGGCCGGCACCACCGGGGGATAGGCATGGCCGCCGCGTCCGTGGGAGAGGGGGACGGAGCGACGGCGGCCATGCACAGGCGGTCAGGCGGCGAAGTCGAGCACCACGCGGCCTTCGATCGTGCCCGCATGCATGCGCGCGAACACGTCGTTGATGTTTTCCAGGCGGTCGGTGCTGACCGTGGCCGCGACCTTGCCTTCGGCGGCGAACTGCAGCGACTCCTGCAGGTCCAGCCGGGTGCCGACGATCGAGCCGCGCACGGTGATGCCGTTGAGCACCATGCCGAAGATGTCCAGCGGGAAGTTGCCCGGCGGCAGGCCGTTGAGCGAGACCGTGCCGCCACGGCGGACCATGCCCAGCGCCTGCTCGAAGGCCTTCGGCGAAACCGCGGTGACCAGGGCGCCGTGCGCGCCGCCGATTTCCTTCTTCAGGAAGGCGGCGGGGTCGGTGGTGCGCGCGTTGACGGTGATCTGCGCGCCGAGCTGCCGGGCCAATGCCAGCTTGTTGTCGTCCACATCCACCGCAGCCACGTTCAGGCCCATCGCGCGGGCGTACTGCACCGCCATGTGGCCCAGACCGCCGATGCCGGAGATGGCGACCCAGTCCCCGGGCTTGGTGTCGGTCACCTTCAGGCCCTTGTAGACGGTCACACCGGCGCACAGCACCGGCGCGATCTCGACGAAGCCTATTTCCTTCGGAAGCAGGCCGACATAGTTGGCATCGGCCAGTGCGTACTCGGCGAAGCCGCCGTTGACCGAGTAACCGGTGTTGCGCTGTGTCTCGCACAGCGTTTCCCAGCCACCCAGGCAGTGTTCGCAATGGCCACAGGCCGAGTACAACCAGGGGATGCCGACCCTGTCGCCTTCCTTGACGTGCCCTACCCCGCCTCCCACGGCCACGACGTGCCCCACGCCCTCGTGGCCGGGGATGAACGGCGGGTTCGGTTTCACCGGCCAGTCGCCCTCGGCGGCGTGCAGGTCGGTGTGGCAGACGCCACAGGCCTCGATCTTGACCAGCACCTCGCCCGCCCCCGGGCGCGGTACCGAGACTTCCTCGATCACCAGTGGCTTGCCGAACTCACGCACGACAGCGGCCTTCATGGTCGAATTCATGTTCGGATCTCCGTAGTGCGCTTGCCCACAGAATGACGCCGGCACGAGGCCGGCGCTTTGATCACGATCAAACCTCTGACAATTCGTGCAGCAGGTTCAGCTGGCCAGCACCGAGGCCTCGCGGGCCAGGCGCTCGATCGCATCCCAGTCGCGGGTCTGCAGCAGCGCCGGGGTGGTCAGCCACGAGCCGCCCACGCACAGCACGTTGGGCAGGTGCAGGAACTGCGGCGCAGTCTGCGCGCTGATGCCGCCGGTCGGGCAGAAGCGCATATCGGCGAACGGGCCGTGCCAGGCCGCCAGCAGCGCAGCGCCACCGGCCTGCACCGCCGGGAAGAACTTGAAGGTGTCGTGGCCGTGCTCCAGGCCCAGGATCAGGTCGGAGGCAGTGGCGGCACCGGGCAGGTACGGCAGGTCGGCATCGCGTGCGGCGGCATACAGCGCCGGTGTCGCACCCGGGGATACGGCGAAACGCGCACCGGCCTGCTTCGCTGCCTGCATCTGCGCGGCATTGAGTACCGTGCCGGCGCCGATCACGGCATCGGGCACGGCCTCGACCATCGCCTTGATCGCATCCAGCGCCTGCGGCGTGCGCAGCGTCACTTCGATCACCGGCAGGCCGCCGCGGAACAGCGCCTGGGCCACTTCGACCGCTTCATTCACATCTTCGGGGGTGTACACCGGAATCACCGGTGCCAGCTTCAACAGCGCGCGCAGGCGCGGATCAGCGCTGGACATCGTCTTGCTCCTTGCCCGACCGGGCATCGCGGATCGCCGCCGGGTCCGGCAGCGCAGCGGCGCATGATGCCACGTGGCTCACGACGGTGCTGGTGATGCCCCGCCCTGCCCCCGGCTCAGGCCGGGTCGGCCTGCAATGCCTGGATGCGGCGTTGGTACCAGTCACCACCGAGCGGATCGAACACCGCAGAGCGCTCCATCTGCGCCTCGTACACGTGAACCGAGATCGCCAGCGCTTCGTTGCTGGCGTTGCGCAGGGTGTGGTACTCGTGCGGCGGAATCAGGCTGCCGGCACTGCCGCAGCCCCCGCGTAGCACGGCGTGGCGGCGGAAGCGGCAGCGCTCACCGTTGCGCTCCAGCAGTTCATAGCGGGTGATCTCCAGCTCGCCTGACCACACTCCCTCCACACACCACATGGCATCGTGGTCGTGCAGCGGCGTGCCCTGCCCTGGGCCCCAGCTCATGGCAATCACGCTGTAGCCGTGTTCGCGGCTGTGGTACAGCGGGCGTCGCGCGTAATGATCACTGACCGGACGGTGTACGCACTCGGGCAATTCGATGCGGCTGTCCGCGATGGCTTCCTGCAGCGCCAGCTGCAGGTCGGCGGTGATGCGCTCGGCATCACCGGAGGTCATCGCTGCGTCGACCGCAGCGATCAACCTGTCGCGGCCACGGAACACCGGAAACGGAGAAGTCTGCAGGTCCATGCCCCGACTGTAGCGGAGCGTGGTTAAGGGAATGTTGGCGTTCGCGCGCGTCGCGCCCGCATTCAAGGTGAACACGCGCGGAAGAACGGTTCAGATGGACATCAAGTAGAGCGATCACAATGGAACCTCGCGCAGCAGAAGCGGTCGAACACGACGCAATCCATCTTCGCTGCGACATTCCGCAACTTCGCGCCCCACGGGCGCAAGGCTAGAATTCTCCGACTTACCTGGTTCTATACATGTCAGTGCGAATTATTAGCGATGCCGCGTTGCCGGCATCGAAGGGCAAGGCTGCCACGATCAACGACATCGCACGACTGTCGGGAGTTTCCAAGAAAACGGTTTCAAGAATCATCAACAACTCGCCGCTGGTGCGCAAAGACACCCGCGACAAGGTCGAGGCGTTGATGCGCGAGGTCGGTTACGTGCCCGACCCCCTGGCGCGGGGCCTCGCGTTCCGCCGCTCCTTCCTGATCGGCCTGGTGTATGACGACCCGGGCGCCCAATGCATCGTCGACCTGCAGCACGGCGCGCTGGAAGCGCTGCGCGGCACCGGCTATGAACTGGTCGTGCATCCCTGCGACAGCCTGGCTCCGGACTGTGCGTACGGCGTGCGGCGCTTCGTGCAGCAGCAGAAGCTGCATGGCGTGATCCTGGGCCCGCGTGCCTCCGAGTCAGCTGCGTTGACGGAGATGCTCGACGGCATTGAATGCCGCTACGTCCGCATCAACGCGCATGTGTCGGATGACGAGGCACAGGCCGTGGTCACCCATGATCGCGACGGTGCAGCCGCGGCAGCGGGCTACCTGCTCTCGCTCGGCCACCGCGATATCGCGGTGATTGCCGGTCCGGGTGACCGCCGTACCGCACGCGAGCGCACCCATGGCTTCCTCGACCGGCTGGCGCAGGTGGGCCTGACCCTGCCGGGTGAACGCGTGCTGGAAGCGGGCGATACGTTCGAGTCGGGCGTGCATGCCGCCGAACGGCTGCTGATGGGCGGACAACGGCCCAGTGCGATCTTTGCCGGCAACGACGAAATGGCTGCCGGCGTGTATCAGGTGGCGTTGCGTGCGGGCATCGCGGTGCCGCAGCAGTTGTCGATCGTCAGCTACGACGACAGCCCACTGGCGTCGCGGCTGTGGCCGCCGCTGACCTCGGTGCGCCGCCATGTGTCCGACATCGGGCGCATGGCGGCGGCGATGCTGGTGCAGGCCGACGTGCCGGATGCGCCGACCGCAACCAGCGTGCACCCGCAGCTGATGGTGCGCGGTTCCTGCCGGGCCGTGGACGCCTGATCGCCCTGCCCTCGCCTGCACTGCCGTGACGGTGCAGGCAGGCAGCAACGAAAACGGCGCATCCAGGTGCGCCGTTTTCAGTACGAAGCGGTGTGTGCCGTTCGCCTACACGTCGCCGCCGTCGGCCCAGCCTTCGCCGGTGCCCTTCTGGAACACGCGGTCATCGCGCTGCACATCGCCCGCCGGCAGATGCGCCTGATCAGACAGCGCCGCGTAGATCGGGGTGAAGTCCGGCGAGGTCGCCTGCATCAGCTGTTCGAAGCTGTCGATGACGAAGTAGGTCTTCTGGAAGGTGTCGATGCGGTACTTCGTGCGCATGATCCGCTGCAGGTCGAAACCGATGCGGTTGGGCGCGGCCGACTCCAGCGAGTACAGCGATTCGCCTTTCGACGACACGATGCCGGCGCCGTAGATGCGCAGGCCGTCGGGCGTATCGATCAGGCCGAACTCCACCGTGTACCAGTACAGGCGGGTCAGGTTCTGCAGTGCATCCGGGCCGATCGCGTGGGCTTTGACGCCGCCACGGCCGTACGCCTCCATGTAGTCGGCGAACACCGGGTTCATCAGCAGCGGCACATGGCCGAACAGATCGTGGAACAGGTCCGGTTCGGCGATGTAATCGATCTGGTCCGGGCGACGGATCCACCAGGTCACCGGGAAACGACGGTTTGCCAGGTGGTCAAAGAAATCCAGTTCCGGCAGCAGGCCTTCCACGCCCACCAGGGTCCAGCCGGTGGCCGCGCCCAGTACTTCGTTGAGCTGGTCGAAGCGCGGAATCATGTGTGCGTTCATGCCCATCTCGTCCTGTGCATCCAGGAATTCCTGGCAGGCGCGGCCGACCAGCAGTTCGCGCTGGCGCTGGTACAGCGTGCTCCAGGTGGCGTGGTCGTCGGCGCTGTAGGTGTCCCACGGCTGCTCGACGAGCGCGGTGGTATACACCGGCACGTAGCCCTTGTCGGTCTGCTGGTGTTCGACGCGGCGGGGCTGGGCGAGGTCCATGGGGCACTCCTTGACGGGATACCCACGATGCTAGGGCAGGGCGCGCGCAACAGGGTTGCAAAAGTTGCGCCGATTGGCCTTGTTGGCGCAATATCCTTGCGTACTCACCATGTTGCGGGGCAACAATGGCCGGAGAAGTCCAGTTCGATCGCACGGATATACGTCTGCTGGCTGAAATCCAGCGGGATGGGCGCGCCACCAACGCCGAGCTGGCGACGCGGGTGAACCTCTCGCCCTCGGCCTGCCTGCGTCGCCTGCAGCGGTTGGAAAGCGAGGGCGTGATCGTCGGCTATGGTGCGCGGCTGGAGCCACGGCAGCTGCGGCTGGGCCTGCAGGCCTTCGTGCGCGTGCAGCTGGAAAAGCACGACCAGGCCGCCATCGGCCACTTCGTGGACAGCGTGCAGGGCTGGGATGAAGTGGTGGCCTGCCATGCACTGACCGGCGACATGGACTACCTGCTGCACGTCTACGTGCGCGACCTGGAGCACTTCTCGCACTTCCTGCTGGACCGGCTGCTCAATGCCGGCGGCGTGGCCGATGCCAATTCCAGCTTCGTGCTGCGCACGGTGAAGGGCTTCCAGGCATTGCCGCTTTCGCAGCTGGAATAAACGCGCCGCCGCGATTTGACGGCGCCGGGCGGGTAGCCGAGCATCTCCGCCCTGCGCGCGTCGCAGCGTTCCTTTCCGGTTCCACGCATGTCCGAACTCCAGCACCCGCTGCCCACCACCACGTTCCTGCCGCTGCAGCGCAAGTCGCTGGCGCGCTACGTTGCCCATGGCACACCACCGCAGACCGCAGTGGAGCAGGCCGGCCTGATGGCCGCGCAGCTGTGCCGGACGCGCCTGCATCCGGCGGCCGAGATCGAGCGCCTGCTGCATGATGCCTGCGCGTTGTTTGCCGGCAACGAAGGCGCGGCTGCACAGCTGGCCGGGCCCGGTGGCGGTGGCCAACCGGAACTGGATGCCTGGCTGACCGCATTGGCCGGCCACGGCGTGCTGCTGGCACCGGCGGAGATCCTGCAGGACGTCATCGCGCAGTCGCCACGGGAGTACCCGGGTCTGGCCCTGCAGCAGGCCTGTCAGGAAACCCTGGTCGAACATGAGATCCGCTTTCCCGCCACCTTTTCCAGTGACGATGACGAGGCCACGCAGGATGAGGTTGTCGCCGAGGATGCACGGTCGGTCGAACACCATGGCCTGTACACCTCCGAGCAGGCCCGCGTGCTGCGCGCCATCGCCGCCAACCCCGATGAGCTGATCGACCTCGATGGCTATGCCGGCACCGGCAAGGGCCACCTGGTGCTGGCGCTGATGGAGGCGCGGCCGGGCCGCTACACCTACGTGGCGCCCTCGCGTGGGCAGGTGGAAGCCTTCCGCGCCCGCGTGCCGACCAGCACTGCGGTGCGCCTGCTGACCCAGATCGAGTTCGCCAACCGCGTGGCCCAGCACGCCGCGCGCAGCGGCCAGACCGGTGGCTTCGTTGCCAGCTACCGGCGCAGCACCCGTACGCCGCGCGAGATTGCCGGCCGCATCGGCCTGCAGGGCATCGGTGGGCGCAGCCCGGAGCAGGTGCTGCTGACCGCGTTCGAGGCCATCAACCGTTGGTGCGCCTCGTCCGCGCCGCGCATGGCCTTCCAGCATTTCGACCGTTCGGTGCCCGCTGCGATGCTCGATGTGTCGCCGTACATGGCGGCCGCCGAGCACGTCTGGCGCTGCATGTTCGACGCCGAGCTGCAGCGGGGCACGCTGCTGAGCCTCAGCCCGGCGCACATCGGCAAGTGGCTGGCGCTGCGCGGCGTCACCCCGCCGCAGGACATGGGCATGCTGCTGGTGGACGAGGCGCATGACCTGAGCCCGTCGTGGAAGCAGTTGCTGGCCGGCCATGCGCCTGGAGTGGTCAGCCTGGGTGACCCGCACCAGTGCCTGACCGGTACGGTGCCGCGCTGGGCCGCGTCGAAGGTGCTGGAAATGCACCAGTCGGTGCGCCAGGGCAACCAGGTCGAGGGCCTGGTCAACCAGACCCTGGCACTGGATGGACTGGACCAGGACAGTGGGCCGTTCGTCGGTGCCACCGACCGCGCCACCGGTGTGCTGCATTACCGCGACTGGGCGCAGGTGCCGAGCGAGGGCCTGCGCATCCATGGCAGCGTCGCCGATCTGGCCCTGGACGCGGCACAGCTGCACGCACTCGGGCTGCGGCCCTACCTGCATCCGGCATCGCTGCGCGCGCTGCGCAGCGTGCTGCAGCGGCCGCTGGATGCGTGGCGCCGGCGCCGCGATAGTGCATCGGACCAGGAATGGGAGCGCTTCCTGGCCACGCAGGCCGACGAAGGGCAGGGCGCGCTGGTCGAACTGTTTGCGTCTGCCGATCGGGTGCAGTCACTGCTGCTGGCGCTTGATGACCAGGACACGCCCGCTGAAGGGCGGGTGGCGCTGTGCCTGGCCGAACACGCGAAGAACCTGCAGTTCGACGTGGTCTCGCTGTCGCCTGGTTGCTTCAGTGCGGGGCAGGGCGGGCGCATCTGGCACAACCCGGTGCGCGCGGTCTATCTGGCACTCACCCGTGCGCGACGCCAGCTGCATGTGCCGGCCGATGGCATGGAACAGCTGCAACACACGGCGGCGCTGCAGGAGCAGGCCCGCCAGATGCGCAGGCGCGAGCGGCAGCAGGCCAGCGGTTACCGGCCCGCACGCTAGAACGCGCGTCGCTGTCTGGCAGCGACACGCCGGCTCAGATCAGCACTTGTCCTTGCGGCCCATCAGCTTGCCCAGGCGCGAGGCTTCCTCGCACTTCGGCGCGGCCACCGGTGCCGGTGCGGCCGCCGCGGCACGTGCGCGCTGCAGCTGCTGGATCTTGGCGCGGATCTGCGGCATCGCCGCCATCGCGGCCTTCTCGCCTTCCAGGATCGCGGTGCCACGCTGGCTGAAGTCGGCGGCGCCGATGTCCAGCACCTTCGGGCGGATGACGATGTCGGCGCGCCAGTTCCTGCTCGCCCAGGCGCTGGCCCATGATCGAGATGGACTGGTTGACGATGCCCAGCATGTCGGTCGGCGCCTTGCCGCTGGCCTTGCTGGAGATGTCCACGGCGATCACGAAGTCGGCGCCGAGCTGGCGCGCGGCATCCACCGGCACCGGGCTGACCACGCCGCCATCGATGTAGTTGCGACCGCCGATCTTCACCGGTTCGAACACGCCGGGGATGCTGCTCGACGCGCGCACCGCCTGGCCGACGTTGCCGCGCACGAAGATCGCACGCTCGCCGGTCTCCAGCTGGGTGGCGACGGCGGCGAACGGCTTCTTCAGGCGCTCGGCAGGACGGTTGGCAACCTGCTCGTTGACGTAGTCCTGCAGCTTCTGGCCCTGCACCAGGCCGCCGGAGAACAGGCGCACGTCGCGGATGCTGGCTTCGTCCAGCGCGACCGCCTTGCTCTGCATCTGGAACGCGTCCATGCCGCTGGCATACAGCGCACCGACCACGCTGCCGGCGCTGGTGCCGGACACCACGGCCGGTTCGAAGCCGTTGGCCTCCAGCATCTTGATCACGCCGATGTGCGCGAAGCCCTTGGCTGCGCCGCCACCGAGGGCGATGCCGATCTTCACCGGCTTGGCCTGCGGCACCACGGTCGGCGCCGGCGGCGGTGCGGGGCGGACCGGGTCGCCACCGCAGCCGGCCAGCAGGCCGATCAGGGCGACGGACAGCAGCATGCGGGGGCGGAACAGGCTCATCGGCAGTGCGCTCGCGGCGCCGGATTCAGGAAAGGGCGCCAGCATACCGAAGCCGTGGCGGGGCGGGCAGGGTAGGAAACATCGCCCATTCATAAAGGTAGTGCCGGCCGCTGGCCGGCAATCATTGGGAACCTGGCAACGGTTCATGAGGCTGCCGGCCAGCGGCCGGCACTACCGGGACGCTCGCCAAGGTCCATGAGGCTGCCGGCCAGCGGCCGGCACGACCGGGGGCGGTCAGAACCGGTTGTCGCCGTCCAGCATCCGGCCCAGGCCGCCCAGCACCGAGCCTTCGCCGCGGTTCTGGCCACCGCCCTGCGGCGCGGCCATCCACATGCGGCCGGCCAGACGCGAGAACGGCAGCGACTGCAGCCAGACCTTGCCCGGACCGGTCAGCGTGGCCAGGAACACGCCTTCGCCGCCGAACAGCATGCTCTTGATGCCGGCCACCCGGCGCACGTCCATGTCTACGGTCGGGTGGTAGGCCACCACGCAGCCGGTATCCACATCCAGCCGCTCGCCCGCGGCCAGCTCGCGCTCCACCACGCAACCGCCGGCATGGATGAACACCCAGCCGTCGCCTTCCAGCTTCTGCATGATGAAACCTTCGCCGCCGAACAGGCCGGTCATGATCTTGCGCTGGAACTGCACGCCGATCTGCACGCCGCGCGCGCCGGCCAGGAAGCTGTCCTTCTGGCAGATCAGGCGGCCGCCATGCTGGTCCAGCTTCATTGCCAGCACGGTGCCGGGGTAGGGCGCGGCGAAGGCGACCTTGCCCTTGCCGTGGCCGCTCTGGGTGTAGACGGTGGCGAACAGGCTCTCGCCGGTCAGCACGCGCTTGCCGGCGGCCATCACCTTGCCCATGAAGCCGCCGCCCTGGTCGCCGTTGGCGGCGCCGAACACCGTGTCCATCTGCACGGTGGCATCCTTGAACATCAATGCGCCGGCCTCGGCAATGGCGCTCTCGCCGGGGTCGAGCTCGATCTCCACGAACTGCATTTCATGGCCGACGATGCGGAACTCGATGTCGTCGGCGCGGCCGCTGGCCGCGGCGGGGACCGGCGGCGGGGTGTTCGGCATGCCCGGGGCCGCGGACTGCAGTTCGGGCACCTCGGCAATCGAGGTCCACCCGCTCATGCCCTGGCACCAGGCCAGGGCGCGCGGGTTGGCCTGCGCATAACGGCGCGCGGCCTCGTCATCAAGCGGGCCGATACGCTCGGCCTGGGCGGAGGCATGGAAGTACCACTGGGTCATCGCGGCGGCTCTGCAGGGCTGGAAAACCCCGAGTCTAGCGAGGGCGCGGGGGCCGGAGCGACGCGGCCATGAACGGCAGGCATTTGCGGGGCAGGTGCTGTATTGCAACAATTATCTGGTAGCGCCGTTTTACCACCCCTCCAAACACAGCCTACCGCCATGTCTCCGACCCGCACTTCCCGTGGCCGCCTTCCGGTCGCGCGCCCCCTCGTTGCCGCTCTTTCCGCCCTGTTGCCGCTGGTAGCAGCCGCCCAGGAAACTCCCGCTGCCAAGGATCCGGTTGCCCTTGATGCCCTGCAGGTGACCGCGCAGCGCCGCGTCGAGAACGCCAAGGACGTGCCGGTCGCGATCAGCGCGATCCAGGGCGAGAAGCTCGATGTGCTGGGTTCGGCGGGCGATGACATCCGCTTCCTGGCCGCGCGCGTGCCCAGCCTCAACATCGAGTCGTCCTACGGCCGTGCCTTCCCGCGCTTCTACATCCGTGGCCTGGGCAACACCGACTTCGACCTCAATGCGTCGCAGCCGGTGTCGCTGGTGTACGACGACGTGGTGCAGGAAAGCCCGCTGCTGAAGGGCTTCCCGCTGTTCGACCTGGCCAATGTGGAAGTGCTGCGTGGCCCGCAGGGCACGCTGTTCGGCCGCAACACCCCGGCCGGCGTGGTCAAGTTCGATTCGGCGCGCCCGTCGCAGGATGCCGACGGCTACGTGCGCGTGGGCTATGGCAGCTACAACAGCTGGAACGTGCAGGGCGCCTATGGCGGCCCGCTGACCGACCGCTGGTCGGCACGCGTCTCGGCCATCTACCAGCGCCGCGACGACTGGGTCGACAACACCCGCGCCGGTGCGCCCAACAGCGGTTTCGAAGGTTATGACGAAGCCGCCGGCCGCGTGCAGTTCCTGTACGAAGGCGACGACTTCGAAGCGCTGTTCAACCTGCACAAGCGCAAGCTCAACGGCACCGCCCGCCTGTTCCGTGCCAACATCATCCAGAAGGGTGGCAACGGCCTGGTCGAGAACTTCGATCGCGACAAGGTGGCCAACGATGGCGTCAACTTCTCCGACCTGGAAACCTGGGGCGGCAGCGCGCCTGCAGTGGAACCTCGGTTCGGTGACCCTGCACTCGATCACCGGTTATGAAACCGCCGAATCGCTCAATCGTGGTGACATCGACGGTGGCTACGGCGACGCATCGCTGGGCGCTGGCAACTATGGGCCGGGCTTCATCCCGTTCTCGTCGGAGTCGGCCGACGGCCTGCCGCACCATCGCCAGTGGACGCAGGAGTTCCGCGTCGAATCCAACGAATGGGGCCGCTTCGACTGGCAGGCCGGCGTCTTCTATTTCGACGAAGACGTGACCATCAACAACTTCAACTACAACTCGTTGAAGCCGGGCAACCCGCAGACCGGCCATGTGGTGCAGAACCAGCGCAACAAGGCCTGGGCGGTGTTCGCCTCGGGTGACTTCGATGTCACCGACCGCTTCAAGCTGCGCGCCGGCGTGCGCTACACCCAGGACAAGAAGGACTTCAACGCCAGCGTGCTGCAGGCCGTCCTTCCGTTCGGCACCCCGGTCAGTGGCCCGTACCTGGCCAACACCGACGTCAACGACGTCAGCTGGGATGTCAGCGGCGTGTACAAGCTGACCGACAACGTGAATGCCTACGCCCGCGTGGCCAAGGGCTTCCGTGCGCCGTCGATCCAGGGCCGCCTGGCCTTCGCGCCGGGCCTGTCGCAGGCCGATTCGGAGAAGGTGATCTCGTACGAAGCCGGCATCAAGGCCGACCTGTTCGAGCGCCGCGCGCCTGGGCCTGAGCGTGTTCCGCTACAACGTTGACGGCCAGCAGTTGATCGCGGTGGGCGGCACCAACAACACCGCCACCCTGCTCAACGCCGACAAGACCATCGGCCAGGGCGTGGAGCTGGACCTGGAAGCCTATCTGGCTGACAACGTGCTGCTGACCTTCGGCAGCAGCTACAACGACACCGAGATCAAGGACAAGGATCTGGCGGTAGCGATCTGCGGCGGTGGCTGCACCATCAACGACCCGACCACCGTCATCAACGGTGGCACCTATGCGCTGGTGAACGGCAACCCGCTGCCGCAGGCGCCGAAGTGGATCCACAACGCGACCCTGCGTGTCGGTTTCCCGCTCAGCGATGGCAGCGAGCTGTATGCCTACACCGACTGGGCCTACCGCAGCGCGGTGAACTTCTTCATCTACGAGTCGCCGGAATTCCGCGGCCGTAGTTCGCTGGAAGGCGGCCTGCGCCTGGGCTACAACTGGGATTACGGCCAGTACGACGTGGCCGTGTTCGGCCGCAACCTGACCAACCAGACCCGCGTGGTCGGCGCGATCGACTTCAACAACCTGACCGGCTTCCTCAACGAGCCGCGTACCTGGGGCGTGGAGTTCACCGCGAAGTTCTGATGCGGTGACCGCGTAGATGCAATGAAGAAGGGCCGGCGCAATGCCGGCCCTTCTGCTTTACACCCATCGGTAGTGCCGGTCGCTGGCCGGCAACAATTGAACCGCCAGGCGCTTACAGCGCGCTCTGCGGGCGCACCTTCAGCACCGCTTCCTCGGCCGCGCAGTCGCGGCTGGAGTGCAGGCCGGCCTTGCGCGCGGCAGCGATCTCCTTGCGTGCGGCCAGCAGGTCCTTGTTGAACGCGGCGTTGTCGTGCAGGCGGGCCACGGCGGCGGCGCCCATGAAGCGGCCCTCCAGGATGTCGCTCTGCCAGTGCACGTTGCACACCAGGCGGCTCTCGCCGTAGTTGCGGCCGCGCGCCTGGATCGCATCGGCGCGATCCGGTGCGATCTCCGACAGGATCAGGGCCCAGGCCCAGCCGATCGAGGTGTGGCCGGACGGGTACGAGCCGTTCTTGCGCAGGCCTTCTTCGTCCTTCGGCGAGCAGGTCGGTTCACCATTGACCATGAACGGGCGCGGGCGCTGGTAGTGGTTCTTGGCGGCCTTGGTGGCGGCGCTGGCGTCGATCCGGCTGCGCTCCAGCAGGCGGTACAGCGCCGGGGTCTTCACCGCATCGACGTCGATGTCGGCGGCGCAGGAGAAGTGGTTGGCGCCTTCGGGGAAGCCGAGTTCCGCATCGACACCGGCCTGGGCGAAGCGCGGGCTGCCACGCAGCGCGCGGGCTTCACGGCTGACCTGTTCGTCGAGGGCGAGGGCGGCCGAACCGGCCACCGGCGGTGCTGGCACCAGGTCGAGGCTGGCCGGTACCGCGCTCTTGTCCAGATAGCCCACCGCCTTGGTGGTGATGTTGGCTTCGACGGCGGTCGGCTTGGCGGCGGTGGCGGCACAACCGGCCAGGGCCGCGATGACGGCAAGGCCGAGCAGCGGGCGGGCAGGGTGGGAAATCAGCGACATGGACAGGCTCCGGAGGAAAAACATCGCGCCATGATCGCAGCCCGTATACGACACCGCAGTGGCCATCGGTCATACGGCCAGACCCGGCATGGTCATCCCGGCGATATGAAAAGCGTCATCGAGTGACGTCAGTCTCCTGAATCCGGGCGCAGCGCACGGACTTTCACGCGGCCGCGCCGCGAGCATCGGCACAACGGCAAGCACCAGGGGCCGTCCAGTTCCAGCCGGGTCGGGGGGATCCGTTGACAGAGGGAGAGAAGCGATGCGCAGCACCGCAACAGGAAGTACCGTCCTGGCCCTGCTCCTCGGGCTGGCAGCCGCGCCGGCTCAGGCGGCCGACGTGGTCGGCGTGGCCTTCGTGCATGGCACCGGCGCACAGACCAACGCCACCCAGGACTACTGGCAGCCGGCGATCATCGATACCGTGCGCCAGGGCCTGCCCAACAGCAGCAACTACGTCGTCATCAACTGTGACTTCACCCAGTACATGTGGAAGCCGGAAGCGGCCGGCTGCCTGGCCAACCAGCTGACCAGCTTCATCGACAGCCGCGGCATCACCCAGCTGGTGGTGATCACCCACTCCAACGGCGGCAACGTGATGCGCTGGATCCTGTCCAACCCGACCTATGACAGCCGCTATCCGAAGATCATCCGCACAGTGCGCAAGGTCAACGCGCTGGCGCCGTCTTCGGCCGGCACGCCGTTGGCCGATGCGGTGCTCAACGGCAACACCTTTGAAACCTCGCTGGGCTGGCTGCTGGGCTACAAGAACGACGCCGTGCGCCAGCAGCAGGTGGCGAGCATGGCCACCTACAACGCGCAGAACCTCTACGGCACCGCTGGCCGCCCGGCGCTGCCCAAACCGTTCCGCGCGGTGGTCGGCAGCGACGTGGAGTCGGCGGTGTGGGACAGCAACAGCTACTGCGGTGGCTATGCCGCCAACGTCGGCCTGGAGTTCACCCAGAACTGGCTGTCGTCCTGCTCCGATGGCTTCCTGGAGTGCAGCAGCCAGAAGGCCGCCGGCACCACCTGGTTCACCGACAAGGCGCGTACCCAGGGTGCAGAACCACTCAGCCACAACCAGAGCCGCCGCGAGTGCTTCGGCCTCGGCACCCTGCTGCGCAACGACCTGACCCAGTGAGGGAGACGACCATGACGATTCAATCCACCCTGCTGGCGGGCGCCACCCTGGCAGTGCTGTCCCTTTCCGCAGCGCAGGCCGCGCAGCCGCTGCAGGCCGCCCGTGCGGGCGATCAGGTGCCTGCCGCCCTGGTAGCCGCGCCGCTTCCCGCCGATGAGAGCGAACACGCGCCACTGGCCTTTGCCTGGGCGCTGGACCCCGCACAACCGCTGCAGGCGGCCACGCCGTATGCCTCGGTCAGCCGCAGCTACTGGCAGCAGGTTGATGGCACGCAGCTGCAACGCGGCCTGGACCTGCCACTGACGGCGCCGGATGCGGTGATCCAGCTGAGCCCGGCCGCAGGTGCCCGCGCGCTGCCGGCCAACACTTTGCAGGTGCGCGACCCGGCCGGCCGCAGCAGCGTGGCGCGCAGTGTCGATGCGCGCGCTGCAGGATGCCGGCATGCCGGTGAGCGATGGCAGCAGCATGCTGCGTACCGGCGCGACCAGTGCGGTCGGTGCGTACACGCTGCAGAGCGCGCAGGCCCAAGGCCGCTACGTGGTGCAGGTGCTGGAGCCGAACAGCCCGCTGCGGCTGGAAGTGCAGGCCAACCAGGCGCAGGTGCTGGCCGGCGGCAACGTGCAGCTGCAGGCACGCCTGCTGGAAGACGGCACCACCACCGCGCAGCTGGCATCGCGTCGTGGTGGGCTGGGCGGTGAAGCCCTGCTGGTCGCACCGGATGGCCGCAGCTGGCCGCAGCGGTTGCTGCGCACCACCGATGGTGCGCTGCGCGCGCAGGTAAGGATCCCGGCCGATGTCGGAACCGTGCAGGGGCTGTGGGAATTGCAGGTGTTCGCCCAGGCCGACGGTGTGCTGCGCGATGGCAAGGTCGCCTTTGCGGTGGCACGGCCGACTGCCCGCTTCAGTGGACAGGCCGCGCCGGACCCGGCCAGTCGGCAGGTGGCGCTGCCGCTGCAGGTGGCCGCCGCCGGCCGCTATGAGGCGCGGGGCACGCTGTACGCCACGGCCCGCGATGGCCGGTTGAAGCCGGTCGCACAGGCACATGCGGCCGCGTGGTTCGATGGCCCGGGCGCAGGCCAGCTGGTGCTGCCGTTCGACCAGGCCGCATTGCCGGCCGGCTTCGGCGCACCGTACGAGCTGCGCGACCTGCAGCTGCAGGACCAGAGCCGGATGGCACCGATCGAGTCGCGCGCACTGGCGTTGCGGTTCTGAGCAAAGCGGTGGCGGGCCGGAGAATCCGGCCCGCTGCCCCGCCTTCTGTAGAGCCGAGCCATGCTCGGCTGCTTCTGCTCGCGGCGAACGGCAGTCGAGCATGGCTCGACTCTACAGACGGTTACGGAGAGCGATGCATCTGTCTATCCCGCGTACGCGGCCAGTCGGCCCTCCTGCTCGACCACCCTGATCGCGCCGCCGAACACCGCCGACAGCGGTTCGTTGCGCAGCAGCTCGGCGCGGGTGCCATCGGCCAGTACGCGGCCGTCGCGCAGCAGCACCACCCGCTCGATCTCGGGAATGATCTCTTCGATGTGATGGGTCACCAGCACCAGGGTGATGCCCTGCTGCGCCAGTACCCGCATGGTCGCCACCAGTTGTTCGCGGGCGACCAGATCCAGGCCGGTGGAGGGTTCGTCCAGCAGCAGTGCCTGCGGCCGGTTGACCAGCGCGCGGGCGATCAGCACGCGGCGGGTCTCGCCGGCGGACAGCTCGGCGTAGGCACGCTCACGCAGCGACAGCGCGCCGGTCATTGCCAGCGTCTCGCCGACGCGCGCGCATGTCGGCGGTCACTTCGCGGAAGGCCGGCACCACGTAACTGGCGAAGAAGCCGGACAGCACCGCCTGTTCCACGGTCAGCCCCGGCATGTCGGCCAGATTGCTGCTGAGGTCGCCGGTGACGATGCCCAGCTGCGAGCGCAGCCGATCTACCTGCCAGCGGTTCTGGCCCAGCACCTTCACCGCCACCGTACCGTCGCCCTGCGCCAGCGGGTACAGCTCGCGGGTGATCAGCTTGATGAAGGTGGACTTGCCGCAGCCGTTGGGGCCGAGCAGGGCGGTGTGCTGGCCCTGCGCGATGCGCAGGCTGAGCGCGTGCAGCACCTTCACCTGGCCGCGCACCACGGTGGCGCGGTCCAGTTCGATCAACGCTGTCGAAGGCACCGGGGTAGTGGGGATAGATACGACATTCATGAGGAGTCGGCGAGACTTGGTCGGCAGTTACACAACTTTCTACATGATCGTGGTGCCCAACGCGCGCACCATCTCGCATACAAAGCTCTGCTAGCTGTCTTCGGGAGGGGAGCGGAGCTGGTTCCAATGACCTGCATGATCCGATTCATGCTTGCTGACTATCTCTTGCACCATCTCCAACGCCGTTTGCGCTTGTTCTTGGGATGCAGGGTCTTTCAGTTCAAATGAAAGATGGAGGAACGCATTAGCAAAGAGCTGTAGGCCCTGTGCTCCCAGATAAATCGAGAATGATCCGCGCTCGAAGTCGCTGGCGATCCTGCGTTCCCTCCGAAGTATGTCTGGTCCGCACTCAATCATCACAGCGCTGAAGAAGTCTTCGGAAAGCGAATGGATTGAATCGGATGCTGATGCAAAAAGTTCGTAGTAGTGCAGTTCCAAACCGAGTGATGAAAAGCGATCGCGCGTTTGGCCAGGGCCTTAAACTCGCCGAACTGAGAGTTTCAGCGCTTGTTTTGAGGCGTTCAATATGCTCAAGCTTCATTCGAGCCGCATTTTGTGCAGATGAGTTGTTTGCACGTTCCGCCGCTCTATGCCATTGCGTCGCTCTCCGACGAGCATCCTCAAGATGGAAAGCGAGCAATGACTTTGCGCGTGACGCATCATTGTCGTGGAGAACGAACATAAGGTTCACTGTTTGCTCGAAGACCACGCGACAAAGTGCCTCAGCAGCCGAGTAACGTCGCGCCGCGATAGCCTCAAATGCGGTAGTCAGGCCTTCTACGATGGCTCGCAACGAGGTTTGCGCATGAACTGTCTTAATCGTGTAGCGAGGTATCGATGCACGATCTTCCATTCTGCCTATAGAACGCTCCAGTCCCGCCAGACAGGACTGCAATTGTGGAAGATCTGCCAAATGTTGACGGCACTCATTCGTAAGCTGATCTAGGGCTTCGCATACGTCGACCATGAAGGTGCTTCTTGCTATTAATTAATAGTGGAGCCCAGTGCTTACTGGTGCGATATGAGGGAAAATAAGGATGCTGATTGGAGCATTCTTGCCCGTTCACCACCGAACGATTCGAAATTAGCATGAATTCGCTTGATATTGCGTCGAAATTGCTTCGGTTCTCTATGCTTGGCGTCATGATAGGTGGCACGTATCCTTCACTCCCGGAGAGCAGTCATGCCTGATGCCCTGATGTCCCTGTTGACCGGTGGTGTGCTCGGCCTGGGGTGGTGGGCCATGCTGGCGGTGCTGCTGGTCTTCACCCAGATCACCATCTTCTCGGTGACCCTGTACCTGCACCGCAGCCAGGCCCATCGCGGGGTCGATTTCCACCCGGCGCTGGCCCATGTGTTCCGCTTCTGGCTGTGGCTGACCACCTCGATGATCACCCGCGAGTGGGTCGCCATCCACCGCAAGCACCATGCGAAGGTGGAAACCGAGGACGACCCGCACAGCCCGGTCACCCGTGGCATCGGCAAGGTGTTCTGGCACGGCGTGGAGCTGTACCGCGAAGCGCGTGGCATGCGCGCGGACATCGAGCAGTACGGGCGCGGCACCCCGGATGATGCGATCGAGCGCCGCCTGTATACCCCGCATGCCACGTTGGGGCCGGTGCTGCTGTTCG
The DNA here is from genome assembly GCF_056481145.1 of Stenotrophomonas sp. 93052_Sma. Classification (NCBI taxonomy): domain Bacteria; kingdom Pseudomonadati; phylum Pseudomonadota; class Gammaproteobacteria; order Lysobacterales; family Lysobacteraceae; genus Stenotrophomonas; species Stenotrophomonas sp. 93052_Sma. Next base: position 45,560 of record NZ_CM151134.1, read on the forward strand.
CGATCAATACCGTGTTGTTTGGCCTGCCGGGCGTGGCCCTGTGGGCGATCCAGATGGCATGGATCCCGTTCTGGGCCGCGGGCGTGGTCAATGGCCTGGGGCACTGGTGGGGCTACCGCAACTACGAGTCCGCCGACACCTCCACCAATCTCACGCCGTGGGGGTTCTGGATCGGTGGCGAGGAGCTGCACAACAACCATCATGCCTTCCCCAGTTCGGCGCGCTTTGCGATGCGGCGCTGGGAATTCGACATCGGCTGGAGTGCGATCTGCCTGCTGCAGGCGCTGCGCCTGGCGAAGGTGCTGCGGGTGGCGCCGGCCATGGACGTGCGCCCGAACATCGCCGTGCCCGACGCCGAAACGCTGAAGGCGCTGCTGTCGCACCGCTTCCAGGCGATGACCGATTACCAGCGCAATGTGTTCATGCCGGCCCTGCGCGAGGAAGCTGTGCAGGCCGGGGCCAAGCTGCGCCGCCTGCTGCCACGCCGGCTGCGCCGTGGCCTGGTCAACGATGGCCGCTGGCTGAAGCCGGACAGTCGTGCCCAGCTCAGCGAATGGGTGGCACAGCGCCCGCGCATCCGCACCCTGGTCGAGTACCGCGCGCGGCTGGCGGCGCTGCTCGAGGCCCGCGGCCACGATGCCGCCGAGCGCCTGCATCAGTTGCAGGCGTGGTGCCGTGAGGCCGAGGAAAGCGGGATCGCTGCGCTGCAGGCCTATGCCGCACGGTTGAAGGGCTACAGCCTGGTGGGCGCGTGAGGGCTGGGTATGGGCTTGCGTTGACGATGCTGCTGCCGGGCGCGGCGCTGGCCCAGGTCACCGACACCACCAGCTACCTGCAGCGGATGGACAGCGATGGCGACGGCCGGGTGAGTGAATCCGAATACGTGCAGTGGATGCTGTATGCCTTCGACCGCATGGACCGCAATGGCGATGGCGTGCTGAGCGCAGACGAGCTGCCCGGCGGCAAGGGCAGGGCGATCAGCCGCGAGCAGCAGCGGCAGGTGATCGTGCAGCGTTTCCACAAGCAGGATGCCAACGGTGATGGCGTCCTGGATGCCCGTGAACTGGCGGCACCGCCACGCTGAGCGGGCGTAGAATCGGTTCATGCCTGAACTGCCCGAAGTCGAAACCACCCGCCGCGGCCTGGCGCCGCACCTGCAGGGCCGCCGCGTGCATGGCGTGATCCTGCGCCGCGCCGACCTGCGCTGGCCGATTCCGCCGGAAGTGGCCGAGCTGCTGCCGGGGCAGCGCATCGAGGAGATCCGTCGGCGCGCGAAGTACCTGCTGCTGGATACCGCCATCGGCAGCGCGGTGCTGCACCTGGGCATGTCCGGCAGCCTGCGCGTGCTGCCCGGTGATACGCCGGTGCGCGCCCATGACCATGTGGACATCAGCCTGGACAACGGCCGCCTGCTGCGCTTCAACGACCCGCGCCGCTTCGGCAGCCTGCTCTGGCAGCCCGCCGGTGAGGTCCATCCGCTGCTGCAGGGGCTGGGCCCGGAGCCGCTGGACGACGCGTTCGACGGCGACTACCTGTTCGCCCGCAGCCGTGGCCGCAGCGCGCCGGTGAAGACCTTCCTGATGGACCAGGCGGTGGTGGTGGGCGTGGGCAACATCTACGCCGCCGAGAGCCTGTTCAAGGCCGGCATCAGCCCGCTGCGCGAGGCCGGCAAGATCTCGCGCGGGCGCTATCAGCGGCTGGCCGACGCGGTGAAGGAAATCCTCGGCTACGCCATCACCCGTGGCGGCACCACGCTGCGCGATTTCATCAGCCCTGACGGCGCACCGGGCTACTTCGAACAGGAACTGCTGGTGTACGGCCGCGACGGGCTGCCCTGCCCGAACTGTGGCCGCACATTGAAGCACGCCACCATCGGCCAGCGTGCCAGCGTCTGGTGCAGCCACTGCCAGCGCTGAGCCGGGCGGCCAGCGGCAGCTGAACGGGCAGGGTACGTCTCCGCTGCCCGTTAACGTTTGTCTGCCTATGATGGCCGACCTTCCCTCTGTGCCTGACGCGCCTGCATGCAACGACGCGACTTCATCCGCAATGCCTCCCTCGCCCTGGCTGCATTCGGCCTGCCGTCCCTGCCCGCGTGCGCGGCCAGCAAGAGCGGCCAGATGGGCCTGCGCCGCCTCGGCCAGCCGCAGCCGTTCGACTTCGCCACCCTGAAGGGCCAGGCGCGCGCTGGCACAGGCACCCTACAAGAGCCACAAGCGGGTGCTGCCGGGCCGCCTGGAAGGCCTGGACTGGGACCAGTACCAGTCGATCGGCTACCGCCAGGACCATGCGCTGTGGGCTGACCAGCCGGGCAAGTTCCAGGCCAAGTTCTTCCACCTGGGCCTGTACTTCCACTCGCCGGTGCGCATGTTCGACGTGGTCGACGGCAAGGCGCAGGAGCTGGCCTATGACGGCGCGGCATTCAACTACGGCAAGAGCGGCATCAAGGACGGCGAGCTGCCGGCCGATCTGGGCTTCGCCGGCTTCCGCCTGAACACCCGCAAGGACACCGACCGCGACTTCGCGGCCTTCCTCGGCGCCAGCTACTTCCGCGCGGTCGGCAAGGAAGGCCAGTACGGCCAGTCCGCGCGGCCTGGCGATCGACACCGGCATGGGCAAGCCGGAGGAATTCCCGGACTTCATCGCCTACTACCTGGAGCAGCCGTCGGCCGATTCGGAGACGATCGTGGTCTACGGCCTGCTGGATTCGCCCAGCGTGGCCGGTGCCTACCGCTTCGCGATCACCAATGGCGACGTGCTGCTGATGGACATCGACAGCGCGCTGTACCCGCGCAAGGCGATCGAGCGGCTGGGCATCGCCCCGTGCACCAGCATGTACCAGGTGGGCGAGAACGACCGCCGCATGGCATGGGACTGGCGCCCGGAGATCCACGACACCGACGGCCTGTCGCTGTGGACCGGTGCCGGCGAATGGATCTGGCGACCGCTGCTGAATCCGCGCAACCTGCGCTTCAACATGTTCGTCGACCGCAACCCGCGTGGTTTCGGCCTGCTGCAGCGCGACCGCAACTTCGACCACTACCAGGACGACGGCGTGTTCTACGAGAAGCGCCCCTGCCTGTGGGTGGAGCCGAAGGGCGAATGGGGCGAGGGCTCGGTGCAGCTGGTGGAGATTCCCACCGTGGACGAGACCTTCGACAACATCGTGGCGTTCTGGAACCCGAAGGAAAAGCCGCAGCCGGGCCAGGAGCTGCTGGTTGGCTACCGCCTGTACTGGGGTGCCGAACCGCCGGCACGGCCGCCGCTGGCGCACTGCGTGGCCAGCCGCACCGGCCTGGGCGGCGTGGTCGGCAAGAAGCGCGAGTATTTCAGCTGGCGCTTCGCGGTGGACTTCGAAGGCGGCGAACTGGCCAGGCTGATCGACAAGGGGGAGGTCGAGGCCGTGGTGGAAGCCAGCCGCGGCCGGGTCGAGATCGTGTCGGCGCGCCCGCTGCGCGAGATCAACGGCTACCGCGCGATGTTCGACCTGGTGCCGCCGGAAGGCAGCACCGAGCAGATCGACATCCGCCTGTTCCTGCGCAGTGGCGGCAAGACCCTCACCGAGACCTGGCTGTACCAGTACACCCCGCCGCCGGCAGGTGCGCCGGAGCGCACGCTGTACTGAATGGATGCGGCCCGGTGCCGGCTACATGCCGGCACCGTTGTTTCAAGGCTTGCTGTCGGTGGCGTGCGACTGGGTCGGCACACCCACTTCCACCGTGCCCCGGCGGATCTTCATCCAGGTTTCGTCCTGCCAGCGTTCGTACTGCTTCGGGTCCCAGTACTTCGGGTCGTAGAGGCGATCGGCCTTGATGGTGCGGGAGATTCCGCCGTCCATGTACACGATGTCGACGTTGTTGGACATCGAGCCGACGCGGCTGCCGGTCATCTCGCGGCGCCCCTTTCTGAGCACTTCGGCCATGCGTGGGCGCGCGACTTCGTCACCATACTCGGCGCGCAGCGCGCTTGCCCGCGCGCGCCGCATCATGCTGCTCCAGCGGCAGCGTGGCCCAGTACTCGTTGCGCAGCTCGACGAACAACGGATAGCCACGTTCGGCCGCCACCTCCATCCAGGCATAGGCCATGACCGGATTGCGCGGCTGCTCTACCCCGTACCAGTACATCTCGCCGAGGTAGCCCTGGGCAGGCTTGTCCGCATACCGCGCGGCCAGCCGGAAGTTGTCCATCGCGCCGTTGACATCGTTGCGACGCAGCGCGTTGACGCCCCATTGCCGGTACATCATGTCCGGGTGGCTGTCCATGAAACCGGCGCCGATCACCGCCGCATCGTCTTCACCTGACGGGCGCTCGGCCGCGGTGGCCAGCAGGGGCAGCAACAGCAGCGGCAGCAGCAGGAGGGCAGAGCGCATGTCGGACGTCCAGTTCGGCAGCAGGGGAGCCGCAGCCTAGGCGCGACAGCGCGTGCTTGTAAACCGCTGGAGGTCATGGCGCACCGGCGCGCCTGCTACAGCGGCAGCGGCGCCTGCGCCGGATCGATCCGCCCTTCGCCGCGGGTGATCTTCTTGAACTCGGCGCGACTGACCGACACGTAGCGGTCGTTGCCGCCGATCTCCACCTGCGGGCCGTCCTGCACCGCGTGGCCATGCTCGTCCACACGCACCGTCATCGTCGCCTTCTTGCCGCTGTGGCAGATGGTCTTGATCTCCTGCATCTCGTCGGCCCAGGCCAGCAGGTACTGGCTGCCTTCGAACAGCTCGCCGCGGAAGTCGGTGCGCAGGCCGTAGCACAGCACCGGAATGCGCAGCTGGTCGACCACTTCGCTGAGCTGCCAGACCTGGGCGCGGGTCAGGAACTGCGCCTCGTCCACCAGCACGCAGCCCATCGGGCCGTTGGCTGCCAGATCCTGCTCGACCCAGCGCTGCAGGTCGGTATCGCGGTCGAAGGCCATGCCGTCCGCACGCAGGCCGATCCGCGAGGCGACCACGCCGGCGCCGGCACGATCGTCCAGGCGCGGGGTCAGGATCGCCACCCGCATGCCGCGCTCGCGGTAGTTGTGGGCGCTCTGCAGCAGGGTGGTGGTCTTGCCGGCGTTCATCGCCGAATAGTAGAAGTAGAGCTTGGCCATCGACGGATTGTACGCCGCAGCCCCGCTTCGCCGAAGCCGTTCAGCAACCCCACCGGCGGCCCGCTGTGGTCGTCACCCGGCCCCGCTACAATCCCCATCCCATGCACGGTCTCAATCCCCCCCAAGCCGCCGCCGTCCTGCACATCGAAGGTCCATTGCTGGTGCTCGCCGGCGCGGGCAGCGGCAAGACGCGTGTGATCGTGGAAAAGATCGCCCACCTGATCGGTTGCGGCCGCTATCCGGCGCGCCGCATCGCGGCGATCACCTTCACCAACAAGTCGGCCAAGGAAATGCGCGAGCGCGTGGCCAAGCGCCTGCGCGAGCAGGACGCCGACGAGGTGACCATCTGCACCTTCCATGCGCTGGGCCTGAAGTTCCTGCAGATCGAGCACGCGGCCGTTGGCCTGAAGCGCGGCTTCTCGATCTTCGATGCCGACGATGCCGCTGCGCAGATCAAGGACCTGATGTATGGGGCCAAGCCTGATGACATCGAGGACATGAAGAACCTGGTGTCGCGCGCGAAGAACGCCGGCCTGTCGCCCGAGCAGGCGATGGCCGCCGCGCGCAGCAATCGCGAGAAGGAAGCGGCCAGCGTCTACGAGCGCTACCAGCTGCGCCTGACCGCGTTCAATGCGGTCGACTTCGATGACCTGATCCGTCTGCCGGTGCAGATCCTGGAAGAAAATCCGGAGATCGCGCTGGCCTGGCGCGAGCGCATCGGCTACCTGCTGGTGGACGAATGCCAGGACACCAACGACGCGCAGTACCGGCTGCTCAAGCAGCTGGCCGGTGACAAGGGCAACTTCACCTGCGTGGGTGACGATGACCAGTCGATCTATGCCTGGCGCGGCGCCAATCCGGAAAACCTGCAGCAGATGGGGCGCGACTATCCCAAGCTGGAGATCATCAAGCTGGAGCAGAACTACCGCTGCTCCAACCGCGTGCTGCGCGCGGCCAATGCGCTGATCGCCAACAACCCGCACGAGCACCTGAAGAAGCTGTGGAGTGACCAGGCCGACGGCGAACGCATCCGCGTGTGGGAGTGCCGCAACAGCGAACATGAGGCGGAAAAGGTTGCCGCCGAGATCGCCTTCGTGGCGCAGTCGCGCAACGTGCCGTGGAGCGACTTCTGCATCCTGTTCCGCGGCAACTTCCAGTCGCGCCCGCTGGAAAAGGCGATGCAGCTGCTGCGCATCCCCTACCACCTGACCGGCGGCACCATGTTCCTGGAGCGCCAGGAAGTGAAGGACACGCTGGCCTGGCTGCGCCTGCTGGTGAACCCGGACGACGACACCGCGTTCATGCGTGCGGTGCAGTCACCCAAGCGCGACGTCGGTGCCGGCACGCTGGCCAAGCTGGCCGAACTGGCGCAGGAAAAGGACATGCCGATGGCGCAGGCCGCCGAGGCGATCGGCGCGCTGCAGCAGCTGCCCCCGCGCGCGGCCAACAGCCTGGCGCGCTTCACCGACATCCTGCGCGACCTGCGTGCGCAGACCCGCCAGGTCAGCTCCGGCGACATGATCCGCAAGGTGGCCAAGGAATCAGGGTTGTTGAGTGAGCTGCGCCAGCAGGCCAAGGAAGAGGCCAGCTACCAGCGCCGTGCCAACAACATCGAGGAACTGGCGCAGTGGTTCGAAAGCGGCCCGCGCGGTGCCACCGCCGCCGACCTGGCCGGCCAGCTGGCGCTGCTGTCGCGCAGCGACAAGGACGAGGGCGGCAACCAGGTGCGCATGATGACCATGCACGCCTCCAAGGGCCTGGAATTCCCGTACGTGTTCATCGTCGGCTGCGAGGATGGCGTGCTGCCGCACCAGGTCAGCCTGGACGAGGGCAACCTGCAGGAAGAGCGGCGCCTGCTGTACGTGGGCATCACCCGCGCCAAGATCCAGTTGTGGATGAGTTACAGCAAGCTGACCCGCAAGTTCGGTGAGCACGTGCGGTTGAAGCCGAGCCGGTTCTTCGAGGAGATTCCGGCGGAGGAGATCCAGCGCGATGGTGCTGATCCGGTGGCCGATGCGGTGCGCAAGAAGGAACGGGCGAGTGCGGGGTTGGCGGCGATCGAGGCGTTGTTCGATTGATCGGCGAACGGCGCAGCCCCTCGTGGCTGCCGCCGTTCGCAGCGCATTCGTGGTGGGCCGGGCGGGTGGGCCGGTCGCGACACGCCGTAAACCCATCCATGGGGGCTCGGCCGCGGCTTGCTCGTGTGCGCTGTCCTGCGCACACGGCAAGACCGGGGTTGGGCGTCCTGCCCAACCCGCCCGAGGCATGCCTCGGGCCCATGCCGCGGACGGTCCCGCCCAGCCCACCCGCCCGGCCTCTGACAGGTTCCGTGCGCGCCAGCCACGGAAAAGAAAAAAGAAAATCAAAAGCAACAGCCGGGGGTTGAGGCAGAATCGGGGTTTCGGCTGGAGGTCTGCGCGTGCATCCAATTGAAAGCGAACGCCTGCGCTTGCGTGCGATTGAACCTGATCGCGATGCGGCGCCGATGCTGGCGCTGTTGAATGATCCGGGCTTCGTGCGCTTCATTGGTGACCGCAATGTGCGCAGTGAAGAACAGGCGCGTGAGTACATCGCGCTGCGGGTGCTGCACAGCTATGCGTTGAATGGGTTCGGCATGTATGCCATCGAGCGGTTGTCCGATGGGGCGTGGCTGGGCAATGCCGGGCTGGTGCGCCGCGATGGCCTGCCGGGGCCGGACATCGGCTACGCGGTGCTGTCTGAATTCGCCGGGCAGGGTTATGCCAGTGAGGCGGCGCGGGCGGTGTTCGCGCATGCGCGCTGAGCTGGGCCTGCAGGATCTGTACGGCATCACCGATCTGGACAACGTGGTGTCCGGGAAGATCCTGCTGGGCCTGGGCATGCAGGAGCGCGGGGTGATCCAGTTGCCGGGCATCGAAACGCCCAGCCGGCTGTACGCCACCTTGGGTGCGGCTGACGTCGGGTAGTGCCGGCCGCTGGCCGGCACAGTAGCAGCTGACGGTCGGCACCCACCATCAACCGCGCAGTTCGGCCAGCTGCGCCTGCAGCTCGGCCACGGCCGCTTCAAGCTGGGCCACGCGCTCGGCCAGGCCCGGATCGGCCGCGTCGCTGCCACCGCCGCTGCTGGCGTATTTGGCCGCAAGCGCCGCGCCGTCCACTTCACCGCACAGCAGGTGCATGTAGCGGTCTTCGCGCTGGCCGCTGGCGCGCTGGCAGCACCACCAGCAGCGCGCTGCTGCAGGCGCTCGATGGCGTGGCGGGCTTCGTCGGCGTCGGCGAAGCGGTGCAGGCGCTCGCTGCGCGTGACCAGTTCGCCCAGGGTCTGCGGCCCACGCAGCAGCAGCATCGCCAGCAGCACGGTCTGCTGCCGGGTCAGGTCCAGCGCGGCCTGCAGGCGGTGCTCGTAACGGTCTGCGCGCGAGGAGAAGTGCTGGCGGGCCAGGCCCAGTGTTTCCAGCTGGCGCAGCGCGTGCTGCACGCTGCCGGCATCGACGTTCATCACCGGCTCGCGGGCGGTCTTCTGGTTGGCGGCCGATTGGGCGGCGTTGACCGTCAGCGGATAGGTGTCCGGGGTGGTTGCCTCCTTTTCCACCAGGCAGCCCAGCAGGCGGGCCTGCACGGCGTCGAGCAGGGGGACGTCGGGGGTCTGGGTGGAATCGGTCATGGCGGCCTCCGGAAGGGCAACGGGTCAACCGCCAAGCATAGCCGTCCCGGGACCGCCTTTGCCGGTAAAATGCGCCGGTATATCTGATTGCCGGTGAATCCATGCGTCGTCCCGTTTCCCTGTCCCTGACCCTGCTCGCCACCGCGGCGCTGGGCCTGTCCGCCTGCAAGCGCGTGGATGCGCCTGCCGCCGAAGCCGCTGCACCGGAGGCCCCGGCCGCCGCTGCCAAGGCCGACGGCACGCTCGATGCCACTGCCAACGACAACCTCAATGCGGTGCTGTGGATGCAGCGCGCAGGAGTACAAGGCGATCACCGAGCAGACCTACCGTGCCGCCGCCGACCACCTGGATGCCGCGCTGAAGGAAGCCCACTGGGATGCGCTGGTGCCGGAAGAACGCGGCAACGAGGCCAAGGGCCTGAAGCCGGCCGTGGTGCTGGACGTGGATGAGACCGTGCTGGACAACTCGCCCTACCAGGCGCGCCTGGTGCGCGACGGCAAGGAATACGACGAGCTGACCTGGGACCAGTGGGTGGCCGAAAAGAAGGCCAAGGCCATTCCGGGCGTGGTTGATTTCGCCAAGGCCGCCAACGCCAAGGGCGTGACCCTGCTGTACATCTCCAACCGCGCCGTGCACCTGAAGGACGCAACCCTGGCCAACCTGCGCGAGCAGGGCCTGCCGGTGGCCGATGACAGCGTGTTCCTGGGCCTGGGCACCGTGGTCGAAGGCTGCGAGCAGGCCGGCAGCGAGAAGAACTGCCGCCGCCGCCTGGCCGGGCAGAAATACCGCGTGCTGATGCAGTTCGGCGACCAGCTGGGCGATTTCGTCGAAGTGACCGCCAACACCAACGACGGTCGTGACGCGCTGCTGCAGCAGTACCACGACTGGTTCGGCGAGCGCTGGTGGATGCTGCCGAACCCGACCTACGGCGGCTTCGAGCCGGCGCAGTTCAACAACGACTACAGCCAGTCGCGCCAGGCCCGTCACGACGCCAAGCGCGCTGCGCTGGACTACGCACCGTGAGCCGCGCGCCGCTGCCGCTGCCGCTGCGCGATGACGAGCGCCTGATCTTCGCGCTGGACGTGCCTGACCGCGTGCAGGCGCTGGAGTGGGTCGACCGCCTCGGCGACAGCGTGGCGTTCTACAAGATCGGCATGGAACTGCTCGCCTCCGGCGAGTACTTCCAGGTGTTGGACGAGCTGGCCCGCCGCGACAAGCGCGTGTTCGTCGACCTGAAGTTCTTCGACATCCCGGCCACCGCCGCGGCGGTGATCAAGCGCCTGTCGCAGTGGCCGGTCAGCTACGCCACCATCCACGGCTGGCACCCGGCGATGATGGAAGCCTGCGCCGCCGCCAACAGCAGCGACATGCGCCTGCTGGCGGTGACCGTGCTGACCTCGATGGGCCGCCCGGACCTGGCGCAGATGGGCATCGACCGTGAGCCGGTGGACGTGGTGGTCGAGCGCGCTGGCCGCGCAGGCGGCCGGTATCGATGGCGTGATCGCCTCGGGCCAGGAAGCCGGCCCGATCCGCGCCGCTACCGGCGCCGGGTTCTCGATCGTCTGCCCGGGCATCCGCCCCGGTGGCCCGGTCGGCGATGACCAGAAGCGTACCGTTGGCGTGGCCCAGGCCTTTGCCGATGGCGCCGATGCCATCGTGGTCGGTCGCCCGATCCGCCTGGCCGCCGATCCGCAGGCTGCGGCCCGGGCCATCCAGCAGGAAATCGCGTCGGCGTTGGCTACGCGCTGAGATTCCGCTGCGCAGGCTGCAGGCCGGAACGCCATCCCGACCCGCGCGGGATGGCGTTTTTGCATCCGTCCAGCAAGCGGTTGTGCCCGAATCGCCGAAAAACACGCCGTAGATTTCATTGAATCTGTCTGGCAGCGCGATTGATTCAATAAAATCAAATACATACATGGCATTACGTGAAGTGTTGCCTTAACTTGAAGGGCAGCGTAGGATCGCCGCCATCCGGTCCTCGGACCGGACATGTGCCACAACACTGTCCACCGGCCCTGCGCCGGCTTGAAGAGCCTGTGATCCTCGTGATCCCGGCTCTTTTTTTATTCCGATCAGTGACTTGCACAGGCAACCGCGGAAACCGTGACGTCCCGGCTTGCCGCTGTCACCTCGCAGGCCGCAAGATGCGGACCGGTCCGGGGAGTCCGAGTGCATGAGCGTGGCAGTGCGAGGAAGGTCTGCGCGTGGATGGGGGCTGGCAGTCATGCTGCTGGCCGTGGCCGCGTGCCGTGAACCGGCCAACGATCCGGCCAGGCCGGCAGCCGAACCGGTTGCGGCGGTGCAGGCGATGGCCCTGCGCCTGGTCGAGGACGATCTGGTCGGCTATGCAAAGCTGTCGGTTCCGCCCAGCCAGTACCAGCGCCTGCAGCAGGCCTGGGCCGAGGGCCACAGCCAGTGGCCGCTGACCGAGCTGCCGCTGGGCGACCAGCTGCTGCCGATGCTGGCCGCACTGCGCACGCCCAATGCCGGTGCCGAACTGCAACGCAGCTTCGACCGCCAGCTGGCCGGCCAGGCCGGTGCCGTGCGCCAGGCCGCGCAGTCGATGGGCAACTTCGGCGTGCAGTACCTGCGCCACCAGAAGGGCTATACGCCCGGCCAGCAGGCCCATTACATCGCTCTGGTGGAAACCCTTGCCAGCTGGGCGCAGGGCGCGCCGATCAGTGACCGTGCGCGTGCACGCAGCACGATCGCCGCGCTGGTGGGTGCCGCCGGCAAGGTTGGCTTCGACGATGAGGCCGGCCTGCAGGCCGCGGGCATGGAAGGCAGCCTGCAGCAGCTGGCGCCGTTCATCCATACCCTCAAGGCGGTGCTGGGCAGCTACGGGCTGGGCGTGGATGACGCGCTGCGCAGCGTGCGGGGCGAGCTGCTCTCGGTGGAGGGCGACAATGCGCTGGTACGCCTGCACTACGACTTGGCCGGGCGCGAGATGACCCTGCAGCTGCCGCTGAGCCGCCGCGAGGGCCACTGGTACCTGACCCGCACCCTGGCCGACACCGACGCGCTGCTGCGCAAGGCCGACGCGGCCCGCGCCGCTGCGTCGCCGTCACCGGCTGAAGCCCCCGCCGAGGGTGGGGAAGCGGCAACGCCGCCGCCTAAGCCATAATGGCGCCGATGTCGAAACAGAACCCGCTGCCGTTCCCCGGCGAAGAATCCCAGTCGACGCCCGCCGATACGGTGCCGGCGTCCCCCTCGACCGGTACCGGCCCGAACCCGGTACCGCCGCCCGCGCACGCGCGTCCGGCTGGCCGCCGCCCGCTGTGGGCTCGGCTGCTCGGCCGCCTGGTCGAGCCGTGGCTGTCGCTGAAGATCGAACCGGAAGACCCGGGCCAGTACAACGATGGCCGCCCGGTCATGTACGTGCTGGAGGACTACGGCCTGTCCAATGCGCTGATCCTGGACAAGGCCTGCCGCCAGGCCGGCCTGCCGTCGCCGCTGGTGCCGCTGGCCGGTGACCCGACCGGCCGCAAGCGCGCCTACCTGGCGCTGTCGCGGCGCAGCTCCAGCAACTCGCTGATTCCCGAGCAGCGCGGCGCCAAGACCCATTCGGATTCGCTGGCCAAGGTGCTGCAGGCCCATCGCGTGCGCGATGACCTGGACGTGCACCTGGTGCCGGTGTCGATCTTCGTCGGCCGCGCGCCGGACAAGCAGAGCGGCTGGTTCGCCGTGCTGTTCTCGGAAAACTGGGCGCTGGTCGGCCGCTTCCGCCGCCTGCTGGCGGTGCTGCTCAACGGCCGCAGCACCATCGTCCGCTTTGCCCCGCCGATCTCGCTGCGCAGCACCGTGGACGAAGGCCTTGAGCCGGAACGCACGGTGCGCAAGCTGCAGCGCGTGCTGCGTACCCATTTCCGCCGCATCCGTGAATCGGTGATCGGCCCCGACCTGTCGACGCGGCGCCTGCTGGTCGACCAGGTGCTGGCCGCCGAACCGGTGCGCGAAGCGATCGCCGCACAGGCCAAGCGCGACAATTCGAAGCCGGCCGATGCCTGGAAGAAGGCGCACGCCTACGCCTGGGAAATCGCCGCGGACTACTCCAGCCCGGTGGTGCGCTCGGCCAGCTTCATGCTCAGCCACGTGTGGAACCGCATCTATGCGGGCGTGCTGGTGCACCACCTGGACAAGTTCAAGGCCGCCGCGCCGGGCCACGAAGTGGTCTACGTGCCCAGCCACCGCAGCCACATGGACTACCTGCTGCTGTCCTACCTGCTGTACGACCGTGGCATCGTGCCGCCGCACATCGTGGCCGGCATCAACCTGAACCTGCCGGTGGTCGGCACCCTGCTGCGCAAGGGCGGTGCGTTCTTCATCCGCCGCTCGATCCGTGGCAACGCGCTGTACTCGGCGGTGCTCAGCGAATACGTCGCGCAGCTGGTGGCCGGTGGCTACTCGCTGGAGTACTTCGTCGAAGGCGGCCGCTCGCGTACCGGCCGACTGCTGCAGCCCAAGGGCGGCATGATCTCGATGACGCTGCGCGCGTTCCTGCGCCAGCCGCGCAAGCCGGTGCTGTTCCAGCCCATCTACATCGGCTACGAGAAGCTGATGGAGGGCGGCAGCTACCTGGACGAACTGTCCGGCCGGCCGAAGGAAAAGGAATCGATCTGGTCGCTGCTGTGGGGCATCCCCAAGGTGCTCAAGCAGAACTACGGCCAGGTGGTGGTGAACTTCGGCGAGCCGATCGCACTGAACGACGTGCTCGCCGAGAAGGCGCCGGAGTGGAAGGGCGAGGCGGTGTCCGAGGACGAGAAGCCGGCCTGGCTGTCGACCACGGTGGACACGCTGGCCGAACGCATCCAGGTGCGCATCAACGGCGCCGCCGACGTCAACCCGATCAACCTGCTGGCGCTGGCCCTGCTGTCCACGCCGAAGCACGCGATGGGCGAGGCCGACCTGATCGCGCAGATCGAGCTGTGCAAGACCCTGCTGGTCGAGATGCCGTACTCGGACCGGGTGACAGTGACCCCGCACTCGCCCGAGCGGATCATCGCCCACGCCGAGGAAATCAACGTCCTCACCCGCATCAAGCACCCGCTGGGCGACGTGCTCAGCGTCAGCGGCGATACCGCGGTGCTGCTCAGCTACTTCCGCAACAACGTGGTGCACCTGTTCACCGCCTCGTCGTGGGTGGCCTGCTGCTTCCAGAACAACCGCCGCATGAGCCGCACCGGCCTGGTCCAGCTGGGCCGTACGGTATACCCGTTCCTGCAGGCCGAGCTGTTCCTGCCGTGGAGCGAGGACGAGTTCGCCCAGCGCATCGACCGGACCATCGATGTGTTCGTGCGCGAAGGCCTGCTGCAGAACGTCAACGATGACGACGGCGGCATCCTGGCGCGCAACACCGGGCAGACCGACGAGGTGTTCCGCCTGCGTGCGATCGGCCATTCGCTGCAGCAGGCGTTCGAGCGCTATTACATCGCCATCTCGGTGCTGGTGAAGAACGGCCCGGGCGTGCTCGGCGCGGCCGAGCTGGAAAGCCTGTGCCAGCAGGCCGCGCAGCGGCTGAGCCTGCTCTATGCACCGGCGGCACCGGAGTTCTTCGACAAGTCCCTGTTCCGCGGCTTCATCCAGAAGCTGCGCGAGCTGCGCCTGGTGTGGCCGGACGAGAACAGCAAGCTGCTGTTCGACGAACGCCTGGACGCCTGGGCCAAGGATGCTAAGTTCATCCTCGGCCGCGAATTGCGCCACACCATCGAGCGGGTCAGCCCGGAAGCGGCCCGCCCGGACGAGCCTGCGCCGCAGGATTGAAGGCAGCGCCGGGCGATGCCCGGCGAACGGCATGCCAACCAAGGTTGGCATCTACCGGGGCGAAGCAGTAGATCCACGCCATGCGTGGATGTGCCACCGCTCAGGCCGGTTCGTCGGGAATCTGCAGGCTTTCCAGCTTGGCGATGCAGTCCTTCAGCTGCAGCTTGCGCCGCTTCAGGCGCTTGGCTTCCAGCTCGTCCTCGCCGTTGGCGGCCATGCGGGTGATCTGTTCATCCAGCAGGCGGTGCTCGGCGCGCAGGGCGGCGAGGTGCTCGACGATCTCGGCGGGGCTGTAGGTGTCCACAGCCTCCGAGCATACACAGCGATGATGACTGCCGGGAGAGGGGAATCCCGACCCCCGGCCGTGGCCGCTCCGAGCCGTTAGAATGGAACCCATGAGTGCCGTGATTTCCCTTCCCGATCCCCAGCCGCGCATCGCCCGTGATCCGCGCGTGGCCGAGCGCGAGCAGCACAAGCTGGCCAAGCGCCTGCGCCGCCAGGTCGGCGAGGCGATTGCCGACTTCGGCATGATCGAGGCCGGCGACAAGGTCATGGTCTGCCTGTCCGGCGGCAAGGACAGCTACACCCTGCTGGACGTGCTGCTGCAGCTGCAGAAGAAGGCGCCGGTGCCGTTCGAGCTGGTGGCGGTGAACCTGGACCAGAAGCAGCCGGACTTCCCCGAGCACGTGCTGCCGGAGTACCTGGCCGGGCTGGGCGTGCCGTACCACATCATCGAGCAGGACACCTATTCGGTGGTCAGCCGGGTCATCCCGGAAGGCAAGACCATGTGTTCGCTGTGCTCGCGGCTGCGTCGTGGCGCGCTGTACAACTACGCCGAACTCCATGGCTTCACCAAGATCGCGCTGGGCCACCACCGCGACGACATGGTGGCCACGTTCTTCATGAACCTGTTCCACCACGCCAAGCTGTCGGGCATGCCGCCGAAGCTGCGCAGCGATGACGGCAGGCACGTGGTGATCCGGCCGCTGGCCTATGTGCGCGAAAGCGACATCGTCGAGTACGCACAGGCACGCCAGTTCCCGATCATTCCCTGCAACCTGTGCGGCAGCCAGGAGAACCTGCAGCGCCGCCAGGTCGGCCTGATGCTGAAGCAGTGGGAAAAGGACCACCCGGGCCGCATCGAGCAGATCGCGCGTGCCATGGGCGAAGTCCGGCCCTCGCAGCTGGCCGACACCACCCTGTTCGACTTCATGGCGCTGGGCCGTCGCGACGACGCGCCGCTGCCCGACGCCCATGCCTGGCTGGCCGGCTCCCCGGCCGACGCCGACGCAGATCCCGAGACGCCCACCGTTTAAGGTCGGTCGCCCTTCCTCTTTGCCATCCGGAATTCCATGTTCTTTCGCAACCTGACGTTCTTCCGTTTCCCGACCACCACCGATTTTTCCGAAGTCGACACCCTGCTGCCGCACGCGCTGCTGAAGCCGGTCGGTGCGCTGGAAATGAATTCGCGCGGCTTCATCTCGCCGTTCGGCCGCGAGGAGAAGGAACTGCTCTCCCACCGCATCGCCGAACATCTGTGGCTGACCGTGGGCGGCGAGGACAAGATCCTGCCGGCGGCGGTGGTCAACGACCTGCTCGAGCGCAAGCTGGAGGAGATCGAGGAGAAGGAAGGCCGCCGCCCGGGTGGCCGCGAGCGCAAGCGCATGAAGGACGACCTGCTGCATGAACTGCTGCCGCGCGCCTTCGTGAAGTCCTCGCGCAACGACGCCTTCATCGACCTGCAGCACGGCTACGTGGCGGTGGATACCTCCAGCCGCAAGACCGGCGAGTACTTCATGTCCGACATCCGCGGCCTGCTCGGCAGCTTCCCGGCGATGCCGCTGAATGCCGAAGTCGCACCGCGTTCGATCCTGACCGGCTGGATCGCCGGTGAGCCGCTGCCGACCGGGCTGAGCCTGGGCGAAGAGTGCGAGATGAAGGACCCGGTGGAAGGTGGCGCGGTGGTCAAGTGCCAGCACCAGGAACTGCGCTGCGACGAGATCGACAAGCATCTGGACGCCGGCAAGCAGGTGACCAAGCTGGCGCTGATCTTCGAAGACAACCTGTCCTTCGTGATCGGCGACGACCTGATCGTGCGCAAGCTGAAGTTCCTCGATGGCGCCCTGGACCAGCTGGAGCATGCCGACGAAGACGGCCGCCGCGCCGAGTTCGACGCCCGCTTCGCCCTGCAGAGCGCCGAGATCCGCCGCCTGTTCCTGTTGCTGGAAGAAGCCTTCAAGCTCAGCAAGGCTGACTGAACAGGCAGCCCGACGGCCGCCGGTCATCCGGCGGCCCGAAGCGGCGCTATGCTGGGCGCATGAGCCGTCTGCTGCGCCGCCTGATCAGCCCGACCCCGCCCGCCACCGTACAGCGCGACACCGTTCGCCTACGCCTGGAGGATGCCGAGATCGAGGTGCTGCGCGTGCGCGATCCACGTGCGCGCCGCATCAAGCTGAGCGTGGACGAACGCGGCGCACGCTTGACCCTGCCGCCGCGCGCAAGCCTGGTGATGGGCGAACGCTTCCTGGAACAGCATCGCGACTGGCTGGCGCTGCAGCTGCGCCAGTACCAGGGCCAGGGCCTGCCGGCACCGCTGCAGCCCGGCGAAGACGGCGTGCTGCCCCTGCGTGGCGAACTGCTGCCGCTGCGCTGGCAGGAAGGCCGCTACGCGCGCCTGGAGATCGACGCGCACGGCGCCTGCGTGCAGTGGCCGACCCGCGGCGGTGATGCCACCCTGCGCCGCCTGCTGCGCGAGTTCTACGAAGCCCAGACCCGCGCCGACGTCGGCCGATGGCTGCCGAAGTACCTGCCCACCCTGCCGCGCGCACCCAGCCGCCTGCGCCTGAAGGTGATGTCCTCGCAATGGGGATCGCTGGCCCCGGATGGCAGCATGGCACTGGACCTGGCACTCGTGCTCGGCCGCTCGGCCGCGTTCGAGTACGTGCTGGTGCACGAACTCTGCCACCTGATCCAGCCGAATCACTCACCCGCGTTCTGGCATGAAGTGGAACAACGCTTCCCCGCCTGGCGCGAACAGCGCGACTACTTCCAGCTGGAAGGGCGACGCCTGAAGGCCATGCTCCGGCAACTGCTGTAGCGCCCGCGCTACAGCAGTTGCCCACGCATTCTTCCTCTACCCCCGCCTTCGGCGCGCCCCTTCAACAGAAGGGGCTTCACTCAAGACCGCGTGCTGAGCAGTCGAGCAAGCTCGACTCTACAGAAGCGCACACAGCGCGCGACCCGCTTCCGCTCTTGCTCTGCTTTCTCTCTTCCGTGGCTGGACACGCACGGAATCTGTCCGTGGCCGGGCGGGTGAGCCATGCAGGGGCGTTGGCGCCATGGATGGCGCCATCGAGCTTACAGGGGTGAAGGCGCTTTGCTTGCGAAGCACTGCTTCGCAAGCGCCTGAACGCACAGCCGCCAGCGGCTGGGCCGGGCCCCGGAGGGGGACTTGCAGCGTCCCCTGCATGGCTCACCCGCCCGGCCAAGCACGGCTTTACCTTCAGATACCGCCAGCCACGAGGGGCTCAGCCGTTGGCCGAAACCCTCACCCCGCCCGCAACGCCGCCGCCGCCGCCCACCGCGCCGCCACCCGCGGCGCCGTAATGCACACCGCCTGATCGGTCACCGTCGTCACCGCGCGCTCCAGCAGCTGGATATCCGCCTCATGCTGGCGCGCCACATGCGGATCCTCGAAGAAGATCGCGCGCTGGCAACGCCCCTCCAGCACCCGGTCGGCAATCTGCGCATCACCGCCCATCGGACCGCTCTGGTAGCGCGTCACCCACGGCGTATCACGCGGCCAGCCCCGGCTCCAGGCCAGCTCGTTCAAACGCTGGCCGGTGGTCCCGGTGGCCACCCGCTCACCGAACCGGGCCAGCACATCGAAGTGCTCATCGGCGAAGGCCAGCATCGCCGGCTTCATCGCATCGTGCGCGATCAGCGCCAGCGTCTGGCCTTCGAACGCATGCAGGTCGTCGGCGCCGGCATCGGCTGCCAGCCCGGCGTGGACGCGCTCCACCTCCACCCAGTCGCGTGCGGTGGCCACGGTCGAAATGAACGGCTTGCCGTGGATCACGCACTGCCGCTTGAGCGCGGTTGCTTCCGGAAACACCGAGGATGGATCGACCGGGTCGATCAGGTAGATCGCGCCATCCAGTGTCCGATCCGGACCCATGCCAACGACTTCGGCGACCAGCTTCATCAGGCCACCCTCGC
Source organism: Stenotrophomonas sp. 93052_Sma (assembly GCF_056481145.1). Classification (NCBI taxonomy): domain Bacteria; kingdom Pseudomonadati; phylum Pseudomonadota; class Gammaproteobacteria; order Lysobacterales; family Lysobacteraceae; genus Stenotrophomonas; species Stenotrophomonas sp. 93052_Sma. Next base: position 64,264 of record NZ_CM151134.1, read on the forward strand.
GTCCGTAGGGATAACGGTGCAGGCCCGCGTACCCGGTCAGGAAGCCCTGCCGTTCGATTGCGTCATGGGTGCGGCCGACCGCATGCAGCGACACGCCCAGCTCGCGCAGGCCGGCCTCGCTGCTGCGCAGCCAACGGAACAGCGCAGCGCGCGTCGTGGTGATGAAGACGGTTGGCAGCCAGGCCGATGCGCATCGAACGCTCCGCAGGTACGGGTGAAGGCGGCAGTGTATGTCGGCATTCCCCCATCTGGATGCTTTTACAACTTTCTTCATTGCCGTCGGCCCGCGCGTCGATAGCGTGGCAGGCAGCGGTACCGCAGCGCGGCCGTTCCTTCCGCCCGCGAGATGAGGATGCCTACCGTGGATGTCGCCGGCTTCCCGGCAGCCATTGCTGTCATGGCCAGCCTGCTGCTGCCTGCCGCGGCCTCCGCCACGGGCTGCAGCACACCGCTGCGCATCGCCTGGCCGTCCGACCGTGCTCCTTTGTCGTCCAGCGAACAGGGCGAAGCCCGGGGGCTCGGCGCGGCGTACCTGAAGCTGCTGGGCGGGCAACGGCCACTGCAGCTGTTGCCCGTGCCGGCCACCAGCGTGGACCGGGACGAGCTGCCGGCCGGCACCCAGGCGCTGCTGGGATGGCCACGCTCGCAACTGCCTGCCGGATGGGTGGTCAGCACGCCCTACCTGCAGCTGCCACAGGTGATCGTGCGCCGGGAGGATGCGCCGCCGGTGCTGGGCCTGGAAGATCTACGTGGACGCATTGTGGCCAGCCCCAGCCGGGTGCCGCTGCAGGGGCTGCTGGCCGAGCAGGCAGCGGGTGCACAGCTGCTGCCACCGGCAGCGCTGGACGATGCACTCCCGCTGCTGGGCACCGGATTGATCGATGCGGTGGTCGCCAACCTCGGCGACGTCGAGGCGGCGTTGCGCCGCTACCAGGGCGATGCACTGCTGATCGCCGCGCCGGCCGGTTTCGATGATGCCCTGGTGCTGGCGACCACGCCCGCCTGCGCCGATGTCATCGCCGGCTTCGAACAGGCGCTGTCGCAGCTGACCGATACCGAGCGCGATCAGATCCGCGCGGCCTGGCTGCCGGACCGGCCGCGCAACGCTCCGTCATCGTCGCCCCTGCGCTGGCTGGTGCCGGCCTCGCTGATCCTGCTCGCCCTGGCGCTGGTCCATGCCTTCGGCTACTGGCGGGTCCATCGCGAGAGCGTGCGCCGCCGAGGGGTGGAGCAGCGCCTGCAGGAGGTGACCGCGAACCTGCCGGCGGTGGTCTACCAGGCGCGTCGTTCGGCGGGCGGCAACTACAGCTTTCCGCAGATCGCCGGGGACGTGCAGGCTCTGTTCGGAATCAGCGTGGAGACCGCGCGGATCGATCACCAGCGATTGTTGGCCGCGGTCCACCCGGATGACCGCAACCAGGTGATGGCCTGCGTCGAGATGGCTGCATTGGCGCGTGGCCCGATCGACGTCACCTTCCGCACCCGCTCGCCACAGGGCTGGCGATGGGTGCGCTCGCATGGGCGGCCGTTGTCCTGCGACGACAGCGACGTCGAGTGGAGCGGCTACTGGATCGACGTCAGTGAGGTGCAGTCACGTACCCGCGCGCTGGCCGAAGCGCGCCGCGAGGCCGAGCAGGCGGCACAGGCCAAGGCGCACTTCCTGGCAACGATGAGCCACGAGATCCGCACCCCGATGAGCACGCTGCTGGGCATGCTCGAACGGCTGGCGGGCAGCAGGCTGGAGCCACGCCAGCAGCAGGTGCTGGCCACCGTCGATGATGCCGCGTGGATGCTGCGGCAGATCCTCGACGATGTACTGCACAGCCAACGCCTGGAGGGCGCACCACTGCAGCTGCGGCCCACCGACCTGGCGGCACTGGTGCGCGCGGTGCAGCAGCTGCTGATGCCGGTGGCCGCCAGCCGAGGCCTGCACCTGCAGGTGGTGCTTGATCCGGAGATGCAGCCGGGATCGCTGGCCGATGGCCTGCGCCTGCGCCAGATCCTGTTCAACCTGGCCGGCAACGCGTTGAAGTTCACCCGGCACGGCCACGTGGAACTGCAGGTGCAGGTACTGCAGCAACGCGACTGGGGCCAGCGACTGCGCCTGCAGGTAAGCGACAGCGGCGTGGGCATCAGCGAGGAGCGCCAGCAGGCGGTGTTCGCTGCCTATACCCAGGCGGAGCGCTCGACCACGCGGCGCTTCGGCGGCAGTGGGCTGGGCCTGGCGATCTGCCGTGAGCTGGCGATCTCGATGGGGGCGGAGCTGCAGCTGCGCAGCTCACCCGGGAAGGGCACCACGGTGTGGCTGGATCTGGACCTGGATGCCTGTGAGGCACCCGTGGCCGCGCCCGCGCCGGCGGTTGCGGACGAGCGTCCATTGCCGGCGGCGCGCGTGCTGATGGCTGAAGACCATCCCACCAACCTGCATCTGCTGGAGCAGCACCTGTGTGCGCTCGGGCTGCAGGTCCACGCCTGTACCGATGGACGGTCGGCGCTTGAAGCATGGCAGGCGCAGCCGTTCGACCTGGTCATCACCGACTGCCACATGCCGGGCATGGATGGCTTCGCGCTGGCACGGGCGATCCGTGCCGATGCCTGCCCGGCGCGTGCGCAGGTGCCGATCATCGCGCTCACCGCCAGCGTGATGGAAAGCACCCGCGAAGCCTGTCGTGCGGCTGGCATCGACCACTTCCTGGCCAAGCCCGTAGAGCCGCACGCACTGCGGGCACTGCTGGCGGCACTGCTGGTACCGGACTCAGTGGGCCAGTAGCCGCACGATGCTGGCGGCGGCATCGCGGCCTTCGGCCACGGCGGTCACCACCAGGTCTGCACCGCGTACCGCGTCGCCACCGGCGAACAGGCGTGGATGCGCGGTCTGGAACGGCAGGCGGTCCTTGCCGCCGGCCACGATGCGGCCGTTGGACTGGCCTTCAACGCCCAGCTCGGCCAGCCACGCCGGCACGCTCGGCGAGAAGCCGAAGGCGATGATCACCACGTCCGCTTCCAGCAGCGATTCACTGCCTTCGATCGGCACGGCGTTCTGGCGGCCGTTGGCATCGGGCTCGCCCAGCCGGGTTTCCACCACGGTCACGCCGATCACTTCATCGTCGGCGCCGGCTTCGATCGACAGCGGCTGCCGGTTGAACAGGAAGCGCACGCCTTCTTCGCGGGCATTGGCCACTTCGCGCGCCTGCCGGGCATGTTGGCTTCGTCGCGGCGATAGGCACAGGTGACCTTGGCCGCGCCCAGCCGCACCGCGCTGCGCACGCAGTCCATGCCGGTATCGCCGCCACCGAGCACCACCACGCGCTTGCCGTTGAGGTCGGGCAGGGCAATGGTGTCTTCCCAGCCGGCAATCGGCCGGCCCTTCGGATCATCGCCGCCAACGATGCGGCTGTTCTGCACCAGGAACGGCAGGGCCGGCAGCACGCCCTTCAGGTCCTGGCCGTCGAGGCCACCATCGGTGTAGCGGTAGGCGCCGGTGCCGACGAACACCGCGTCGTGGCTGTCCAGCAGCTGCTGCACGCTCAGGTCACGGCCGATCTCCACGCCGAGGCGGAACTGCACGCCCATGCCCTCCAGCACTTCGCGGCGGCGGTGGATCACGTCCTTGTCCAGCTTGAAGCTGGGAATGCCGAACTGCAGCAGGCCGCCGATCTGCTCATAGCGGTCGTAGACCACGGCGGCAATGCCAGCGCGGGCGAGGCGATCAGCGCAGGCCAGGCCGGCCGGACCGGCGCCGATCACCGCCACGCTGTGGCCGCTGGGCTGCACCGCGCCCAGGTCAGGGCGCCAGCCGCTGGCCAGCGCGGTATCGACGATGTACTTCTCCACCGCACCGATGGTGACCGCACCGAATTCCTCCAGCGTGCAGCTGCCCTCGCACAGGCGATCCTGCGGGCAGACCCGGCCGCACACCTCCGGCAACGGGTTGGTGCTGTGGCACAGCGTGGCGGCTTCGTGGATGCGGTTCTCCTGCACCAGCTGCAGCCACTGCGGAATGGCGTTGTGCACCGGGCACTTCCAGCTGCAGTAGGGGTTGCCGCAGTCCAGGCAACGGCCGGCCTGGTACTGGGCGTCCTCCTTGCCGAACTTGCCATACAGCTCGCCCCAGTCGCCGGACGTACGCAGTTCCACTGGAATGCGCTGCGGCATGGTGCGAGGCAGGTCGAGGAACTGGAAGGCGTGCTTGCGGCTCATGGCGGGCTCTGGAATGCGGGGGGGAACGTTGCCGGCCAGCGGCCGGCACTACGTGATCCTGGGATGCCGGCCAGCGGCCGGCACTACCGTTACGCGGCGCGTCGCAGGGTTTCGGTCAGTGACTCGATGCTGGCGGCCTTCGGTTTGACCAGCCAGAACTTGCCGATGTAGTCGCGGAACTCGTCCAGGATCTGCTGCGCCCAGATGCTGCCGGTCAGCTCGCGATGGCGGCCGATCAGGCGGTGCAGGTGCTGGCGGTAGTTCTCGAAGCCTTCGGCGGAGACGCGATGGATGTCGATCAGTTCGTGGTTGTAGCGGTCGACGAAATCGCGGTCGACGTCCAGCACGTAGGCCAGCCCGCCGGTGAAACCCGCACCGAAGTTCAGGCCGACCTTGCCCAGTACCAGCACCACGCCATCAGTCATGTACTCGCAGCAGTGGTCACCGGCGCCTTCCACCACCGCCAGCGCGCCGGAATTGCGCACGGCGAAACGTTCGCCGGCACGACCGGCAGCGAACAGTTCACCGCCGGTGGCACCGTACAGGCAGGTGTTGCCGATGATCGCGGTGCTGCGTGCCTCGAAGCGGGCGCCGCGCGGCGGACGCACCACCAGGCGGCCGCCAGCCATGCCCTTGCCGACGTAGTCGTTGGCTTCGCCTTCCACTTCCAGGTGCAGGCCACCGACGTTGAACGCGCCGAAGCTCTGCCCGGCACTGCCGCGGAAACGCAGTTCCAGCGGCGCCTCGGCCATGCCCTGGTTGCCGTGTGCGCGCCACCGCACCGGCCAGGCGGGTGCCGATGCTGCGGTCGGTGTTGTGGATCAGGAAGCGGTGTTCGCCACCGCGCTTGTGTTCGATGGCCGGGGCCAGCAGGCCGTCCATCTGCGTGGCCAGGCTGTCCGGCGATTCGTACAGGCGCTGCGCGGCACAGTGGCTGCCCTCATAGCGGCTGTCGGCCAGCAGGCGTGACAGGTCCACGCGCACGCCGTCGCGCGGCGCCGCCTCGATCTGCCGCAGCAGGTCGGTGCGGCCTACGATTTCTTCCAGCGAACGCACACCCAGGTACGACAGCCAGCCACGCACTTCCTCGGCCAGCAGGCGGAAGAAATTCTCTACGCGCTCGGGCTGGCCGGTGAAGTGGTTCTCGCGCAGGCGCTTGTCCTGGGTGGCCACGCCGGTGGCGCAGTTGTTGAGGTGGCAGATGCGCAGGTACTTGCAGCCCAGCACGATCATCGGCGCGGTGCCGAAGCCGAAACTGTCCGCACCCAGCAGCGCGGCCTTGACCACGTCCAGACCGGTCTTCAGGCCGCCGTCGGTCTGCAGCAGGGTGCGCCCGCGCAGGTCGTTGGCCAGCAGCGCCTGGTGCGCTTCGGCCACGCCCAGTTCCCACGGTACGCCGGCATAGCGGATCGAGCTGACCGGCGAGGCGCCGGTGCCGCCGTCATGGCCGGAAATGGTGATCAGGTCCGCACCGGCCTTGACCACGCCGGCGGCAATCGTGCCGACGCCGGCATGGCTGACCAGCTTCACCGACACCAGCGCGGTCGGGTTGACCTGCTTGAGGTCGTAGATCAGCTGCGCCAGGTCTTCGATCGAATAGATGTCATGGTGCGGCGGCGGCGAGATCAGGCCGATGCCTGGACGCGCGTAGCGCAGCCGCGCGATCAGCTCGTTGACCTTGTGCCCAGGCAGCTGGCCGCCTTCGCCGGGCTTGGCGCCCTGCGCGACCTTGATCTGCAGCACTTCGGCATTGACCAGGTATTCGGCGGTGACGCCGAAGCGGCCCGAGGCCACCTGCTTGATCTTGCTGCGCTTGGCGGTGCCATAGCGTGCGGGATCTTCGCCGCCTTCGCCGGAATTGCTGCGACCACCGAGGCGGTTCATCGCAATCGCCAGCGCCTCGTGTGCCTCAGGTGACAGTGCACCCAGGCTGATCGCCGCGGTATCGAAGCGCGGGAACAGTTCGCTGGCCGGCGCCACGTCATCGAGTGGTGTCGGCGCAGCGGCCGGCACCAGCTGCAGCAGGTCGCGCAGTGCCGACGGCGGACGCGCGTGCACGGCATCGCAGTACTGCTGCCAGGCACGCGGATCGCCGCTGCGCGCCGCGCGCTGCAGGGTGGTCACCACGTCCGGGTTGTACATGTGGTACTCGCCGCCGTGCACGTACTTCAGCAGGCCGCCGACATCCACGTCCTGCTGCGCATCCCAGGCCTGCGCGCACAGCTCGCGTGCGTCGGCATCCAGGCGCGCGAAACCGGCACCGCCGATGCGCGAAGCGGTATCCGGGAAGCACAGGTCCACGACTTCCGGTTCCAGGCCGATGATCTCGAACAGCTGCGCGCCGCGGTAGCTGGCCACGGTACAGATGCCCATCTTCGAGATGATCTTCGACAGGCCCTTGTAGACGCCCTTGCGGTAGCGGCGGCCGATCTGCGACTGCTCACCGCCCTTGCTGAGCTTGAGGATGCCGCGTCGGCCCAGGTCGAACAGGGTCTGGTAGGCCAGGTACGGGTACACCGCGGTAGCGCCGAAGCCCAGCAGGCAGGCCATGTGGTGCGGATCGCGTGCGGTGCCGGTTTCGACGATCAGGTTCACGTCGCAACGCAGGCCCAGCCGCGACAGGTGGTGGTGGACGGCACTGGTAGCCAGCAGGGCATGCACCATTGGACGTCCGGCCACCGGGTAGCGGTCGGACAGCAGCAGCATCACCATACCCTCGCGCGCGGCCTGTTCGGCCTCGGCACAGATACGCTCGATGCCGGCGCGCAGGCCCTCGTCTTCGCTGTAGGACAGGTCGAGCAGGCGGTTGGCCTGCACGTACTGGTCCATCTTCAGCAGCTGGCGCAGCTTGCGCTGGCTCAGTACCGGCGAGTTGAGGATGACGTGGTTCACCGTCTCCGGGCCGGCATGGAAGATGTTGGTCTCCTTGCCGAGCTGGGTGGACAGCGACATCGCGCAGTCTTCGCGCAGCGGGTCGATCGGCGGGTTGGTGACCTGCGCGAAGGCCTGGCGGAAATAGTCGTACAGTGGACGGCTGCGCTGGCTCAGCACCGCCATCGGCGTGTCGTCGCCCATCGAACCGGTGGCTTCCTGTTCGGTCTCGGCCAGCGGCCGCAGCACCTGTTCCACTTCCTCGCTGCTGAGCTGGTAGAGCTTGTGGTAGCTGCGCAGGGTGCCTTCGTCGAAGGGTTCCTCCACCAGCGACGGGTCGATCAGTTCGGTCTGCAGGTAGGTCACGCCCTGCTGCAGCCATTGCTTGTACGGCGCGCGACCGCGGTTGATGCGATCCACCGCATCGGAGTCGAGCAGGTCGCCGCGCTTGAGGTCGATGGCGATCATCTCGCCCGGGCCGAGCTTGCCCTTGCGCACCACGCGCTCGGTCGGCACTTCCCACACACCCGCTTCGGAGGCGACCAGGAAGTGGCGGTCGGCGGTCAGCATCCAGCGCGCCGGGCGCAGGCCGTTGCGGTCGAGGGTACATACGGCGTAGCGGCTGTCGCAGGCGACGATGCCGGCCGGGCCATCCCACGGCTCGCTGTTGAGCCCATGGAACTCGTAGAAGGCGGCCAGGTCCGGATCCTTGAATTCCAGCGACTGGGTGGCCGGCGGCACCAGGATGCGCAGCGCCTGGATCAGCTCCATGCCACCGGCCACCATCAGCTCCAGCATGTTGTCCAGGCTCTGCGAGTCAGAGCCGTGCATGGAGATGACGGGGTCGAATTCACCGATATCGAAGCGCGGTGTCTTCCACACCTTGCTGCGCGCCTGCGCCCAACGCCGGTTGCCTTCAATGGTGTTGATCTCGCCGTTGTGGGCGAGCATGCGGAACGGGTGCGCCAGCGGCCAGCGCGGCAGCGTGTTGGTGGAGAAGCGCTGGTGGAACACGATCGCGCTGGAGGCCAGCTCGCGGCGCTGCAGGTCCGGGAAGAAGCGGCTGAGCTTGTCCGGCAGCACCATGCCCTTGTAGCTGATCGCATCCGGGGTGAGGGTGGTGACGTAGAAGTCGGCGTGTTCGCGCAGCTGCTGTTCGCTGCGGCGACGGGCCAGGAACAGCGCCAGCGCGAAGCCGGCATCGTCCTGGCCGATGCCGGCGTCGACGAACACCTGCTCGATGCGCGGCAACGTGTCGCGCGCCAGCTGGCCGCAGACGCTGTCATCGGTGGGCACCTCGCGCCAGCCGGCGACCTTGCAGCCCACCGCTTCCACCTGCGCCTGCAGCTGCGCGCGGCAGGCCTGCGCCGCGTCGGCGTCGTGCGGCAGGAACACCAGGCCGGCGGCGAAGCGTGCGGAGACCGCGATGCCGGCTTCGCTGGCCAGCAGTTTCAGGAACGCATCGGGGCGGCGCAGCAGCAGGCCGCAGCCATCGCCGGTCAGGCCATCGGCGGCGACACCGCCACGGTGGGTCATGCGCGAAAGCGCGGCGATGGCGGTATCAACCAACAGGCGCGATGGTTGATCGTCGAGCTGGGCGACCATGCCAAATCCACAGGCATCGCGCTCGGAGCGCGGGTCGTAAAGCCCTTGGCGGTTGCGGGGGGCCATCTCTACCTCGATGCGGAATGAATTGAACGGGGACACTCAAGCCCGCTCAATCCCTGGAGCGCATCGTGAGGCCACCGGATGCCTCGACTAGATCACAGGTTGCTGCAACGCCGCAATACACGGTTGCAGGTGCAACAGAACGCGCCGGCAACCCAGTGCCGGCGCGGGGCCGGACTCAGCCGCAGCGCGCGCCGCTGACGGCGCCCTTGGCGTCCACTTCGATGTTCAGGCGGTCGCCGAGGAACTCCATCGTGGCCACGTCGTTGGGCTTGAGCACGCGCACCTGGTTGGCGCCGGCATCTTCCTGCGCCTGCTTGCCCAGCGCGTCGGTGTAGGTCTGGCCGACCAGGCTCTGCACCTGGCTGGCATCGCAGGTGCCGACCGGCGGAGCCTCGGTGGCCTTGCCGGCTTCGTCGGCTGGCGCCTTGGCGGCTTCGGCGGCCTGCTGGGCGTGGGCCGTGGCCGAATCCTGTTCATCCAGCGCCGGTGCCTGGCAGGCGGTCAGCGCCAGCACGGCCGGCAGCAACAGGGCGGAGAGCGAACGGGCGCGAATCGGGAACGACATCATGACTCCGGAAGGGGTTGTGAAGACCCGAGCATAGCGGCGAACCGGCCCTCACGTGTTTGTCTTGTGTTATCGACAGGATCGCGGCATGGCGACGGCGACACTACCGACATGCCAACCCCCTCCACCCCCGAACGACAGGCCGCGCGCGCGGCCGGCCTGCGCTATGTCGATGACACCCAGCCGGGCATCAGCCGGCGCCGCGCCGGCAAGGGTTTCAGCTACCGCGATGCCGATGGCCACGCGATACGCGACGCCACCACCCTGCAACGCATCCGGGCGCTGGCGATTCCGCCGGCGTATACCGCCGTATGGATCTGCGCCCACGCCAACGGCCACCTGCAGGCCACCGGCCGCGATGCACGCGGACGCAAGCAGTACCGCTACCACGCCGACTGGGCCAGGGAGCGCGACGCCGGCAAGTTCGACCGCATCATCGCCTTTGGCGAGGCCTTGCCCACGCTGCGGCGGCGGTTGTCGCGGGATCTCAAGCGACCTGGGTTTCCGCAGGAAAAGGTGCTGGCCATGGTGGTGGCGCTGTTGGCGGACACCCTGGTGCGGGTCGGCAATGAAACCTATGCACAACAGAACCGTTCGTTCGGACTGACCACGCTGCGCAACCGCCATCTGGAGCTGCTGCGCGGCGGCCGGGTGCGCATGCGCTTCCGCGGCAAGTCCGGGCAGCTGCAGGAGGTGACCGTGGGCGACCGCAAGCTGGGACTGCTGGTGCGGCGCCTGCAGCAGCTGCCGGGGCAGGCGCTGTTCCAGTACCGCGATGACGACGGTGCGCTGCAGCCGGTGGATTCCGGCGCGGTGAACGACTACCTGCGCGAGGTGATGGGCGAGGACTTCACTGCCAAGGATTTCCGCACCTGGGGTGGCACGGTGGCGGCGGTGCAGGCGTTTGCCGCCACCGAACTGCCGGAACCGGCCAGTCAGCGCGCTGGCGCAGGCGCAGCGCGCGGTGGTGTGCGAAGTGGCATCGCTGCTGGGCAACACTCCGGCGGTGTGCCGCAAGGCCTACATCGACCCGTGCGTGTTCGCCGGCTGGGAGCGCGGTGAACTGGCGAAGCTGGCCGGCCTGCGTGGGCCGCGCCAGTGGGAGCAGGCCACCCTGCGCGTGCTGCGCAGGGCGCGCAGGCTCAGCCGCAGTAGATCGCGGTGATGTTGTTGGTGCGGCCCTTTTCGATGGTCAGGCGGTCGCCGCCTTCGCTGGCCGGCGGTACCCGCGGACCGTCATGGCGCAGCACCCGCACATGCAGGCTGTCGCTGTCCACGCGTGCGCGGGCCACGGTGGCATCCGAAGCGGCCAGGCCAAGTGCGCCGCGCACCATGTCGCTGTGGCACTGCCCGGAAATCACGCCGTCGATCGGCTGCACCTGGGCCATCGGTGTGCTGCTGCAGGCGGCGAGGGCGAAGCAGACGGCGGTGGTGGCGATGGCATGTTTCATGGTGGCGTTCCTTGTGTGGTTGCGTGCAGCGTGCGACGTCGCACGTGGTGGCGGAATGAATACCGTGCACATCGTGGACACGGTGCGCTCACTGCCGCCAACAGCATAGGTGGAGACACTGCAGGCGCGGCGGATGCCGCCCGTGGTAGCGCCGGCAGCTGGCCGGCAACCCCATTCCCCCCGAGGAGACCTGCATGGCCACCGCCAAGAAGACCCCCGCCCGCCGCAAGGCATCGCCGAAGGTGCGCAAAGGCAGCACCGCAACCAAGACCGTCGCCGACCCCGATCGCCCACGGGTGGTGAAGACCGCAACCCGCAAGGCGGCCGCCAGCGATCCGCGGGCAGCGCGCGTTGCGGCCCGGCAGCGGCGCCTGCAGGACCAGGAAAAGTCCAAGGATGTGCGCGCGGCAAAGAAGGCGACAAAGAAGACCGCGACCCAGGCAGGCGCACGCCGTCAGCCGGAGGCGATGCCGGCGCAGCAGCTGGCCAAGCCAGGGCACGAACACGAACTGGAGCTGGCGCCGCGTTTCCTTGCACCGGACTACACCGGCAGCGGCAAGCTGCAGGGCATGCGTGCGATCGTCACCGGTGGTGATTCCGGCATTGGCCGTGCAGTGGCGGTGCTGTTCGCACGCGAAGGCGCCGATGTGGCGGTACTGCACCTGGACGAGGCCGAGGACGCGGACATCACCCGCCAGCACGTGGAGCGCGAAGGCGGCCGCTGCGTGGTGATCGCCGGCGACGTGCGCGATCCGCGCTTCTGCAACAAGGCGGTCAAGCAGGTGGCCAAGGCGTTCGGCGGCATCGACATCCTGGTCAACAATGCCGCGTTCCAGCTGCATTGCGAGCGGCTGGAAGACCTGGAAGACGCGCATCTGCAGGAAACCCTGCAGACCAACATCGGCGGTTACATACAGATGGCGCGCGGTACTGCAGCATCTGGGCGAGGGTGCCAGCATCATCAATACAGGATCGGAAACGGGAATCTTCGGCAGCAAGGCGCTGATCGATTACTCGGCCACCAAGGGCGCGATCCATGCGTTCACCAAATCGCTGGCGAGCCAATTGCTACCACGTGGCATCCGGGTCAACTGCGTGGCGCCGGGACCGGTGTGGACGCCGCTGAACCCGGCCGACAAGCCGGCGGAGGACGTGGCGGAGTTCGGCAAGGACAGCGACATGGGGCGGCCCGCACAGCCTGAAGAACTGTCGCCGGCCTATGTATTCCTGGCCTCGCCGGTCTGTGCCAGCTACATCAGCGGGGTGATCCTGCCGGTGATGGGCGGGCCGCGGGGGTGAGGCCGGGCGCGGCATGTGCCGCCTGAATGGGGCAGGTGCTGGGGTGTGCGCTGTGTCAAAAGCTCCGTCGGGCAGCTGGGGTAGGCTGACTCCCAACCGATCACGTTCAAGGACCGACCATGCCCGAGATGGATATCAATGCGGCGGCCAACGAAGTCGTCGCCCTGTTGCGGCAGAACGACGTGCGCGGTGCCGCCGCCCGCCTGGAGGCCCTGCACGACGGCCAGAGTGTTGTGGTGCAGGAATCGCTGGATCGCTACATCTCGGCGCGTGCCGCCACCGAGCTTGAGGCGTTGCGCCGGAATGGTGGTGTTGCCGCAGCAGATGCGGCCACAGTGAACCCGATGCTGGATCGCCTGGGTGAGGCGACGCGCCCACCGCGGATGCCCGAGGCGGCAGAGACCGCGGGCTTGAGCCAGGCCCAGCAGTACGACGTCTACGGCAGCATCGTGGCCCAGCGCGGCAACACGGCAGCGAACGAAGCAATGGCGACGCAGGACCGCGTGGTGCTGGGGCTGCGCGACGAGAACCGCACCACGGAGGCGCGCGGGCGTGGTGTCTACGACGACCGCATCGTGGTGCTGTGGAAGGATGCGCAGGGCCAAGGCCATGTGCGCGAGTTCAACCAGGCCACGACCGAGCCGACCGCGCAGTACGACGGCCATGCCAAGACCACGCCGCGCAGCCCGGGCTTCGGCAACGTGGCACCGCGTACCAAGACCGAGGGCGAGGACGTCAATGGCGACCGGGTCAAGGATCTGGGGCGACTGGGCGAAGGCACCACCGAAATGCGCGCGACCACCCACCCGCGCCACGGCCACGCCGATGAGTTCGCGCTGCGTCCCTCGCAGGACGCGGTAACCGCCGGTGCCGGCCGGGTGGAGCGGGACAGCAATGGCGATGGCTGGTTCGACGCGCGCGATACCCAGGGCGTGCAGGACCTCAACGACACCTTCAAGATCCACCGCGGCAGCCGGGCAAACACCGATTCGGCAGGTTGCCAGACCATCGGTGGCGGCGAGTACGACGACTTCGTGGCGACGGTGCGCGGCACGCCCGGGCAGAACCGCTGGCAGTACGTGCTGACCTCGGTCGCACCGGGGCAGGCGCGTGAGCTGGGGCAGGACGCCCCGCTTGCTGCCAATGACGACCCCCGCCAGCCCCAGCATCGCGACCATGCCCTGCAGCAGCAGATCAGTACGCGCCTGCAGGCGTTGGGCGGACGCTACGCCGAGCATGCCGATGCCTACAGCTTGGTGATGCTGCGCGAAGCGAAGGCCGCAGGCATCACCCATGTCGACCAGATCGTGGCCAGCAACCCCAGCGCGGGTCGTGCAGCCGGTGAGACGCTGTTCCTTGTGCAGGGCAGTCCGGGCGATCCTGCGGCGCTGCGCGCAGGGGTCAATGCAGCCGAGGTGCGCGAAACTTCGGTGGAATCCAGCCTGCGCCAGCTGCAGCAGCAATCGCGCGAACAGGCGGCACCCACACCCGCGCCTGCACACCTGCAGGAAGCGCCGGCGATGGGAGGGCGTTGAGCGATGATCCGATCACACCTGATGCCGAGCGTTTCGTTGATGCTGTTGCTGGCCTGCAGCGCCTGCGCGCCCGCTGGAGAGCGCGTCGCGCCGGTAGCACCCACCGCCAGCTCGTCGGCGAAACCGGAGACCTTGCCTGCGCAGACCCTGCCCACTGATCGAGGATTGCCCGCACTGCCAGATGCCTCCGGCAGCGCCCATCCCGGCGGTCGCTACGCTGCGCTACCCGAACCTGCCAGGCAGGTGCTGGCGCAGTTGAAGTGCAACGTGGAGGGCGCCAGCAAGGTGCAGGTGCTTTCCACTCCCGCGCAGGATGGCCAGCAGGATTTCATGGTCACCGATCGCAGCGGGCCGCGCTTCCGCTACTGGATGCGGTCGTTCTCCGGCCGTGGCGGTACCACCGGGTATCTGGTGCAGCTGCAGGACTGCCCGGCAACCACCACGGGCATGCGCGCCTACATCGCACAGGGAGCCGCACCGCTGCAGGATGTCACCGCGTTGTTGCTGGCGCAGGCCGAGCTGCCCGACGCGGCGACCATGACGGCTTACCAGGACAAGGGCGCGGGTGATCTGTTCGCCTTCATCGGGGCGCTGGACAAGGTGCCGGTGCTGCGCTGGGTGGCCGAAGCAGACCCCGAACAGCCACTGGCCGCCGATGCGCGCAGCTTCGACCATGGCAATGCCATCCACGGCGGTTTCCTGCGCTGGAACCAGGATCACTTCGAAGTGGCCAGGACCGTACCCGCCGCGCTATGGCCCTGCGATGACAGCCCGTTGCTGCCGTGCAAGGGCGACCCGTTCGTGAGCGGGCGTTGAGGCCGCGCGCGCATAGAAATCGGCAATGCGCGGAATGAACTGCTGTGGATTGGCGCCGACCAGATTGGTCAGCACCACCACCGCGACGTCGCGGTCGGGATAGACCACGAAGGCCGAGCGCGCACCGCCGATACCGGCCACCTGAAGGTCGGGCGATGCACGCAGCACCGGCCAGCCGCCCGCCCATGGGCCGGCACGGCCATCGGTGAGGCGCTCTGCGGTCCACATCCTCTTCCGAGGTGCATCCTGAAGCAGGCGCCCGTCGGTCAGCGCGACCAGCCAGCGTGCGGTGTCATCGGCGGTGGTGAGGATGCCACCACCGGCCCACAGTGAAGGCGGAATGTCGTAGAACCAATGCGACAGGCGCGGCGGTGCATCGGCTGCGTCGGTTGCACGCGGGGCCAGGCTGTACATCGTTGCCATCTGCGGAATCAGATCGTAGCTGTCGCCAAAGGTGGTGCGCGCCATGCGCGCGCTGCTGAACTGGCCGGTGGCGAGGAATCGTTCATAGGACATGCCCGATTGCTGCGCGATGATCCGCGCCAGCAGCACGTAGTTGGTCTGGTTGTATGCGAAGCGCTGGCCGGAGGCCGCCTCCATCGGCAGCGCGGTGACCGCCGCCCACGCTTGGGCTTCGGTACCACCACCCAGCAGCCCGCTCGCATCGAGGATGTCGGGCAGTCCCGAGGTATGTGCCAGCAGCTGGCGCACACGCACGTCCTGCCAGGTGGCCGGAAGATCATCCAGATAGCGCGATGCTGGGGCATCCAGATCCAATCGCCCCTGCTGTGCCAACTGCGCGATGGCCACGCCGGTGAACGCCTTGGTGGCCGAATTGAGCGGAAAGCGGGTGTCGCGCGAGGCAAGCACACCGTTCTCGACATTGGCCAGGCCGTAGGCCTCGGACAACACGATCTGCCCGTCCTTGACCACCGCGACCTGCAGCCCGGGAATGCGCTGCTCCAGCATGATCTGGCGGATCAGGCGGCGGGTCTGGTCGTTGGCCTGGTCCTGGCTGGCGGAGATGGCGGCGAAGGGCAGGGCAGTGATGAGCATGAGCACGACTCGAAGCGTTGGGCGGAACATGCGGGATTCCGGCGGGGCGTCGAGGATCGGATGCAGCGGGTGCGCAAAAGGTTTAAGCAGTACCTGCGCTGCGAGGCAGGTACTGGTTGTGTGCGCGGGACGTGCCTGCTGCGGCTAGCGGATCCGGGAAGGAGACCTTCCGAACTGTCGCTTGAATGCGGCACTGAAGCTGCTGGTATGGGCATAGCCGGCGAGGCTGGCCGCCACGTCCACTGACACCCGTCGTTGCAGCAGGGCATCGTGCGCCCGTTGCAGGCGCAGTGCACGCAGCCAGGCGGCGATGCTGCTGCCGTGCAGCTGCTGGAAGGTGCTTTGCAGGTCGACGGCGTTGGTACCCAGCCTGCGCGCCATCTGGTTGATGGTCAGGCCATCGGCCTCGCCGCTCTGCAGCCACTGTTGCAACTGGTCCACGCAACGCCGCAGATGTGCGCTGGGGGCAGGCGCCTCGCGTTCGGCGATCACGGATCGAACTACGCTGGCCGCCACTTCCAGCGCAAAGCTCTCGCGTTGCAGGCTGGCCAGCAGAGGCGGCTCCGCCGTTTCCGCCCCGAACAACGCTGCGGCCCGCCGCAGCAGTGGCGCAGGCGGTTGCCACGCCTGGTTGCGTGCGTGGCTCAGTCGCAGGCGGGTGAGTCCGGCCGATGCAATGCCATCGAGCTGGCGCGACAACCAGTCCCGGCCGAGGTGCAGGCTGACCTTGGTTTCCTCACGACCCGCCTGCCAATGGCGCTGGAACGCTTCCTCCTCACGAAGGTGGACCAGCATCGCCGGGCTCCCGGCCCGGCGGCTGTCCATCTGCAGGCGCTGGTTGGCGATGACCACTTCGGCCTGCCCCTGCAGCAGGAAACTGGCGGTGAGACCCGCAGGCAGGCAGTTCTGGCTGCGGCCGCCGACCATGTCCTGGCTGCGGCTGAGGTAGAGCACCAGGCCGCTGTCCATCGACTGCACCTGCTGCCAGCCGGCCAGCACCGGCAGCGCATCGGGGAGGCCCGATTCAAAGTCGACCCGGCCACCCAGCGCGTGGGCGGCGCTCATCAGTTCGGCGCAGGAATAGACCTGCATGCAAGGCACCCGCGAATGCTGTCGTGCCTAAATTTTCTTTCGTCGCGCCTAAACTTTCAATGGTATTGCAAATTATTCTCATTTGCGGGGCTCGCCGCCCCTTTCCCCTGTTCAGCAAGAAGGTCGATGGCGATGGGTCTGGTGATCAACGAGGCGGTGGTGCTGCGTGCCGTCTTCCATGGCGCGGTGGATGCGCACCAGATCCGGTACTGGCTGGACCGCGTGCAGGCGCTGATCGATGCCCACCGCCCCTTCTACTTCGTTGCCAGCACCGCGCCCGGTGCCACCTTCTGCGACGATTACCGTGCCCTGCAGGCGGTCTGGTACAAGCAGTACAAGGCCGCCTTCCGGCAGTACTGCCGGGGCCTGGTGCGCATCGCCAGCGATGCCGCCGAGCAGCAGCGGCTGGACACTCCGGCGCTGCATGCGGCCTGGGCCGTGCCGTACTTCGTCACCGCCGATGCCGGCGCGGGGATGCGCTGGATTGGCGAGCACCTGGAGCAGGCCGATGCGCACTGAGCGCGCCGCCGCATCGCCGTTCGGCCTGGGGGTGATCGTCGCGCTGTACATGGCGCATGCCTTGCCCCTGTATTTCTACAACGTGGCGGTACCGGCAATCCTGCGCAGCCAGGGCGTGGATCTGCGCTGGATCGGCATGTTGTCGCTGCTTTACCTGCCGTGGGCGCTGAAGTTCCTGTGGGCACCACTGGTCGACCGCTGGCACCTGCCCGCCCTCGGCCGCCGCCGCAGCTGGCTGTGGCTGACCCAGCTGTTGCTGCTGGCAGGCATCCTGGTGCTGGCGTTCACCGGCCTGGATCATGGCCTGGTCGTATTCGTGCTGGTCGGCATGTGGATCTCGACCATTGCCGCCACCCAGGACATCGCCATCGACGGCTATACCGTGGAGGCGCTGGCGCCGGCCGAGCACCGGCTGGGCAGCATGGCGCAGAGCGTGGGCGTGGCCTTGGGCAGCATGATCGGTGGCGCCGGCGTGCTGTGGCTGTATGAAACCCGCGGCTGGAGCGTGGCCCTGCTGAGCCTGGCGGCAATGAGCGCACTGACCCTGCTGGCAGTGCAGCAGATCAACGAAACGCCGGCCAGGCCCGACGCGCCGCGGCCGAGCATCCTGCGTGCGCTGCGTCGCCGCGAACTGCGCTGGGCGCTGCTGCTGATCGTGCTGTACCGGCTGGTGGAAGCGCCGGCCATGGCGATGATCAACCCGCTGCTGGTCGACCAGCAGTTCAGCCTGACCGAGATCGGATTGCTGATCTCGGTGGGCGGTGCCGGTACCGGCATGCTGGCTGCGGTGGGCACCGCCTGGCTGCTCAAGCAGCGCCGGGCCGAGCAGTTGCTGATGCACGCTGGCTGGTGGCGCACCGTGTTCTATGTACTGCTGGCGTTGATGCTTTACAGCGGTGCGATGGCGACGTCACGGTGGGGCCTGGGCGCGCTGGTGATCGCGCTGCTGGCGCTGCGCTATGTGGCGATGACCAGCCTGTATGCCCTGTTCATGCGGGTCAGTTCGCGTGCCCAGGCCGGCACTGACTTCACCCTGCTGGTGTGCTTCGAGCTGCTGGTCAATTTCATCGGCGGCGCGTTGTCTGGCTTCCTCGCCAAGGGCCTGGGCTACCCCATCTACTACATCGCGCTGGCGGCAGTTTCGGCGCTCGGGTTGCTGCTGTGCCGGCCGCTGATGCGCCGCTTCGCAGCACCCACGAACTCCCCCTGATACGCAACGAGGACACCATGCGGCATACCGCAGCAACCCTTCCGCTGGCGATGCTGGCGTTGGCCATCAGTGGCCAGCTGGCGGCGCAGAATACGTCCGCTACGGCTGGCACCCGGCAACTGGATGCGGTGAGTGTCACCGCCGTGCGAGGCGCACGCAGCGTGGCCGAGATCGCCGGCACCGTGTATGCCATCGAGCGCGAGCAGATTGCCCAGCAGATCACCGCCGGGCGCAGCACCGCCGACATCCTCGGCCAGTTGGTGCCGTCGCTGGCGCCGGCCAGCGGGACCACCAGCAACTACGGCATGACCATGCGTGGCCGCAGCGTGCAGGTGATGATCGATGGCGTGCCATTGACCGGCGCACGCGATGGGTCGCGCCAGCTCAACAGCATCTCGCCGACCATGATCGAGCGCATCGAGGTGATCTCCGGCGCCACCGCGCTGTATGGCGCCGGTGCCAGTGGCGGCATCATCAACATCATCACCCTGCAGCCCGGTGAGCAGCCGGTGCAGCTGGCCAGCCAGTTCGGCCTGCGCAGTCCCTCGCATCTGTCCAATGACACGCTGGCCTGGAACGCCGCGCAGACCATGACCGTGCGCGGCGATCAGTTCAGTGGCGCGTTCGGCATCGCCTATGGCCGGCAGGGCGCATCGCTGGATGCGCATGGCCGCCGTATCGGCCCGGAGATCGCGCAGACTGATCGGCAGGACACCGAGACCCGCGAACTCAATGCGCGCTTCGACTGGACCCCGACGGACAGCCAGCAGTTGAGCGTGGGCGTGCGCTGGTTCGACGATCAGCAGGACAGTGATCATGGCCCCGACTATGGCCCGCGCCTGGCTGCGCTGTTCACCCCAGCATTCACGCCCAGCCACCAGGCGCTGCCCGGCCTGCAGCTGGAGGCGCAGCCACGTACCCGGCACCAGGGAGTGAATGCGCAGTACCGCAACCGCGATGTACTGGGCGGGCAGGAACTGAGCGTGGAAGCCTATTACCGCAACGAGCAGGGGCGCTGGTTCCCGTCGGTGTCGACGCTGGTGCACCCGGCACTGCGCGGTGGCTTCGCCTATGTGGCGATGCAGTCCAATACCGATATCGATGTGTGGGGCCTGCGCACAGCGCTGCACAAGGGTTTCGACGTGGCGGGCCGCAGCCTGCAGCTGTCGTACGGCGTGGACCACGAGCGCGAGCAGGACAGCCAGCGCGGGCAGATGTATGACATCAACCGCTTCATCGCCAGCAACGGTCTCGATTACCAGCCCACCGCGCAGTACGCGATGGGGCCGGACGTGCGCGTGGATACCACCGGCCTGTTCCTGCAGGCCGACCATTCGCTGAGTGAGCGCTTCAGCGTGCAGGCCGGCGTGCGCCACCAGATCCTGCGCAACCGCGTAGAAGACTCGCTTCCCTACACCGAAGCGATCACGGCCGATGCCGTTGCCGGGTATCAGCCGCACCTGCTGCGGGGCGGCCGCGTGCGCCACTCGCAGACCCTGTTCAATGCCGGCGTGGTGTACCGGATGGATGCATCGCAACAGCTGTTCGCCAACGTCTCGCAGGGCTTCAGCCTGCCCGACACCCAGCGCATGCTGCGCGATGTACCGGCAAGCTTCGTCATCGACAGCCGCAACGTCGGCCCGATCAAGGTCGACAGCTATGAGCTGGGCTGGCGCCGCAGCGATGCAACGCTGCAGAGCGCGGTGACCGCGTTCTACAACCGCTCGGACAAGACCGTGCAGTTCAACCGCGACTACAGCGTGTCGGTGGCCGACACCGATGAGCGCGTGTGGGGCGTGGAGGCCAACCTGCGCTACACACCGACGGCGCAGCTGGAGCTGGGCGCAAGCCTTGCCAGCACCCGGGGCCAGTACCGCGATGCTGCCGGACGTTGGCGTGAGCTCAATGCGTTCCGCGTTTCACCCTTGAAGGCGGGTGTGCATGGGCAGTGGCGCTTCGCCAATGACAGCCTGCTGCGCTTGCAGGGACAAGTGGTGGGCGGGACCGATCGTGCCTGGCGCGATGCACCACTCGCAGCGATCAGTCCCAGCATCCGCGCTACCCCGGCGGCGAAGATCCACGGCTATGCGGTGTTCGACCTGATCGGCGAGCTGCCGCTGGCAGGCGGCCGCTTCAGTGTCGGCATCTACAACCTGGCCGATCGTGACTACCGCACAGTCTATGGCCAGCAGGCCGAGGCGACCTACGGGAAGATGTCCAGCCTGCCGGCGGCAGGGCGGACCTTCTCGATCGGGTATCGGGTGGAGTACTGAGGGGCACGCCCCCCCTACCGTTCGTCGGCCCATGACTTCCGGGGGGTTGACTACAGTTGTCGTCACAATGAAAGTGGCGACACGTGTAGTCAAGGGAGTGGTGTCATGCGTGGCAAGACGATCGGGGACCAGGAACTGGCCCTGCTGCAGTACATCGATGAACATGCGCCGGCCAGCGTCGGTGAGGTCGCTAGTGGCTACGGCGAGGCCCGTGGCCTGGCCCGGTCCACCGTGCTGACGATGATGGAGCGGCTGCGGGCGAAGGGGTATCTTCGTCGCCAGCAGCAGGACGGCGTCTACCGCTACCAGGCCACGCGTGGCCCGGAAAGCGTGCTGCAGGGTGCAGTGGCCCAGTTCGTCGACAACACCCTGCAGGGCTCGGTGTCGCCGTTCGTGGCCTACCTGTCGCAGCGCCAGCAGGTCAGCGACAACGAGCTGGCCGAGCTGGAAGCGCTGGTCGCCGAACTCCAATCGCGCCGCCACGAGGGCTGAGCCATGGACACCACGATGCTGATCCCGTTGTTGGAACGGCTGGGCTGGACCAGCCTGCAGACCGTGCTGCTGGTGGCCCTGGTGTACGGCGTGTGCCGCGCACTGCCGTCGCTGTCGGCGGCCACCCGCTGCCGCCTGTGGTGGCTGGTATCGCTGCAGGCCGTGCTCGGCCTGTTCTGGAGCCAGCCGCTGCAGCTGGCCTGGTTGCCCGCACCGCAGGCGGTGGCGATGACCGCCACCGACGTTGCCGCAGATCTGGTCTACCCGCTGGCACCGGAAGCCTCGGCACAGCTGCTGGCGGCGATGCCGGTGCCTGCAGCGGACGTGCCGGCAGTTGCGTTGTGGGCCGTTGCACTGGCTGCGCTGTGGGCATCCGGTGTGCTGCTGATGGCCCTGCGCACCTTTGGTGAATGGCGCCGCTGCCGGGCGCTGCTGGCCGCCGCCTATCCCTGCGAGGACGAAGCGCTGGTGCAGGCCCTGCAACTGGCCTCCGATGCGCACGGCGTGCGTCCTGCGCCGCGGTTGTGGATGAGCACGCAGGTGGACGCACCGCAGCTGGTCGGGCCGTTCCGCCCGGTGCTGCTGCTGCCGGCCGGCGACAACGCCCTGCAGGGTGATGCGCTGGACCTGGCATTGACTCACGAACTGCAACACCTGCAGCGGCGTGACCTGCAGTGGGGCCTGCTGCCCGCACTGGCCCAGCACCTGTTCTTCTTCCACCCGCTGCTGCGCCTGTCGGTGCGCGAATACGCACAGGCCCGCGAAGAAGCGGTGGATGCGGCCGTGGTTGGCCAGCATGGCGCGAGCCGTCAGGCCTATGGCCGCCTGCTGTTGCAGCTGGGCGTGGCACCGCAGCCACACCTGGGCGTGGCCAGCGCCGCGCCGAACACCACCAGCCTCAAGCGTCGCCTGCTCTCGCTGCAGCCGCGCCGGGCCTGCCCGCGCATTCTGGCGATGGCACTGACCGCCGTCGTGGTGCTGGTGGGCGTGGCACCGATGCGGCTGGTCGCTGCGCCAGTGCCACCGGCACCGCCCGCGCCGCCGGCCGCACCGAAGGCCGTGGTGCCGCCGCCGCCGAAGGCTCCGAACGCGCCGCCCGCAGCGCCTTCGGCCGCGCGCGTTCCGGCCGTGCCGGTGGCGCCCGCGCCGCCTGCCGAGCCGGCCGATGTCGAGGCGCTGTCAGGCCCGGACGATGCCGATGTGGCGGTCGACGTGGATGTCGATGTGGATACCGACATGCACAGTGAGCATTCGACTTCCCACACCACCTCCATCACCACCTACGGGCGCCTGGATCTCGGCAAGTCGCCGTTGCAGGCCTACGTGCTGGTCGATGGTGATTCGACCTTCGCCAATGGCGGCATCGACGATGTAACGGTGGCCCGCAGGCAGCTCGGCAAGGGGCCGGCGCTGTGGTTCCGCCAGGGCGACAAGCGCTATGTGGTGCGCGACCCGATGCTGATCCAGACCCTGCAGCGCGCCTACAGCGGCGCCGCAGACCTCGGTCGCCAGCAGAGCGAACTGGGCCGCCAGCAGAGTGCGCTGGGTCGCGAGCAGGGCGAACTCGGCAGGCAGATGGGTGAGATGGGCCGCCTGCAGGGCGAGGAGTCACGCCGCCTTGCGCTGGCCGCCGCTGAGGTAGCGCGCAGCGCGATGGCCGCCCACGACATCAACCGTGAGGCCGCGGCAGAAGCAGCGAAGGCGGCGCGTGGTGCGACCAGCGATATGGCCGTTGCACGTGAGGCTGCACGTGAGGCCGCCGCTGAGGCACGTCGTGCAATGCAGGAAGCCCGCAGCGAGGCCGCGCAATCCGGCCGGACCCGTGACATGCAGCGCCTGGCCAGCCAGCAGTCTGAACTGGCCAGCCGACAGGCGGCACTGGGCAGCCAACAGGCCGCGTTGGGCGAGCGTCAGGCACGCGTGCATGCGCAGGCATCGCAGCAGGCACAGCAGGTGATCGCGCGCGCACTGGCCAGCGGCAAGGCCGAGCGCCTCTGAGCGGTAGTGCCGGCCGCTGGCCGGCAATGTGGGGTGCCGGCCAGCGGCCGGCACTACCCTGAGGCGATCAACCGCAGCTGGCGCGCTCGATGCGGTTCTGCGCATCCACCTGCACGGTCACGCGGTCCTGGCGGAAGTCCATGGTCACCGCCATGCCGGGTTTGACTACCCGTGCACCGCGCGCCGCTGTCAGCCACCAGTTTCTTGATCGTGGCTTCGTCGGCGGTCTTGCCGGTGAAGGCCTCCAGCGCCTCCGGCCTGCATTCGTGCGCAGCATCGGCCACGGGTGCCGGCGCGGGATCGTGGGTGGTGCTGCTGCCGGCGTGACTGCAGGCGGCCAAGGGCAGGATGGCGAGCAGGACCAGAGGGTTGAGGCGCATCGTCGGGCTCCAGGCGTGGATGGTGGCGGCAGTGTCACCGCTGCCACCGTCAGGCTGCGTCAACGCCTACTGCCCGACCAGCGCCAGGGTTTCGCGCTCACGTTGTTCTTCCCGTACCAGCCGCTGCAGCAGCAGGGCCAGGGTCACCACGTCCTGGTGGTTGTGGTCGGCCACCCGGCGCAGGTTCACCGCGTCGCCGCCGCGCAGGAAGCGCAGCCATGCGCCCGGCGCTTCAGAACCGGGCAGGTCGTCCTCGCGCACCACGCGCAGCAGCTGGCGTTCGATGGTGGACAGCTTGCAGTTCTCCCACGTGCCGCGATAGCGGCGGCGGGTGGGATAGAGCAGGTCGACGTGATCCAGCGCGCTGATCGGGCAGCGCTGGCGGGCCAGCCGGTAGCGTGCCTTCAACAGGGGCGCATCGTAGCTGCGGCCGTTGTAGCTGCAGAACACGGTGGACGGCTGCAGCCAGCGGGCGAAGGTGGCCAGCATCGCGTCCTCGGCGGCCATCGTTGACATCAACAATTGGCGGATGCGCAGGCCTTCACCGCGTTGCGGGCACACATGCCAGTCGGCGGCACCGATCATGAAGGCACGGGTGCCGGTGCCGCCGGCCAGGCCGGTGGTTTCGGTATCGAAGAACAGCAGATCGCGTGGGGCCACGTGCTCGCCTTCGCGGCGGGCGAAATCCAGCGATAGCGGCTGCGACGGAATCGGCTGCGACAGCAGTGATTCGATCAGGAACAGGCCCGGTGCGATCTCCTCACCGGGCAGCTGGCGATCCTGCGCGCTGGCACGTGCCGGCGCGGCTCCACCCCGCGAACGCAGGCCGAGCAGGCGATGCAGGCTGCCCACTTCCGGCCGACGCAGCGGTGCGGGTGCCGGTGTGGAGGCCGCAGCGCCGGTTGGCTTGTGGCGGACTTCCTGTTCGACCCAGGCGAACACCGAACGCTCGGCCGGTGGCTGCCGCGCATCATTGGCGGCAACCGGTGCCGGCGCTGCGGGCGGCGGCTCGGGCGCAGCCGGCGTGACTGCCTTCGGGTCACCGGCCTGCTTCCGCAGCAGGCGCAGCTTGTCCAGGCTCAGGCTCACGGTGCCAGCAGCTCCATCGGATCGCGCGTGGTCACCACCACGTCGGGCACGTGCCGGCAGGCCTCGCCATCGAACAGGTCCAGCACGCGCAGCGCCAGCGCGCGCGGCGAGGTGTCATCCTCTTCCTGCGCGGCCAGCACCGGGCCCACGCAGGCCGGGCAGCCGGCCTTGCAGTCGCAGCGCTGCACCAGTTCGCGCGCGCGCTGCACCAGCTCGGCCTGGCGCTGCCACAGCGGTTCGCTCAGGCCGACGCCGCCGGGGAAGTTGTCGTACAGATACACGGTGGGCACGAACTCCTGCAGCAGCTCCACCACACCGGGATCACCCTCGCTGCCGCGCAGCTGGCCGCGGCCGCTCTGGTCGGCAATCGCGAACCAGGAACCATCGCCGTTGCCCACCGACTTCTGCAGGTCACGCGCATCGGCCATCACCGCTACGGTGGCGACGATGTGCAGCGCATACGCGGCGCCGAGGAAGCCATCCAGCGCATCCTGCTTGCTGGCGAAGGCGCGCAGCAGCAGTGCCTGCGGTAGCTGCCACCACACCGCAGTGGTGTGCAGTTCCTGGTCGGGCAGGTTCACCGGGCCGTAGCCGATGTTCTCATGGGTGTAGTAGCGGATCTTCTTGTAGCCGGCCACGCGGCGCACCACGTGCACCTCGCCATGGTGCGAATCGCCACGCCCGGCCACGCCGCCGTCGAAGCGGTCCAGCACCTTGAGCTTGGTGAAGTCGATGCTGTCGGTGTAGTAATCCACATGCGTGCGGGTGACATAGGCCTTGCGGCCGTCCCAGTCGAGCGTCTCCACCTGGTAGGGCGTGGACTGCACCATGTGGATCGCGCCCTCGTACAGTGTGAGCGCGGCGGCGGAGTAATCCACTTCGGCGATGATCTGCTGGCGGCCATCGCTGCGATCGACCACCACGAAGTTGCCATCGGCCACCGCACGCAGGCTGACCGCGTTGGCCGGGTAACTGTCGGCGATCCATTCCCAGCGTTCGCCCTCGCGGTGGATCACCTCGGTTTCAGCCAGCGCTTCCAGGAACACTTCCGGGTCGATCGGGCCGAAGCCATCGCCGACCCGGAACGGCAGCTCGAAAGCTGCGCAGCGGATGTGGTCGAACAGGATCAGCGGCTGGTCCGGCGCGATGCGCGCGTGCTCGGGCGAGGCCTCGGCGAAGAAGTCCGGATGCCGCACCACGTACTGGTCCAGCGGCTGCGAACTGGCCACCATCACCCCGAGCGCCGGTTGCTGGCGGCGGCCGGCGCGGCCGAAGCGCTGCCAGGTGGCGGCCACGCTGCCGGGGTAGCCATTGAGGATGACCACGTCCAGGCTGCCGATATCCACGCCCAGCTCCAGTGCCGAGGTGCTGACGATGCCGTCGATGTTGCCGGCACGCATCGCACGCTCGGTCTCGCGGCGCTCGGTGGGCAGGTAGCCGCCACGGTAGGCGCGGATGCGCGGCGGCTTGCGCGGGTCGTGGTCGAAGATGTCCTTCAGGTACTTGGTCAGCACCTCGACCATCAAGCGGGTCTGCGCGAACACCAGGGTCTTCAGCCCGGATTTGATCGCAATGCGTGCGATGCGGTTGCTCTGCGAGCGTGCCGAGGCGCGCAGGCCCAGGTCCGGATTGATCACCGGCGGGTTCCACAGCAGCACCTGCTTGGGCCCGCTGGGCGCGCCGGATTCGGTGATGGCGGTGACCGGTGCCTCGATCAGCGCCTCGGCATGCGCCTGCGGGTTGCCGATGGTGGCCGAGCACAGGATGAACTGCGGTTGCACGCCGTAGAACGCGCAGATGCGCTTGAGCCGGCGCAGCACGTTGGTGACGTGACTGCCGAATACGCCGCGATAGGTGTGCACCTCGTCGATGACGATGTAGCGCAGGTTCTCGAAGAACTGCGCCCACTTGGTGTGATGCGGCAGGATCGCCTGGTGCAGCATGTCCGGGTTGGACACCACGATGTCGCCGTGCAGGCGGATGGCCTGGCGCGCATCGCCGGGAGTGTCGCCATCGAAGGTGAAGGCCTTCACCCCGAGGTCGCCAGCGCGGTTGAGTTCCAGCAGCTCGGCCACCTGGTCCTGGGCCAGTGCCTTGGTCGGGAACAGGTACAGCGCCTTGGCCTTGTCCTGCATCGCCGCGCTGACCACCGGCAGGGTGTAGCACAGCGACTTGCCGCTGGCGGTGGGGGTGACGATGGCCACGTGCTCGCCGCGCTGGCTGGCGTTCCAGGCCTCGGCCTGGTGGCTGTAGAGCTGTTCGATGCCACGCGCCTTCAGGGCGGCAGCCAGGGCCGGCGGAACCGAATCGGGAATGGGCGCATAGCGGCCTTCGCGGCCGGGAATGGCAAAGCTGCCGGTGATGCGGTCCTGGTAGCGGCGCTGCAGGCGCGCTGAGCAGCGCGCCGTCGCGGGCGGGCAGGCCATCGCGGGTGGCGAGCTTCTGCTCGGCATCGGCGGTGCGCTTGGCGAGTTCGTAAGCCATGGAAAGTGGAGCCGGGACGGATTGCGAGGGGTCACATGGCACCACACTCACGTCTCAGGATGTGAGACACCGCACACCAAGGGCATGAACCGTTCAGTGCTCGCGTCCCGTGGCGTCGCCGCATCTCCCCTGGCTGAACAGCTGCCAGTGCAGCAACGAAATCTGAAGCCGGCATCCGTATCCTTGGGTGCTGGACGCAACCAACAGGGTGGATGGCTGTGGCACGACGTGGAACGCAGGGAGCCGTCCTGGCCAGCATGCTGCTGGCCGGTATCGCGCAGGCGCAGCAGGCCACGCCGGTAGCGGTGCCCGACCCAGCGCCCGAACCTCCTGCAGATGCGCCGGCGGCAACCACCGCGCCGATCTCCACCACCCTGCCGCAGGACAACGTCACCACCCTTGGCGAAGTGCGTGCGCTCAAGCCCGAAGACGAGCCGCTGGATCTGTACCGTTTCAAGAACCCGGTGAAGTTCGGCGACAACCGCTTCAGTCGCGACTGGAGCGAACCGCCGTCGCCGGAGCAGGTCAGCATGGGCGGTGGCTACATCATGATGGGCGTGGTCAAGGGTGTGATGGCGGCGGCCAAGGGGATCAACAAACTCACCGGCGGACCGGCGCAGATCCAGGCCGCCGTGGCGCGGCCACCGCCGGAGCTCAGTGCCGAACAGCAGCAGCGTGCGCTGCGGTTCTCCCAGGAGCAGGATGCCGGCGATGCACCGCCGGTGAAGTAGGCCGGTATATCCTGCCGGCTCCCCACCGCTAGTGCTGCCATGTTCCTGCGTTCGATCTGCCTGCTGGCCGCATTGCTGCCGGCGTCCGCCTTCGCCGATGGCATCGCCGATGATGGCGCCTGCCGCAATGGCGCGTTTCCCTCTGAACAGAGCCGGTTCGCTCTGGCGCGGGTGGTCGATGCGCCCCGTCTGTACCTGCTTGGCGACATGGACGGCTGCCCGGCGAAGGGCGAACCGGCCTGCCGACAGCGCAGCTATGTGGTCAATGGCGATACCGTGGTGACCGGGCGTGATCTTGGCCGCTACCGCTGCGCGTTCTTCCCGAACAAGGTGGGTGGCAGTGCTGGCTGGGTGGACCGCAGCAAGCTGCAGGCGTTGCCGGTGGTCGTGCCGTCGCTGCAGGATTGGGCGGGCCACTGGAAGGACGGCGACAACGGCCTGCGCATCACCGTGCAGGGCGGGCAGCTGCATGTGGAGGGTGACGCCTACTGGCCCTCCGCCAACCCCACGCCGGAGCAGCGTCCCTACGGGCCGAACATGGGCCAGGTGGAAGCGCGCGGCGCCGCGTGGTGCCGATGTCGAGTTTGCAGAGGACACCTGCAAGGTGCGCGTGCATTCGCTGGGGGAGGTGCTGATCGTGGCCGACAACAGCGAATGCGGTGGCATGAACGTGCGCTTCAACGGCGTGTACCGGCGCGCCGGCACGCGTTGACCCCGCGGAAAGGCGCCAACCAAGGTTGGCATCTACCAGGGCAACCGGCCAGTAGATCCACGCCATGCGTGGATGCTGTCCGCGATCCAATCGATGGGCTCAGCGTCGCCGTTCCAGCCACCACAGCAGCGATGCGCACAACACGAACGCCAGCCACCACGGCCAGCGTGGGCCTGCCACGGGTTGCATCACTGACGCGTCTGCCGGCGTGCTGGCAGCCAGTGCACGCGTGGTCGCATCGATCATCGCCTGCCGATGCAGCGTCGGTGCATCCTTCGGATCGAACACATAGCGCCAGACAACGACGTCGCCGTGCTGCAGGCGCTGCCAGCCCGGTTCGCGGGGCCACCAGCCAGCGCAGCGCAGCGCCGACGTCGCGCCATCGACGATCAGGGGTACATCGTCGCCGCGCTTGTTGAAGACCTGCAGCGGCGCCTGCACACCGCACAGCGCCTGCCGTTCGCCTGCCCAGCTGATCGGTTGCGGTGACCACAGCGCATCAGCGCTGCCCTGCGCGCGTGCCAGCGTGGCCACCACGCCGCTCCACAGTTCGCCGTGGCGGTCGTCGCGCCCGGCCAGTACCCAGCGCCAGCTGTCGGTCAGCGGCAGCAGGCCGATGCGGCCCTTGCCGGCAGCGCGCCAGCCACCGACAGCCTTGCCCGTGCCATCCTGCAGCAGGGCGGTGCTGCCCGGTGCCTGCAGCGCGAGTGCTTCCAGCGCAGGCAGGGGAGCATTGTGCGAGCTGCGGTCAGCCTCTTCGCCGTAGCCGGTCGGCAGCGTACCCGCGGCGAGCGGGCCACGCCGTGCGGCGAGGACCGCGCTGTCGCCGTCGCCGGGAAGTTCGAGGGCGTGGCTGCTGCCATCGCCTTGCACCGGCAGGCCCAGATCGCGGAGGCGCTGGCGCGCTGGCCGAAGGTGCGCCCGCACTGCGTACCAGCACGCCCAGTCCCTCGCGCAACGCCTGCCGCACGGCAGCCAGCTGGCCGGCACTCAATGCGGCCAGGCTGCGCTCGTCCAGCAACAGCAGATCGCTGCGCGCGAGTGACGCCGCATCCAGCGCGACCGCGCCATCTCCCACGCTGACACCCGCCCCGGTATCGGCCTGCACCTGCACGCGGATGCCGGCATCGGCCGCCCAACGCCGCAGGTACTTCAGCTCTGGACCCGGCGCACTGGCGCGCACCAGCAGGCGCAGCGGTGCGGCCGGCAGGGTCTGCTGCGGTACCGGTACGCTGTCCACCACATGGCCGTCGGCATCGAGCAGGCGCAGCTGGAACACGCTGCGGCCCTCGGCGCGGGCGATGCCGCTGAGCTTCACGCGCCCGTCCTCGGCAACGTCCGTGCGATCAACCACGCTGTCGGCGGGGTCAAGCAGCTCTGCTTTCGCTTTGGCCGCGCCACGCGCCTGTGCCTGGACGTCAAAACGAGCACCGGGAGCGACATCGGCCGGTGGCTGCAGCGCGATCCAGCCGCGCGGCTCCGGTGCGGCCTGCCAACGTACATCCGGCGGCAACACCGCGTCGCGATCGCGTGCGGCGAGGCCCGCACCGACCAGTGTCAGTGTGGACGCCGGATGCTGGCGCAGCGCGGTGGCCAGGTCAGGAACGCGCTGTGCGCCGGGAATGTCGGCAGCTTCGGGCAAAAGCAACAGCGGGCCTTCGCTGGCCGGGAGCGCGCCGGCCTTGCCGGCATCGGTTCCGAGCACCACCAGCCCGCCTGCGGGTTGCTGGCGGGTGGGCGGCACCAGGCAGAAATACAGCAGCGCGGCGACGATGATCTGCAGTGCGATCACGATCCACCGGCGGCCAGGGTGCGCGGTGTTTCCACGCAGCTGGCGCACGCTGGCGATGACCACGATCAGGGCGAGTGCCAGCGCAATCCACAGGTTCACAGCGGAGGCGTTCATGGCTGCGCCTCCAGCGCGTCGAGGTAGCGCTGGCCCATCGCATCGGCGGCACTGCGCCGCATCGCCTGCGGCAGCGGACGCTGCAGCGCCCGCCACAACTGTGCGCGCAGGCGCTGGCGACAGTCTTGGCAACCGGGCTCGATGCGCAGCTGCTCGATGGCCGCAGCCAGATCGAGTGCATCGGGCAGGTAGGCCGCGTTGCGCTGCTGCCAGGTCGCGAGCGCGTCCAGATCCGGCGCGCCGGTGTCGTCGCCGAGACGCTGCCAGGCTTCGACGATGGCCGGATCGGGCGGGGTGCGGGCGGCCAGCGGCAGTTCACGACTGGCCAGCCCGGCACGGTCACCGCCGAGGCGGCGGCCTTCATCGATCGGTGGCAGCTCCGGCCCGACACGGGCCAGATAGATGCGCTCGGCCTGCTGCACCTGCTTGATGAAGCCCAATGCCTTGTAGGCAAACGGAAGCGCCTGCTCCGGGCGGCCCTGGCGCAGCTCGCCTTCGGCCGACCACATCTGGTCAAGCGCCGCCTTCAGCGTGGCACGGGTCTGCGGATCGAGCAGAGTGGCCGCCTCGGCGTGGTCATGGGTGTGTCCGTATTCCGAGAGCACGTCGGTGGCGCTGCCGAACACCGGTGGCGTATCGGCATTGGACGCCTTGCCGCCGTGATCGTGGCCATGCTCATCGTGCGCTCCGGCCTCGGCGCCATGGTCGTGATCGTCGTCGTGATCGTGGTCGTCTGCGGCGGGCGTATCGCTGGTGGGCAGGTCGCTGGTCGGCGGTGGCTTCGGCGCACCTTCGCTTTCCTCACCCAGGAACTGGCCGTAGCGCAGGCGCAGGATGCGCTGGTCGACGCCGATCGCATCGCTGCGCTTCACGAAGTCCTCGGCGGCGAGAGTGCGGCGCTGCCGGATCAGCGCTTCGGCATCAATGATGATCTGTCGCTGGCTGCGGAAGTAGGCCGGCAGGGTCTTCTTGATGCGGCCTTCCAGCTCTGCACCGAGTGCGACTTCGGCGCTGGGCAGGCGCAGGATCACGCTGCTGCTGCGTCCGGTCTGCGGCGTGGGCGCATGGTTGTCGCGCACTTCCAGCTGGGCGATGACATCGTTGCCGGGCTGTGCGCCCAGCGCAGCAAGATCAAGGGTATGGGCGAAACGCCGCGCGGTGGCTTCGCCGCTGCCGGCAAGCGTGACGCTGCGCTTCGCGAAGGTGATGTTCTCACCGCTGCCCTGGGTGGTGGTGATCGACAGTGTTGCCTGCGCCGCGACACCGTAATCGTCGCTGGCCTCGAAGCGCAGCGCCCATTGCCGTTGCCCGGGCGTGCCCAGCACCAGGCTGGCGGCGGGCTCCAGCACGCGCACGCTGGGCGCGCGGTCGGCCACTACATCCAGCCGATACAGGCGGGTCTCTGCCAGTGCCGGTTCGCTCACCACGCGGTACAGCACCGGCGTGCGTGCCACATCCTGCGCCTGCCACTGTCCATCGTGCTCGCTCAGTGGCAACCGGCGACCATCGTGGAACTGCAGCCATGCCTTGTCCGGTGCGCGGTCGAAGCGCAGGGACCACGACAGCCGGCTGTCGGCGGCGACCTTGGCATCCAGTGCGTTCTGGGTGAGCGTGGACTGGCCGGTATAAGCCGGTGCGTCGATGCGCAGGCGGGTGGACTGCAGGTGCAGTGGGCCCGCGGCAGCCGTACTGCCTGGCGCCGACGTGCGAGCAGGCGCGGAACCGGGATTCGAACGCGGCCAGCCGAGTGCCAGCGCAACGATGGCCAGGCCTGCGATCCAGCACAGCGCCAATGCCCCACGCGGCCAGCGCGGACGCAGTTCCGGCATCGCGCGTTCCAGCGTGGCCAGCACATGTGCGCGCTGGCGCTGCTGCAGCGGATTGAGGGTGAGCGTATCGGCGAACAGCAGATCGGCACTGTCCTCGCTGGCACCACTGCTATCGAGTTGGCGCTGCAGCCACTGGCGGTCCAGCTGGCGGGCACGTGCAGTGGCGAAGGCCGCGCAGGCGAGCAGGCCGATCGTGCCGACCACGCAGGCGATGTCGAAGCCCGCCAGGCGCAGCGCCAGCACCGTTGCGGCCAGCGCCCACGGCAGGCCCTGCAGCAGGGTGACGAGCGCATGGCGGCGGCGCGCGCGTTGCCAGGCGTGCTGCAGGGTGTTCATGCGGGCCCCCTGCGTCGGCTACTGCTGGCCATCCAGCGTTCCAGCGCGAACAGCAGCAGGATGGCCAGCAACAGCCAAGGCGTTGGCTCGCGCTGCAGCGGCGTTGCCACAGGCAGTGCTGCCCGCTGGGGTGCCTGATCATGTGCATCGCCGAGGCGCGGCAGCGGAGGCGGTTGCAGGGCCAGCAGCAGGGCACGCGGCAACTGCGGATCGCGCAGCGCAGCGTTGCCTGAGGCATCCCAGTCGCCGGGCAGAGATAGCAGGACACCGTGGCCGATGCGTTGCTGCCACAGCAGCGGTGCGCCCTCGGTGTTGCGCAGCAGGATGCTGGCATTGGCGGCGGGATTGCCGGCAGTCACTACACGTCCGCCGTCTTGCAGCCACGCCTGCCAGTTTGCCGGCAGTGCGCCGTTGCGGCTCCACACGCCGATCTCGCCGCGTTCGGGCAGGGCGTCCACGGCCAGAGGAGCGAGCGGCGCCTGCACGCCCCACGCGCGCTGCAGTGCATTCAACCAGTGCTGGGCAGCGGCCGCAGCATCGCTGTGCACGCGCAGGCGCGGCGACGTTGCGGCACGCGGTTGCGCAGTGACCGGCATCGGCTGCGGGCGCCACTGCACCTCGCGCGACAGCTGCAGGCGGGCGCCATCAAGGCCGGGCAGGGGATCGGGAACGTGCACGGTCAATGCGGTGCCAACGGGCAGCTGCGCGTCCAGTTCGCGCAGCAGGCTGGGCAGGGAGGCCGTGGACGCAGGTGGCACTTGATCAATGGCCGGGAAGCCCGGCGCCAGCCAATGCCAGTTGCCCGCTTCGGCGGTGCCGCGCAGAGCGGTCGCGTCCAGCCCTGGAGCAACGACCGTCCACGCAGTGGGGGCTGGTGCAGGCCCGGTCAACGCAGGCCGTGCCAGCAGCAAAGCCAGCGCGGCCAGCAACAGCAGGCGCACCAGCAGCAATGGCCAGTCATCGAAGCGGATGCGCTGGCGCGGCCGGATCTGTGCACGCAGCCAGCGCAGCGCGGCGAAATCCAGCGGCGTATACGGATGGCGCCGGGCGAGGTGGATCAACAACGGCAACAGCCCTGCGGCGAGCGCGGCCAGGCCCAACGGGAACAGCAGGATCATGCACCGCCCCCACGCCCGAACAGCGCCTGCAGTGGTTGATCCAGCGGCTGGTCGAGCCAGCCGGTGGCACTGGCGATGCCACTGGCCTGCAGGCGCGACTGCAGCGCACTGCGTGCGTCGGCGAAGCGCTGCAGGTAGTCGGCGCGGATCGCCGCACCATCGCCCAGCAGTTCCTCGCCGGTTTCCGGATCGCGGAAGCGGTGGCCGGCATCGAACGGGAAGTCGCGCTCGTCGGCGGTGAGGATCTGCAGCAGTGCCACTTCGCGGCGTGCGCCGGCCAGCTGCTCCAGCAACACGATGCCGGCCTCGTCGAAGCCATCGCTGATCGCCAGCAGCAGGTCGCCCGGACGCACGCGCTCCCACAGCGGGCGCAGGCGATCGGCCGCAGGCCAGCCACCGCGGGCCTGCAGCGCATGAAGTTGCAGATGCACGCGGTCACGCTGGCGTGCGCCGTTCGCTGCGGGCACCAGTTGCGGTCCATCGCCGTTGATCGCCAGCAGGCCGAAACGGTCGCCCTGCTGCAGGGCCAGTTCGACCACGCAGGCGGCCACGCCGCGCATGTGGTCCAGGCGCGTGCGCTGTGGTGCCGCGCGATCGGCCTGGCCGGCCGAGGCGGTGGCATCGAGCAGCAGCCAGACCGTGATCGGGCTTTCGCGTTCGGATTCGCGCACGAAGAAGCGGTCCGAGCGTGCATACAGCTTCCAGTCGATCTGGCGCAGCTCGTCGCCTGGTTCGTAGGCCCGGTACTGGGCGAATTCGAGGCCCGCACCGCGGCTGCGGCTGGCGTGCTGGCCGATGCCGCTTGCGCCGCTCGCCAGGCGCGGCCGCAACCGCAGCAGGCGCAGGCGCGCACGCAGTTCCGGTGGCAACGTCAGCGGGGCACCTGCGTTCACGCGTGGCTCAACCCGGGAACGGCACGGCCTGCAGCAGGGCGGCGACCACGTCGTCGGCACGCTTCTGCTCGGCCTCGGCGGCGAACGACAGCAGCAGGCGATGGCGCATCACCGGTGCGGCCAGTGCCTGCACATCCTCGCGGGTGGCGGCGAAGCGGCCCTGCAGCAGTGCGCGTGCCTTCGCCGCCAGCACCAGCGACTGCCCGGCGCGCGGGCCCGCACCCCACTTCACCCACTGGTTGATCGCCGCGGGTGCGCCTTCGCCTGGGCGGCTGGCGCGCACCAGGCGGGTGATCCAGGCCAGCACATCAGGGCTGACATGCACCTGGCGTACTGCGGCCTGCAGCGCGATCACCGCTTCGGCATCCATCACCTTCGGCACAGCGTCGGTGGCACCGCCGGTGGTCTGTTCCAGGATCTGCCGTTCCTCGTCTTCGCTGGGGTAATCCACCAGCACGTGCAGCAGGAAGCGGTCCAGCTGTGCTTCCGGCAGCGGGTAGGTGCCGGCCTGCTCGATCGGATTCTGCGTAGCCAGCACGAAGAATGGCGCGGGCAATGCGTAGGTGGTGCCGGCGTAGCTGACCGTGCGTTCCTGCATCGCTTCCAGCAGCGCGGCCTGGGTCTTGGGCGGGGTGCGGTTGAGTTCGTCTGCGAGCAGCAGGTGGGTGAAGATCGGGCCCTGCTGGAAACGGAAGTGGCGATGGCCGGTGCCGTGGTCTTCCTCCAGCAGCTCGGTGCCGAGGATGTCGCTGGGCATCAGGTCCGGGGTGAACTGCACGCGCCGGAACTGCAGCTCCAGTGCCTGGCCGAGCGAGCGCACCAGCAGGGTCTTGCCGAGCCCGGGCGCACCTTCCAGCAGGCAGTGGCCACCGGCCAGCAGGCCGATCAGCAGCTGCTCGACCACCGTGTTCTGGCCAACCACCGCGCGTGCGAGCGCAGCGCGCAGATCGTGCAGGCGCGGCAGCAGGGAATCGAGGTCGGGGGAGGTCATGGGCGTGCAGGTCCTATCAATTGTTCAACGCGTACATCACGATGTTGACGCCGAAGCGGGTGTTGTCTTCGGCCAGGAAGCGCTTGTTGCGCCAGTCGTAGTCCCACTCGCAGCCGTAGTCCTTGTTGCTGTAGAGCAGGCCCAGGCGGCCATCGACCTCGATGCCCTTCAGATAGTCGTGCACCAGGTCGTCGCCCCAGCCGTTGAGTTCGAAGCTGGTGGCGGGCGGGCCATCGGGGAAGCGGAAGAAGCTGCGGTACAGCGGGTGGCTGTTGGGCAGCTTCTGCAGTGCCTTGGGACCAAACAGGCGACCCATCTGCGACTCGAACGAGGTGGCGAACAGGCCGTCGATATCGTGGTTGCAGTCGTCGACGAAGACGAAGCCGCCATTGCGCACATAGCGCACGAAGTTCTGCCGCTCGGCGGCGTTGAACTCCACCAGCGTGTGCCCGGCCAGGTAGCAGAACGGCGCTTCCAGCATGCGTGGGTCGGCCAGCGCCACCACGTGCTCCTGCGGATCCACGCGCAGCGAGGTGTAGTCGATCAGCGAGGTGATCAGGTTGGACGGCATGCGCGCGTCCACATCCCAGTCGCCGGAGTCGTACTGCAGGCGGGTGAACCAGAAGTCGTAGCGCGAACTGCGCGGGCCTGACTGCGCCAAGGCCGGCAGCGCCGCCGCCGAAGCGGCAGCGGCCAACCAGCGCAGGCAGGCCCGGCGATCCATCAGACCGCGT
Source organism: Stenotrophomonas sp. 93052_Sma (assembly GCF_056481145.1). NCBI lineage: Bacteria > Pseudomonadati > Pseudomonadota > Gammaproteobacteria > Lysobacterales > Lysobacteraceae > Stenotrophomonas > Stenotrophomonas sp. 93052_Sma. The sequence goes on from NZ_CM151134.1 coordinate 100,515, forward strand.
CGGACAGCGAGGTGAAGGTGAAGTCGCGCAGCTTCATCGGCGGGATCATCATCACGTAGCTGGATTCATCACCGGCCACGCGCACCGGCTTGCCGAGCTCTTCGATGTTGTTGAGCATGATCACCGGGGACTCGTTGAAGCGGAAGTTCTTCACCGGGTGCTTGATCTGGCCGTTCTCGATGTAGAAGGTGCCGTCGCGGGTCAGGCCGGTCAGCAGCACGGTCTGCGGATCGACCATGCGGATGTACCAGGTGCGGGTGACCAGGATGCCCTTCTGGGTGCCGCGCACCAGCTCGGCGGTGCTCTTGTCGCCACCGCTCATCAGCAGGTTGCCCGGCGTAGCCTTGGCGGTCTTGCCCTGCTTCTGCGCCCAGAAGCGCGAGTAGTCCAGGTTGGCGATCTTGCCGTTCTCGATGATGGCCATGCGCTCGCGTGGCATGCCTTCGCCGTCCCACGGCAGCACCGGTGCGTCCGGATGCCACGGATCGGCAATCATGGTCACGCGCGGGTCGTAGACCTGCTCGCCCAGTTTGTTGCCACCGCCCTTCTTCGACAGGAAGCTGCGGCCTTCATCGGCCGAGCGTGCGCTGAAGAAGTTCATCATGAAGCTGATCAGGCCCGCGGCCGCGGCCGGTTCCAGGATCACCGTGTACTTGCCCGGCTCCAGCGCCTTGGCTTCGGCCGATTCGGTGGCCTTGCGCATGGCGATGCGGATGTCCTGGTCGGCCTTGAAGTCGGCGGCATCCTTCAGGTTGCGGCCGACCCAGCCCGAACCGCGGCCATCTTCGGTACGCACGGTGCAGGTGTAATCGAAGTTGGTGGTGCGCTGGTAGGCGAAGTTGCCGTTGCTGTTGGCGGTGGCCTGGAAGCCCTGGCCGTCTTCGAGGAAGCCGGCGGCGATCAGGCCGTGGCCACGGCACGGGGCGATCGAATCGGCGGCGACCTTGGCGCGGAAGGCCGGATCGATCGCTGCAGTGGATTCGCTGAAGGTCGGGCTGGCGCGGTAGCTCTGCTTGCCGATGGCCGGCATGAACTCCGGGTTCTCCGGCGCCAGGCGCGCCAGGTCTTCGGCGCGGCGTACCACGCGTTCCAGCGCGGCATCGTCGAACTCGTTGATCGAGGCGGTACCCACGCGCTTGCCGAAGGCGACGGTGACCGCCAGCTCGGTGTTGTCGACGATGCCGCTGGTGGAGACGTTGTTCAGCGCGAAACGGATGTTGCCGCTGATCGCGCCGGCCAGCACGGCGGTGCATTCGTCGGCCTTGGACAGGGCGATGACCTTGTCGAGGATGGCCTTGGCCTGGGCTTCGGTGAAGATACTCATGGTGTAAGGGCTCCTGACCGATCAGCCGAGGCTGCGTGCGGTGTTGATGACGTTGATGCCGTTGAAGCGCGCGGTCGACGAACCGTGCGAGACCGCCGAGACCTGGCCCGGCTGGCCCTTGCCGTCGAAGAACGAACCGCCCAGGCGGTAGTCACTCTCGTCGGCGACGGCGGTGCAGGCGTTCCAGAACTCCGGTGTGCGGATCTGGTAGGCCACGTCTTCCAGCATGCGGGTGATCTGGCCGTTCTTGATCTCGTAGAACAGCTGGCCGCCGAACTGCGCGTTGTAGCGCTGCTGGTCGATCGAGAACGAACCATCACCGATGATGTAGATGCCGTTCTCCACGTCCTTGATCAGGTCCGGCACGCTCAGCGGCTTCTTGCCCGGTGCCATCGACACGTTGGCCATGCGCTGGAACTGCACGCTGGACCACGAGTCGGCGTAGCAGCAGCCGTCGGACTCGGTCTTGCCGAGGATGTGGGCCTGGTCGCGGATGGTCTGGTAATCCACCAGCTTGCCGTTGCTGATCAGGTCCCAGCGCTTGCACTTCACGCCTTCATCGTCGTACGCCACCGCACCGAGGCTGCCCGGCTGGGTCTTGTCGGCGAAGATGTTGACCAGCTCGCTGCCGTACTGGAAATGCTGTTCGCGCTTGTCCAGGGTGGCGAAGCTGGTGCCGGCGTAGTTGGCTTCGTAGCCGAGCACGCGGTCCAGCTCCAGCGGGTGGCCGATCGACTCGTGGATGGTCAGCCAGGTGTGCGACGGATCGAGCACCAGGTCGTACTTGCCTGGCTTCACCGACGGAGCCTTCAGCTTCTCCTGCGCCTGCTTGGCGGCGGCGATCGCGTCTTCCTTCATGTTGTAGGAAGAGCTGTAGTTGACCACGCCATTCGGGCTGACCACCTTGCCGGCAGCCGCACCGTCCAGGTACTCGTAGCCCAGGCCCATCGGCGAGGACAGGCCTTCGCGGGTACGGAACTTGCCACTGGCCTTGTCGATGGCGGTGATCGTCATCGGGGCCCAGATGCGGTGCACGTCCTGGTCGATGTAAGAGCCATCGGTGGAGGCGAAGTACTTCTGCTCGTTGACCAGGAACAGCATCGAGTTGACGAAGCTGGCACCGGCGCCCATCGCCGCAGCGTTGACGTCCAGCAGCAGGCCGACCTTGTCCTTGATCGGCACTTCCATCGCATTCTTGCGGATCGGCGTGCGCCAGCTCACCTCACCCACGCCCGGCGCCTTGGCCAGCTGTACCGGTGCGGTCTGCACGCCGGCATTGGCCTTGGCGATTGCTGCGGCCTGCTGCGCGGCCTTGGCTACATCGGCCGTACCCAGCGCATTGGTGGCGGCGAAGCCCCACGCACCGTTGACGATCACGCGGATGCCCACGCCGGTGGACTCGGTGTTCACCACGTTCTGCACCTTGTCCTCGCGGGTGATCACGAACTGCCGCAGGTAGCGGCCGATGCGCACGTCGCAGTAGGTGGCACCGGCCTGGCGGGCAGCGGCCAGCGCCGCATCGGCCAGGCGCTTCTTCAGCCCCAGGTCCAGCGTGCTCTGCAGTTGTTCGGCGGCGATCGCCTTGCCGAAGAAGGAGGGCACGATCAGCCCGCCCGCGGTAAGCCCGGTCAGGGCCAGGAAGTCACGTCTTTGCAAGGCTGCTCTCCATGTCGAAGGATGGGTGGCTCAAGCGCCGAGACTGCGCGCGGTGTTGATGATGTTGATGCCGTTGAAGCGGGTGGTGGACGAACCGTGCGAGACCGCCGAGACCTGGCCGGGCTGGCCCTTGCCGTCGAAGAACGAACCACCCAGGCGGAAGTCACGCTCATCGCAGATCGCGGTGCACGCGTTCCAGAACTCCGGCGTACGGATCTGGTAGGCCGCATCCTCGACCATGCCGGCGATCTTTCCGTCCTTGATCTGGTAGTACAGCTGGCCGCCGAACTGCGCGTTGTAGCGCTGCTGGTCGATCGAATACGACCCACGGCCGTGGATGTAGATGCCGTTCTCCACGTCCTTGATCATGTCTTCGACGCTGAGCGGCTTTTTGCCCGGCGCCAGCGAGACATTGGCCATGCGCTGGAACTGCACACTGGACCAGGAATCGGCGTAACTGCAGCCATGCGAGGCATCGCGGCCGAGGATGTGGGCCTCATCGCGGGTGGCCTGGTAATCGACCAGGATGCCGTCGCGCACCAGATCCCAGCGCTGGGTCTTCACGCCTTCGTCGTCGTAGCCGACCGCACCGAGGCTGCCCGGTTGGGTCTTGTCGGCGAAGAAGGTGACGATGTCGCTGCCCCAGCGGAAACCGGCATCGCGCTTGTCCAGCGTGGCGAAGCTGGTGCCGGCGTAGTTGGCTTCGTAGCCGAGCACGCGGTCCAGCTCCAGCGGGTGGCCAACGTTCTCGTGGATGGTCAGGAACAGGTTGGACGGGTCCAGCACCAGGTCGTACTTGCCCGGCTTCACCGACGGCGCCTTCAGCTTCTCGCGCGCGTGGCGGGCGGCGGCGATGGCGTCCTCGACCGGGTCGTAGGAATCGCGGTAGGCGGTGATGCCACCGGGCAGCTGCACCTTGCCGCGCGCATCGCCATCGAGGAACTCGTAGCCCATGCCCATCGGCGAGGACAGGCCGGCACGAGTGCGGAACCTGCCGCTGGCCTTGTCGATGGCGGTGGCAGTGAACGGCAGCCAGATGCGATGGATGTCCTGGTCGATGAACGAGCCGTCGCTGGAGGCGAAGTACTTCTGTTCATTGACCAGGAACAGGGTGGAATTGATGTAGTCGGCGCCCGCATTCAGCGCGGCGGCGTTGAGTGCCAGCAACAGCTCGACCTTGTCCTGGATCGGCACCGCCATCGCGTTCCTGCGCACCGGGGTCTGCCAGCGCACCTCGCCCACCGACGGCGTCGGTGCCAGATGCACCGGCCGGGTCTGGATGCCGGCGTTGGCGCGGGCAATCGCTGCGGCCTGCTCGACCGCTGCGCGCACGGCAGCCTCGGTCTGCTGGTGGGTAGCGGCAAAGCCCCAGGCGCCGTTGACGATCACCCGCACGCCGACACCGGACGATTCGCGGTTGGTCACATTGCCGACCTGGTGCTCGCGGGTGATGACCGACTGGTTGAGATAGCGGCCGATGCGCACGTCGCAGTAGCTGGCCTTGGCTGTGCGTGCGGCGGCGAGCGCAACGTCCGCCAGGCGTCTGCGCTGGGCGGTATCGACCGGGGCGAGCAGCTGCTCGGCGGCGATGGCACGGGAATGCGGCAGCAGCAGGCCCGCCAGGCCCAGACCGGAAAAAGCCAGGAACTCACGTCGTTGCACAGCGTTTCTCTCTCTCGCTTGCGTGCGGTTGGCAACGGGCCGGACCGATCACGTCAACTCCTCGACTTTCGCCAGCGCGGGGCGTGGGGACAAGTGACTGCAGTCATGGTTGGGGAGGGTTTCGGCAGGGCTGCGCCCTGCACCTGCTCAGAGCCGGAGCAACAGCTACAGCTACAGCAACAGCGGGCTTGCTGAGGGATGGCGGGGCGGTGTGGGTGGGCAGGACACGCCGTTAACCCATCCATGGGGGCTCGATGGCGCCATCCATGGCGCCAACGGTCCTGCCCACCCACACCGCCCCGCCTCTGACAGCTGGCCGGTGGCCGTTGGTGGGTGCCGACCGTTGGTCGGCACATCTGTCAGATATCGAATGAACTCATCCGTGCCGACCAACGGTCGGCACCCACCAAGGCCGTACGCCGTTCCGGCAGATCACGGAAGTCTGTCGAAGGCGGGGTGGGTCCGGTTGAGGGGGCGTGAGCCGCATGGATGCGGCGACCGAGCTTACATGGACGTACTTGCAGCGTCCCCCTCAATCGGACCCACCCCGCCATCCCACCGGAAGTCCGCTTTTGACGTCGCTTCGGCCTTTGCCGTCGCTTCTGCGGGTGCAGGGCGCAGCCCTGCTCAGAACACCCCCCTCGTGCACAATGGAGCCGACCCCGCCCGGACCCCGTCCTGATGTCGAGCAAGCCGTATTCAGAAGCCTGCGAGCGCAACCGCGAACCCATCGCCACCGCACTCGACCCGTGGATGGGCGACCGCCATCGGCTGCTGGAGATCGGCAGTGGCACCGGCCAGCACGCGGCGTTCTTCGCCGAGCGCTGGCCCTGGCTGCGCTGGCAGCCCAGCGATCATCCGGACCATCTGCCCGGCATCGAGGCCTGGCGCGCGGAGGCGGCGTTGCTGAATCTGCTGCCGCCGGTGGCACTGCAGGTGGAACTCCCCCCGGCGCCGGGCCTGTCGTTGCCCGAGGGCAGCACGTTCGATGCCGCATTCAGTGCCAACACGTTGCACATCATGGGCTGGGAGCATGTGCAGGCGCTGTTCGCCGCGCTGCCGTCGGTGCTGCGGCATGGTGCGCTGCTGGCGGTGTACGGCCCGTTCAACTACGGCGGTCGCTACACCAGCGACAGCAACGCGCAGTTCGATGCCTGGCTGAAGGCGCGTGATCCACGCAGCGGCATCCGCGATGTGGAAGCGGTGCAGGCGCTGGCGGCGGACAACGGCTTCACCCGCCTGGGTGATGTGGCGATGCCGGCCAACAACCGGTTGCTGCTGTGGCGGCTGGGGTGATCAGGCGTCCGGCGACATGCTGGAAAGGCGTGCCGCCGCAGCGCGCAGCCCGTTGAAAATGGGTTCGGACACGTTTACGGGGAAATCACTTGGGAGCTGACGCGTGACCTGCTCGATGGCGGGTTCGACGGCTGCGATCAGCGCTTCGATCCACGGCTCCGCACCATCAGCGACACCACAGGCGCGTGCGGTTTCGTTCCAATGGCGTCGTCGCACAAGGTGCAGCTTCCGGTGGCGAGTCTTGCCCTGGACGGACATGGCGAGCTGTGCATTCCGCGGGTCGAGCTGGTTTGGCCCCCTACCCAGGATGGGATGCACCGACAATACGTCGTAGACGGGTGTCAGGCGGAAGCGTCCACCGGCTTCGAGGTAGACACTGAAGTTCTTGGCATGTCCATCGGTTGCAGCCAACATCCAGAAAAGAATCTGCGTCTTGAAGAAGGTCGCCCGATCCTCGAAATGCTCGGATTGTCGAAGCAGATCCATGATGGTCACGATGCCTGGGCCGCCATCGGATTCATACTTCCTGGCAGCGGGCAGACCGAAGACCTGGCACATGTCTTCCTGCGGCAGCCGCAGCCACCACCGGCGATCCGCAGAAAGGCGGCGGTCGAATCGCTCCACAATAAGCGCGTTCGTCCTTGAAGCGTCCCATCTGCGTATTCGCAACGGGGATTCCAAAGGCGGAAAGCAGTTGCATGCACAGCCATTCGTTCTCGACGGATTGGTGCATGTCCGCCCGCATGTTGCCCACAATGCCAAGCGGCAGCTTGAAGATATGGGTGGATGGGGTACTGCCGGTAGGAATGCACCACTGGCCAGCATGCAGCAGAAGTCCCGTCTTCTCCTGCGCACCGGCGATGGATATGCGGAACGCATCATCACTGGTGGGTGCGCCAGGTAGATTCCCTCCCGTCACCTGACGCAGGATCGCAGCGACGCCTGATTCGTCCAACGCTTCGCACGTAATCTGCTGGATGTCCCCCGGTGTATGCGAAAGCGGCAGCAGTTGCACTGCGCCGACGCAATCCCGGCCAATGGCTTCGAGAAGATCGAATGTGTCGCTGCTGCGCGTGGAGAACCTGTCGCGGATCCGGTTGCGGATGACGGCGTTGTCGGGAAGAAGGTTGTCGAAGTAGTTGTTGACGACATCGCCCCGATGGCTCTCACCCTCCGGGAGCAGGGGCAGTGAGAGTGACAACGGCCGGGACTGGGCGGAGCTGATCCACGAGTCGACGTACGAAAGCCGGGAAGATCCGCCCCGGACATCATCCCAGAGCGCGACCTCGACACCATTCATCCAGACCCGCAGCGTACCCATGGCTCACCACTCCAACGTTGACGTTGTCTCCGGGGGGCTTCGCTGCTGCAATCTGACTTCCAGACCCAGCACTGCCCAGACCCGCATCAGCCGTTCGAAGCTTGCCGATGCCGGGTCGCGCTCCAATGCGCCTACTGCCTGGCGGCTTATGCCGAGCTGTGCCGCCAACTGCGCCTGGCTCAGGCCCGCCTGGCGCCTGAACGCACGCATCAGCGGTGCCAGTTGTTGAGGTGTCCTCACCGTGTGCAGCGGCCTGTCCATATCGGCAGTCCCCTAGAAAGTGACCGTACGCGAACGTGTACGCAAAGGATAGGTTGCATTACGACAAGCAACCTATCTCTTTCCTTCGCTGGAGGCAACCTATCGATTGCTATCTCAATATGCAATCAATAGGTTGCTTTCGTGCCGTCAGCGGTGCTCAAGCCACCTGCACGATATGCAGCGCCTTCGGGTTCCGCCACTGCGCCAGCAGGGCGGCTTCGCGCGCCTTGGCCTGCTCGAAATGCGCTTCCTTGACGTGGCCGAAGCCGCGGATGTGCTCGGGCACGCTGGCGATCTCCACCGCCAGCGCCAGGCGGTCGTCATCCAGGCCGTCCAGCAGCAGCTGCACGGTGGCCTCGTAATCGCCGATCAGCTTGCGCTCCATGCGGCGTTCCTCGGTGCGACCGAACACATCAAGCCGGCCGCCGCGAAGGAACTTCAGCTTGGCCAGCAGGCCGAAGGCCTTGAACATCCACGGGCCGTATTCCTTCTTCAGCAACCGGCCCTGCTCGTCCTTCCTGGCGAACAGCGGCGGTGCCAGGTGGAAACGCAGCTGGTAATCGCCCTCGAACTGCTGCTGCAGGCGGCGCTGGAAGTCGCCGCTGGTATACAGGCGGGCCACTTCGTACTCGTCCTTGTAGGCCATCAGCTTGAACAGGTAACGGGCTACGGTCTCGGTCAGCGCGGTGGAACCGCCGATGCGGTCGGCTTCGGCGGCGCGCACGCGCTCGACCAGGCTGCGGTAGCGGTTGGCGTAGGCAGCGTCCTGGTACTCGACCAGGAACGCGGCGCGGCGCTCGATCATTTCATCCAGCGAACGCGACAGGCGTGCATCGTCCAGCGGCAGGAATGCCACGTCGCCACCGTGCGAGGGCAGGCCACGCAGTTCGCGTTCGTCGCCGGTGTTGCGCGGTGCGGCGGTGGCACCCCATTCGTTGCCCTCCCACTCGCCCGGCGGCAGCGGATGCAGCGGGCCCGGGGTGGATTCGGTATCGGTGTGGCGGTTGCGTACCAGGCCGGCGGCCTGCTGCACGGCCTGCGGGTCGACCACGGCCAGGCGGCCCCAAGCGAAGGCCTGCTGGTTCATCGCCACGGCCGCGCCGTTCAGTTCGATGGCGCGCATCAGCGATTCGAACGACAGCGGCACCAGGCCCTGCTGCCACGCATAGCCGAGGATGAACAGGTTGGCGGCGATCGCATCGCCCAGCAGCGCGGTGGCTAGCTGGGTGGCATCCAGCAGCAACGGCTCCTGGCCGCCCAGCGCCACGCGCACACCGGCCACGATGTCGGCGGCGGGGAACTGCATGTCCGGGCGGGTGGTGAAGGTACCGGGCATCGCCTCATAGGTGTTGAGCACCACCTGCGAACGGCCGGCACGCACCTTCGACAGCGCCCAGTAGTCGTTGACCACCACCATGTCGCAGCCCACCACCAGGTCGGCTTCGCCGGCGGCGATGCGCACGGCGTGGATGTCTTCAGGGCGACGGGCAATGCGGATATGCGTGGTCACCGCGCCGCCCTTCTGTGCCAGGCCGGTCTGGTCGAGCACGGTCGCACCCTTGCCTTCCAGGTGGCCGGCCATGCCCAGCAGCGCGCCGATGGTCACCACGCCGGTACCGCCGACGCCGGTGATCAGGATGTTCCAGGGCTGTTCGAGGGTGCCGCGGATGGCCGGTGCCGGCAGGTTGTCCAGCAGGGTGGAAGCATCGCGCTTGCTGCCCTTGCGCGGCTGGCCACCGTGCACGGTGACGAAGCTCGGGCAGAAACCGTTCACGCAGGAATAGTCCTTGTTGCAGTTGGACTGGTCGATCTCGCGCTTGCGCCCGAACTCGGTTTCCTTCGGCAGTACCGACACGCAGAAGCTCTTCTTGCCGCAGTCGCCACAGCCTTCGCAGACCAGCGAATTGATCAGCACGCGCTTCTGCGGATCTTCCAGCTTGCCACGCTTGCGGCGGCGGCGCTTCTCGGTGGCGCAGGTCTGTTCGTAGATCAGGATCGAAACACCCTTCACCTCGCGCAGGCGCTTCTGCACCTCATCCAGCTCGCTGCGGTCGTGGAACTCGACGTCGCTGGGGAAGTGCTCGCGTTGGCCGGTCCACTTGCCGATGTTGTCCGACAGCACCACGATGGTGTGGATGCCTTCGGCGCGCATCTGCTTTGCGATGTCCGGCACGCTCAGCGGGCCGTCCACCGGCTGGCCGCCGGTCATCGCCACCGCGTCGTTGTAGAGGATCTTGTAGGTGATGTTGACGCCGGCGGCGACCGCCTGGCGGATCGCCAGCGAGCCGCTGTGGAAATAGGTGCCGTCGCCCAGATTCTGGAATACGTGCGGGGTGTCGGTGAACGGCGCCTGCCCGGCCCAGGTCACGCCTTCGCCGCCCATGTGAGTGAAGGTGTCGGTGCTGCGGTCCATCCAGGTCACCATGTAGTGGCAACCGATGCCGGCCAGCGCCCGCGAGCCTTCCGGCACCTGGGTGGAGGTGTTGTGCGGGCAGCCCGAGCAGTAGTGCGGTACGCGCGGGAAGCTGGCGCGCGGCAACGCAAGCTCGGCTTCCTTCTCCTGCATCCACTGCAGGCGCTGCTCGATCGATTCGTTGTTGAAGAACTTCTGGATGCGGCGACCGATCACGCCGGCGATGGTGGCCGGCGTCAGCTCACCGGTGGACGGCAGGATCCATTCGCCGCTTTCATCGTACTTGCCGACGATGGACGGGCGCTGGCCCCAGCTGGCCGGCCAGTTGAAGAACTGTTCCTTCATCTGGCGCTCGATGAAGGCACGCTTCTCCTCCACCACGATGATGTCTTCCAGGCCCTGCGCGAAGCGCGCGATGCCCTGCGGTTCCAGCGGCCAGGTCATGCCGACCTTGTACACGCGGATGCCGATGTCGGCGCACGCGGCTTCGTCCAGGCCCAGGTACTCCAGCGCCTGCAGCACGTCCAGGTAGCTCTTGCCGGTGGTGACGATGCCCAGCCGCGCGCGGCGCATCCATCACCACCTTGTCGATGCCGTTGGCGCGGGCAAACGCCTGCGCCGCCTTCACCGCATAGCGGTGCAGGCGCATTTCCTGGTCCAGCGGCGGGTCCGGCCAGCGGATGTTGAGGCCACCCGAGGGCATCTCGAAGTCTTCCGGCAGCACGATGCGGCGCGCCATCGGATCGACCTCGACCGAGGCCGACGATTCCACCGTCTCGGCGATCGTCTTGAAGCCAACCCAGCGGCCGGTATAGCGGCTCATCGCCCAGCCCAGCAGGCCCATGTCGAGGATGTCCTGCACGCCGGCCGGGTTCAGCACCGGCATCATCGCGCTGACGAACTCGTCCTCGCTGCCGTGCGGCAGCGTCGAGCTGCGGCAGGCATGGTCGTCGGCAGCCAGCGCCAGCACGCCGCCGTAGCGCGAGGTGCCGGCGGCATTGGCGTGCTTGAACACGTCGCCGCAGCGGTCCACGCCCGGGCCCTTGCCGTACCACATGCCGAACACGCCCTGCACGTTGGCGCCGGGGAACAGGTTGGTCTGTTGCGTGCCCCACACCATGGTGGCGCCCAGATCCTCGTTCAGGCCCGGGGTGAACTTCACCTTGGCTGCTTCAAGGTGCTTGCGCGCGCCCACAGCTCCAGGTCGAAGCCACCCAGCGGGCTGCCACGGTAGCCGCTGACAAAGCCGGCGCTGTCGATGCCTTCGGCGGCGTCGCGCAGCCGCTGCATCAGCGGCAGCCGCACCAGCGCCTGCACGCCACTCAGATAGATCCGCCCCTCGCTGCGGGTGTACTTGTGGTCGAGCGTGTAATCACGGTCGAGCAGGTCGGCGGACGAGGGCGAAGTGAGTTGCGCGGTACTGGTCATGGCTGGCCCGGTAGGATCGGCTGGCACCGGCCGCGTGAAGGCACGCGGCGGGAAAGGCGCGAATTGTAGCAGCGGGGCCGCGAGGCCCCGGCACTCGCGCCCGCGGCGGTGCTGGGGTTAGGATCGGGGAGAGAGAGGGAGGCTGCAGTTGCGGCCTGGGGAGAAGGGATGTCAGTTCCAGGAAAGATCCTGGCCAGCGTGCTGCTGGCCTCGGGAGTGGCCACTGCGTGGGCCGCGCCGGCTGTGCCGGCACCACAGGAGTTCTACTTCGACAACGACCTGGCGGCAACGCCGATGGTGGCGGTGCAGGGCGAGGGCGATGAGCTGGTGGCCCAGCTGGTCAAGCTGCGTGAGCGCGGCCGCCGCGCGGTGGAAGCGACGGTGCAGCTGGCCTCGGTGGCCGGCGCGCAGGGCCGTGGCGAGCTGGCCGAGCAGCTGTATGGCGAGGCGATGAAGGAGGCGCCGGCACAGAGCAGCAGCGGCCGCAGCGTGCGCTGGAACTACGGTTGGGACCTGCTGCGCCAGGGCAAGCCGGAGGCGGCGCTGGAACAGTGGCTGGTATCGGCCAGCAACGCCCGTACGAAGCCCACCTGGGTGCCACCGACCTATGCGTTGGCATTGTGGCGGATGGGGCAGAAGCAGGAGGCGGTGCAGTGGTATGCGGCTGCGGTACGCACCGAGCCGACGCAGTGGAGTACCACGGCCAACTATGGGCAGCTGCTGCCGCAGTGGCGTGAGGATGAGCGCGCGTCGCTGGCCGAGGTGCAGCAGGCCTGGGCGGCCGCACCACCTGCCTGGCCCTGAGGGAAGGGGTTCGGCCGGGTTGCACCCGGCACCCGCAGAGGCAACAGCTGAAGCAACAGCAACAGCCGAAGCAACAGCGGGCTTCCTGCGGGATGGCGGGGCACTGTGGGTTTGCGGGGCCGCCGTAAACCCGTCCTGGGGGCTTGGTCGCCGCATCCATGCGGCTCACACCCCGCAAACCCACAGTGCCCCGCCTTCGACAGATTCCGGCAGCTGTTGGTAGGTGTCGACCTTGGTCGACACGATGTCCACGCCATGCGCGAATGAATCCACATCGGAATCGAGTATTCGATATCTGATCGAAATGCAGCCGAGTGTGGGCTCGGCTCTACAAAGAGCGGCCGGCCAAGCGCTTTTGCCTTTGCTTCTGCTTTTCTTTTTTCTTTTACGTGGCGGACGCACTCGGAAATTGTCAGAGGCCGGGCGGGATGGGTTCGCGGGGGTGTCCGCGGCATGGATGCCGCGGCCAAGCCCCCATGGACGGGTTGACGGCGTCCCCCGCGAATCCATCCCGCCCGGCCAAGCGCGGCTTTTGATGTTCACAGTCAACCAGCCGCCACGAGGGGCTGCGCCGTTCGCTGGAAACCCCTCAGTCGTCCGCGGAAACCGTCCGCCCCGACGCCCACGCACGCAGTGCTTCTACCTGCTCTGCCATCAGCACCGACAGCGGTCGGGTGGCGCGGATCTCGGTCATCAGCAGCTCGGTGTCCAGCGGCTGGCCCTCGGCATGCGCCGCATACAGGCCAGCCACGATCGCCTGCTCGATCTCGGCGCCGGAAAAACCATTGGCGGCCGCCGCCAGCGCGGGCAGTGCGAAGTCGTCGGCGTTGAGCTGCCGCCGGCCCAGGTGCAGCCGCAGCAGTTCCACGCGCACGTCAGGCGAGGGCAGATCGACGAAGAAGATCTCGTCGAAGCGGCCCTTGCGCAGCAGCTCGGCGGGCAGCTCGTGCACCTGGTTGGCGGTGGCGACGATGAACACCGGCGCTTTGCGTTCGGCCATCCAGGTCAGCAGGTAACCGAGCACGCGGCGTGACACGCCGCCGTCCTCGCCTCCGCTGGCCAGGCCCTTCTCGATCTCGTCCATCCACAGCACGCAGGGCGCGAGCTGTTCGGCCGAGGCCAGCGCCTGGCGCAGGTTGGCTTCGGTCTCGCCGTGGTACTTGTTGTACAGCGCGCCCACGTCCAGGCGCAGCAGGGGCACGCCGAAGCCGGCGGCGGTGGCCTTGGCCAGCATCGACTTGCCACAGCCCTGTACACCCAGCAGCAGCATGCCGCGCGGCGGGTCCAGCCCGGCCGGGGCGGAGCCGGCAATGAAGGCCACGCGCCGCTGGTTGATCCAGCGCTTGAGCCGGTTGGCGCCGGCCACATCGCCGAAGCGCGCTGTCATGTTCGAAGAACAGGTGGCCGCTGCGGTTGAGCAGCTCGAACTTCAGCCGCGCCAGCTGTGGCAGGTCGTCGTCGCGCAGTGCGCCGTCGGCGTAGATCAGCTGGCGCGCGATGCGCCGGGCATCGACCAGGCTCAGGCCCTGCAGGTTCTTCAGGATTTTCTTCACCGCCTCGCTGTCGACTTCAACCCGGCGGCCGCCATGCTCGCGCGCATAGGCGTCGGCCTCCTCGCGCAGCATCTTCAGCAGGGCATTGGCATCGGGCAGGCGCGGGTTGAAGCGCACCGCCAGCGCTTCCAGCTCGGCCGGCAGCTCCACTTTGGCGCCGATCAGCACCAGCACGTGCGGCTCGCTGTGGCGGCGCTGGATCAGGTCGCGCAGGGCGCGCTGGTGGCTGGCATAGCCCAGGTAGGGATGGAAATCGAGCAGCAGGTAGACGCCGCGCTGGTCGGCCTGGCGGATCATCTGCAGGGCCGCGCTGGCATCGGGCGGTCCGACCGGCGGGTCTTCGCTGTCCAGGTCGATCCGGCGCAGGCCCTCGGTGATCGACCAGCGGTGCAGCGCCCGCCAGACGTGCATCAGCGTCTGCCGGAACAGCTCGACGATGCGACCCTCGTCCTGGGTCTCGATGACGATCAGTGGGGTATTGGCGCGGATCAACGCGCTCAGATCCTGCAGTTCGCTCATGCCGGTTCGATCCTTCGGGGGCGCCACGATAGCAAAGGCGATGGCCGCTGGTTCAGCACGACGCTACCTCCCGTCACCATCACCGGTGTACGCTCGGGGCACGTACCCGGAAGCGAGGCTGGCATGAAGACGATCCTGGTGGCCGGTTCCAAGGGCGGGGTGGGCAAGACCACCGTCGCCACCCACCTGGCCGCGTACGCGGCATTGCAGGGCAAGGCCACGGTGATTGCCGATGCCGACCCGCAGGGTTCCAGCACCCGCTGGGCACAACGCCGTGCCGGGCTGGAAAGCGCGGTGCTCCCCATCGACGTGTATCGGAAGAAGCAGTGGGCGCAGAAGCTGCCCGACGGCACCGACACCGTCATCATCGATGCGCCGGCCGGTGCCCTGGCTGACGATATTCCCCATTTCCTCGACGCTGCCGACGCGGTGGTGGTACCGGTGCTGCCCTCGGCGCTGGACATCGAAGCGATCGTCGGCTTCCTCAACAGCCTGGCCCAGAACCCGCGCGTGCACAGCCGCAAGCTGCCGGTGGGGCTAGTGCTCAACCGTACCAAACCATGGACCCAGACCTCGCAGCAGGCGCTGCAGATGCTGGGTGAATGGCCGTACCCGGTGGTCGCGCAGCTGCGCGACAGCCAGAGCTATGTGGTCATGACCGGCCTGGGCCGCAGCCTGTTCGACTACCGCTCGGCCCAGGTGCGCGAGCACCAGGCCGACTGGGAGCCGCTGCTGTCCTGGCTGAAGCTTTGATGCCTGCGTCACTCTTTCTGCTGCATCCTCTTCTTCATGGAAACCCGCGATGCGTGAACTGATCCTGCTGCGCCATGCCCATGCCGAACCGGCTACCCCCGGCCAGGCCGACCTCGACCGGCCGTTGTCGCCGGTGGGGCTCGCCGAAGCCGAAGCCGCCGGCAAGTGGCTGAAGGAGAACAACCTGCTGCCGGACTGCGTGCTGTGCTCACCGGCGCGGCGCACCCGGGAGACCCTGGAAGCCGTGCTCGGCACCATCGGCTATGTCGAGAAGCGCCTGGAAGACCGCATCTACGAGGCTACCCCCGGCACCCTGGCGGCGCTGGTGGACGACCGCCGTGACCTCGACCGGGTGCTGATCGTCGGCCATAACCCCGGCCTGGAGCGCCTGGTGGCGTTGATGACGGAAGGCACCAGCAGCGACTATCGCGGCATGCCGCCGGCCGGCATTGCCGTGCTCGGCTTCCCGCGCGAGGCCTCGATCGAGCCGGGCGTGGCCAGCCTGAACGCGTTCTGGTGGCCGTGATCCAATGAGCCTGGCGCGGCGCAGCCGCTTTCTGCTGCCCGTGCTGCTGGCTTCCGGCGCGGCCTGGGCTGCCGCGCCACCGCCAACGCCCTTGCCGCCGGTGGTCGCTGAAGCGCACCGGGTCCTGCACCTGGATACCCAGCGCTCGCAGATCGGTTTCGAGGTGCGGACCCGCTTCGGGCAACGCATCGAAGGCCTGTTCCCGCACTTCGAGGGTCGCATCGAGATCCTCTCCGACGGCCGCCATCAGGTGCACCTGAAGATGTTCACGCGTTCGGTCGAGATCCCCGGCAAGGCGCGCTACACCGGCTGGATGCGCGGCGAGGAGTTCTTCGACGCAGGCCGCCACCCGGTGGTCGAGTTCGACTCGCTGCCGTACTGGCCGGAGACCGTGGAAGACGGGGGCGACATCAACGGGCGGCTGACCCTGCGCGGGATCAGCCACCCCGAGACACTGAAGGTCGAGAAGGCGGATTGCGCCCGACCCGGCTATGATTGCGACGTCGTCAGCCGCGGTACCGTGCAGCGAGGCCGGTATGGAATGGACAGCTGGCAGCTTGCCTTGAGTGACCGAGTGACCTTCGTATTGCGAGCGCGCCTGAGCGAGGCGCCGAAACCGTGAACCTCCTGCTGCGTGTACTGGCGCTGGCAACCGTGTTGCTGGGCAGCGGTTGTGCATCGCTGTCCAATGCCGAGCGCGACCGCGCCGAAGCGATCGCCGTGCAGGCGCGCTCGATCCAGGTCGACTGCCAGCGCGCCGACCGCTGCGCACAGGATTCGCCGCTGCGGGCGTTGGCCGGCCGGGCGTTCACCGAATCCACCCCGGAGCAGCCGCGCCACTACGCCACCCTGCTGGACGAGGGGGAGGGCGCCCTGGTGGCGCGCCTGAACCTGCTGCGCAGTGCCACCCGCAGCATCGACCTGCAGACCTACATCTTCGACAAGGACGACAGCGCGCGGCTGGTCATCGACGAACTGCTGGCCGCGTCGCGGCGCGGGGTGAAGGTGCGGGTGCTGATCGACCAGCTCTCGGCGATCTCCGACCTGGAGATCCTCGGCGCGCTGTCCGGTGCCCACCAGAATTTCCAGCTGCGGGTCTACAACCCGACCTTCGGCAAGGCCCGGCTGAACTACTTCGATTACGCCGGCAGCGTGCTGTGCTGCTTCCGTCGCTTCAACCAGCGCATGCACAACAAGCTGCTGGTGATCGACGATGCGATCGGCGTGGTCGGCGGCCGCAACTACCAGGACGACTATTACGACTGGGATCGCGAGTACAACTTCCGCGATCGCGACGTCATGATCGCCGGCCCGGAAGCACGGGCGATGGCGGCCAACTTCGATGCGTTCTGGCGCGCCAAGCGCAGCGTGCCGGCCGAGCGCCTGAATGACGTGGGCCGCACCCTGCTGCGCGAAGGCGTGCCGGTGCTGCCGCCCGCCACGTTCCGCCGCCCGGAGCGGGTGCAGCGGGTCAGCGCTGAAGCCAATGACATGGAGTTCGTCACCCGTTCCTTCGTGGATACCGCGCTGCCGGTGGCCTCGGTGCGCTACGTCGCCGACCTGCCGCGCAAGCACCGCCGCGAGAAGGCCGATGCCCCGCTGGCCGGCCAGCACGTGACCGAGCCGCAGCTGGATGCACTGATCGCCGGCGCGCAGAAGGAAGTGATCCTGCAGACGCCGTACCTGGTGCTGTCCAAGCCGGCGCAGAAGCTGTTCCGCGAGCTGCGCAAGCGCCCGCAGCCGCCGCGCGTGGTGGTGTCCAGCAACAGCCTGGCGGCCACCGACAACCCGATCGTGTATGCGCTGTCGTACAAGTACAAGCGACGCAACATGCGCGAACTGGGCTTCAACATCTTCGAGTACAAGCCGTTCCCGCTGGATGCACCGGTCGACTACCGCAATCTGCTGCCCGACCCGATCGCCGCGCCCGGAGGCGACGACGACGGCGGGCGCAATCCGCTGATCGGCGGCAGCGCCGCTGGCAGCAATGCCGGTGGTGGCAGCGACGGGGATCTGGCCGCGCCCCGCAAGCAGGTGGCGGTGCATCATCCGCGTACCGGCAGTGCCTACCAGAACGCGCGCGAACGTCGCCGCGCCGCCGGCAGCGAGGTGGAAACGCGCCTGCTGCGCACCGAGACGCGTCCGTCGTTCCTGGGCAGCAAGGCGGTCAACAAGCCGTTGCCGGTCACCCGCAAGGGCGCCCGCATGGGCCTGCACGCCAAGTCGCTGGTGGTCGATCGCCGCATCGGCGTGGTCGGCACCCACAACTTCGATCCGCGCAGCGAGAACTACAACACCGAAGGCGCGGTGATCATCGACGATCCGGTGTTTGCCGAGCAGCTGGCCGAGAGCATCCTGCGCGATACCCATCCGCAGAACTCGTGGACAGTGGCGCCGCGGGCCAAGCCGCCAGTGCTGTCGGGCCTGAACTACAGCGTCGGCAAAGCCTCCGAAGCGCTGCCGATCCTCGACTTCTGGCCGTGGCGCTACGCCACCGACTACGAGTTCAAGCCCGGTCCGGACTGCCCGCAGCCGCTGCCACGGCAGGACCCGGCGTTCCACAACTGCTACGTCGCCGTCGGCGACTTCCCCGAAGTCAACGTCGGCCCGAAGTGGCTGCTGGTGCGCATGCTGACCGCATTCGGCGCCGGTCTCGTTCCCATCCTCT
Organism: Stenotrophomonas sp. 93052_Sma; assembly: GCF_056481145.1. Classification (NCBI taxonomy): domain Bacteria; kingdom Pseudomonadati; phylum Pseudomonadota; class Gammaproteobacteria; order Lysobacterales; family Lysobacteraceae; genus Stenotrophomonas; species Stenotrophomonas sp. 93052_Sma. The sequence continues at coordinate 118,699 of NZ_CM151134.1, forward strand.
GAAGGTACCCGCATGGCCCAGGTGTTCCGCGAAGCCGTTTCCATCGAGCAGCTCAACGCGCTCAGCCGCAACACGGCGATTGGATCCCTGGGCATCGTCTTCAGTGCCGCCGGCGAGGATTGGCTGCAGGCCACCATGCCGGTGGATGAGCGCACCCGGCAGCCGTACGGCATCCTGCACGGCGGCGCCTCGGTGGTGCTGGCCGAGACCCTGGGCAGCAGCGCCGGCAACCTGTGCGTGGATACCGGCAAGCAGATCTGCGTGGGCCTGGAAATCAACGCCAACCACGTGCGCGCCGTGCGCTCGGGCACGGTCACCGGCACCGCCCGCGCGCTGCACGTCGGCCGCAGCACCCAGCTGTGGGAGATCCGCATCGAAGACGAGCAGGGCCGGCTGGTGTGCATCTCTCGGCTGACCCTGGCGGTGGTGGCCGCCGGCCACGGTTGAGCCCCCGGCGGGCGTGTTGACGGCGGCAGAACCCAGCGTTCCCCGCCGATTGCCCCGGTCAATGGCGGTTATGGCCTAAATCGGCTGGCAGCTGCTGCGGCGCTCCGGTATCGTGCGCGGATGACTTCCCCCCCACTCCGGCCCCCCGTGGCGGCGTGGCGCGTGTGTGCCGTTACCTGTACCGCGTACCGCTGCTGTTGGTCCACATCATCGTGTTCCTGCCGCTGATCCTGATCGGCATGCTCCCGCCGTGGGGCGAGCTGCGCGTGGGCGAGGATACCTTCGGGGCGAAGGTGGTGAACTGGTGGCAGGGCGGCCTGATGTGGATCTTCGGCTTCCGCCTGTCACGGGTGGGCCAGCCCTTGCCCGGTGCCGTGCTGTTCGTCGCCAACCACGTCAGCTGGGTCGACATCTCCATCCTGCACAGCCAGCGCATGATGGGCTTCGTCGCCAAGCGCGAAATCGCCAGCTGGCCGCTGGTCGGTTGGCTCGCCGCGCGCGGGCAGACCATCTTCCACCAGCGCGGCAATACCGAATCGCTCGGTGGCGTGATGCAGGTGATGGCCGATCGCCTGCGTGCCGGCAAGGCAGTAGGCGTGTTCCCGGAAGGGCGCACCCGCGGTGGCCATGAAGTGGGGCCGTTCCATGCCCGCATCTTCCAGGCCGCGGTCGAAACCGGTGTTCCGGTGCAGCCTGTGGCGCTGGTCTATGGGTTCAAGGGTGACGCACAGACCATCGTGGCATTCGGCCCGGGCGAGAGTTTCGCCGCCAATTTCCTGCGCCTGCTGGGTGAGCCGGCGCGGCATACCGAAGTGCATTTCCTGGAGCCGATCGGTACCCAGGACCTGGAAGGCCGTCGACGCATCGCGGAAACCTCGCGCGCGCATCGTGGCGGCCATGAGCACCGGCTGAGGGCACGGTGGCCCTGGTCCCGCCACCCGTCCTGGACGCCGGTACACCGACGTTGCATGCGACTGACTACCAGCCGCCGCGCTGGCTGCGCAATCCGCACCTGCAGTCGATGCTCAGCTCCAGCCGCATGCGCCTGCAGCGCGGCCTGCTGCTGCTGGCGGCCACCGGTGCGGTCAGCGAAGAGCTGATCCTCGATGGTGGTGATGGCGTGCGCCTGCAGGGCTGGCACAGCCATGTCGAAGGCCGCGAGCCCAAGGGCATCGCGCTGCTGCTGCATGGCTGGGAAGGCAGTGCCGAATCCAGCTACATGCGCATGGCCGCCGCGCGCATGATCGAGCAGGGCTTCGACGTGGTGCGGCTGAACTTCCGCGACCACGGCAACACCCATCACCTGAACCCCGGCATTTTCCACTCCAATCTCATCGATGAAGTGGTGCACGCCGCGGGCGATATCGCCCAGCGCTGGCCGCAGCTGCCGCTGGTGGCCGCCGGTTATTCGCTGGGTGGCAACTTCGTGCTGCGCCTGGCCCTGCGCGCCGGCGGCCGGCGTGCCGCTGCTGCGCGTCGCCTCGGTGTGCCCGGTGCTGGACCCGGCGCTGACGATGGAGAGCATCGAGAACGGCCCGGCGATGTACGACTGGTACTTCCGCCGCAAGTGGGCCGGCTCGCTGCGCCGCAAGCGCGATCTGTTCCCCGAGCTGAGCGACTGCGACGACCGCGTGCTGAAGCTGGACATCCGCGCGCTGACCGCCTGGCTGGTCGAGCGCCACACCAGCTTCGGTTCGCTGCAGGCCTATTTCGACGGCTACTCGATCGCCGGCGACCGCCTGTCGTCCCTGCAGGTACCGGCCGACATCCTGATGGCGCAGGATGACCCGGTGATTCCGTACGCGACCTTCAGCAACTGGCAGCTGCCGGGCCAGGCGCGCCTGGAAACCGCCTGCTGGGGCGGCCACTGCGGGTTCATCGAAAACTGGCGCGGCGACGGCTTCTCCGAGCGCTGGGTGGCGCAGCGCCTGCAGCGGGTGCTGGCGGGCTGAACCGGCACCGGTGCGTGGACCGCTACAATGCGGGTTTGCACTTGAACCGGACCGCCATGCAAGACCAGATCATCCAAGCGTTGCGCCAGAACCAGGCCGACCAGGCCGTGCAGCTGGCCCAGGCGTGGACCCGTGATGAACCCGGCCAGGCCGAAGCCCACCGCTGGCTGGCGCTTGCGCTGCAGCAGCAGGGCAAGGCCGAGGATGCGATGGAGGCGCTGCAGCAGGCGTTGCAGCTGGCCCCCGATGATGCCCAGCTGCACCTGCAGCACGCTGGCCTGCTGCTCGCCCTGCGCCAGTATCAGGGCGCTGACGAAGCGCTGGCACGTACCACCGGGCTTGACCCGAATTCCTTCGCCGCCTATCTGATGCAGGCGCACCTGGCGATCGGCCGCAACGACTTCGATGAAGCCCAGCGCCTGTCCACGCTGGCCTCGCGCGTAGAGCCGGACCACCCGGAACTGCTGACCATCGACGGCATGATCGCGCTGCGCCGCGACGACCCGGATCGTGCGCTGACGCTGCTGTCGGCGGCCAACCAGGCGCAGCCCAACGACACCCGCGTGCTGTACGCACTGGGCTTCGCCTACCTGGGCAAGGACATGCTGGCCTTCGCCGAGCAGGCGTTCCGCCGCGTGCTGGAGCTGAACCCGGCCATCAGCTCGCTGCATGGCCTGGTAGTGCAGTTGGCGCTGCGCCAGGGCAACCTGGAGGCGGCTGCCGAAGCGATGCAGATCGCGCTTCAGCAGGAAGGCATGGATACGCCGTCGATGCGTCGCCTTGCCGGTGAACTGTCGCTGCGCGGCGGCCAGCCGCTGCAGGCGCTGGACCATCTGCTGCCGTTGCTGGAATCGATCCCCGACGACCGCCAGGTGCTGCAGCTGCTGCTGATGTCCTGGCAGCGCCTGGGCCGCGAAGACGAGGCCCGCGCCGCCTGGACGCTGCCCTGGAACAGCATCCGCAGCTGCACGACCTGTGGCTGGCACGCCTGGCCGTGGAAGAAGTCGGCAGCCCGACCGCCGCGGCGACCGTGGAGCGCTGGATGGACGCGATGCCGGGTCATCTGCCGGCACTGGAAGCACGCCTGCGCCTGCATGACATGGTGGGCGAACACGAACAGGCCGAAGCCATCGCCGAACGTATCGTCAGCCTCGAACCGGGCCGCGTCAGTGGCGAAACACGCCTGGTCGAAGGCCTGCTGCAGCGTGATCCGGTTGCCGCGATCGCGCGCGTGCAGGCGCTGATCGACAGGGCGCCGGACGGCCATCGCGCCGACCTGCGTACCTGGCTGGGTGAAATCCAGGACCGCGCTGGCCAGCCGGAACAGGCGCTGCAGACGTGGATGGCGCTGCAGGCCGACCAGGCACCGCAGCGCCTGCCGCTTCCACCGCAGGCCAAGGCGCCGCCGAGCTGGCCGGAGAAGGGCGAGATCGACAGTGATGCCAGCTCCGCGCCGATCTTCCTGTGGGGTGCGCCGGGTTCGGGTGTGGAGCGGGTTGCGACCGGCCTGGCGGCCGCCAGCCCGGTGCTGCGCAGCGACCGCTACACCAGCAATCCGCCGGATGATGCATTCCAGAACTACCACACGCTGCAGGACCTCGCCTCCGGCGTGCTGACCCCGGAGCGGCTGGTGCAGCGCTGGCGCGAGCAGCTGCCGGCGCGTGGCCTGCAGGGTGATGCCGTCATCGACTGGCTGCTGTGGTGGGACAACGCCCTGCTGTGGGCGCTGCGCCCGCAGCTGCCGCAGGGACGACTGGTGCTCGTGCTGCGTGACCCGCGCGACATGCTGCTGGACTGGGTGGCCTACGGCGCTGCCGCTCCGCTGGCGATGACCTCGCTGGCTGAAGCCAGCGAATGGCTGGCGCGCGGGCTGGCGCAGGTTGCCACCCTGCATGAGGAAGAACTGTATCCGCACGTGCTGCTGCGCATCGACCAGATCGGCAATGATCCGCACGCGATGGCCGAGCTGCTGGGACGCCTGTTCGAGCGGCAGATGCCGCCGGCCGCACAGCTGGGCGCACCGCGCTTCCCGCCGGGCCACTGGCGCAACTACCGCGACGTGATGAGCGCCGCCTTTGCCAAGCTCACCCCGATTGCGGTGCGCCTGGGTTACCCGGAAGAGTAAGGAGAAGCCGATGCAACTGAGCAGCCACAGCCTGACCAACGGCGCGCCGATCGACCGCGCGTTCGCCGCCGGCGATGCCACCGGCTTCGCGCCGGACCGCAATCCGCACCTGGCCTGGAACGGTGCACCGGAAGGCACGCGTTCGTTCCTGCTGGTGTGCGTGGACCCGGATGTGCCGACCGTTGCGGAAACGGTCGGCCGCAGCGACATGACCGTGCCGCGCGACCAGCCGCGCTGCGACTTCGTGCACTGGGTGATGGCCGATATTCCGGCCTCGGTGCAGGAGATCGCCGCCGGCAGCTGCAGCGATGGCTTCGTGGTGAAGGGCAAGACCGCACCGGCTGGCCCGGCGGGCAGCCGCCAGGGCCTGAACGACTTCACCGGCTGGTTTGCGGGCAACCCGGACATGGCCGGCGATTACCTGGGCTATGACGGCCCGTATCCGCCGTTCAACGACGAACGCGTGCACCGCTATTTCTTCCGCGTGTTCGCGCTGGATGTGGCCTCGCTGGAACTTCCGGCGCGCTTCACCGCCGCCGACGCATATCGCGCCATGCACGGCCACGTGCTGGCCGAAGCCGCACTGCATGGCACCTACACGTTGAACCCGGCGCTGGGCTGAGCGGCACGATGGGTAGAGCCGGCCGCTGGCCGGCTTTGCTTCTGTAGCGTCGAGCCACCATGAAAAGGGGCAGTCGGCCAGCGGCCGGCCCTACCCACCACGAAGAAGGGCGACCTCGCGGCCGCCCTTCTGTCGTCTTACTTCTTCTCGATGGCCGACTCGACCACCATGTCCAGCACGTACGCCTGCGATGGCGCATCGGCCGGCGGGTTCTTCACTTCGTAGCGCTTCACGCGCACCACGTTGCGCACGCCGTCCTCGTGGGTGTAACCCTCGATGTTGCCGTAGAAGTTCTCGAACTTGCCCGGCTCACCCTGCTTCAGGCCCTTGTCGTCGAACTTCACTTCACGCACCTGCAGGCACTGGTAGTCCGGGATCAGCGGGTGCGAGCACTTCTCGGTCTTGGCGGCCACTTCCAGGAACACGGTTTCGCCGGCGCCACCGTAGCGGGTTTCAGCGGTCGGTTCCGGGTTGAACACCAGCACGTCGCCCTTGGCGGTGGTCAGGGTCAGCTTGCCATCGGCATCCTGCTCGGCCTTCAGCTCGCCCTGCAGGCGGCTCGACACGGCCTCGTCCAGCGCCATCAGCGCCTTGTCGGTGCAGGCCATCATGGTCGAGGCCATCGCACTGACCGTCAGCTTGCCGTCGGCCAGGGTGTAGCCGCCACCCATGTGGTTGCAGGCGTTGCTGACCGACAGGCGGCCATCAGCGAAGTCCAGGGTGACCGGCTTGTCTTCGCGGGCGAACAGCGCGTCGATGCGCTTGCCGTCGGCGGCGGTGGCCTGCTGCAGCAGCCAGTGCTGGCTCTGCAGGCGCTGCGCGTCTAGGTGCGCCAGCGTCTGCTGGTCTGCTGCCTTGGCCGCGGCCGGGGCCACGTCGTCGCCGCCGGTGCCGGCCGGGGCCGGGGTCTGGCTGCAGGCGGCCAGCAGGGCCAGCGGGAGGAGCAGGGTGAGCTTGCGGTTCATGGTGATTCTCCTTGGGGAACCGTGGGGGAAACGGGGTGGGGCCGGCAACGGGGTTACCGTGCCCCGGCGCTGTTCAGCTGCCGGAGGGCAACCACAGCAGCAGCGCGGCGCCCAGCGCGATTCGGTAAAGCGCGAATGCGGTGAACCTGTGCGATTTGATGTAGCCCATCAGCCACTTCACTACGACGAAGCCGGTGACGGCCGCGGCGAGGAAGGCCACGCCCACCTCGGTCCAGTTCTCGCTGCCCAGCTGTCCGGCCTTGGCCATTTCCAGGAAGGTGTAGGCGCTGGCGGCGAACATGGTGGGAATGCCGACCAGGAACACGAACTCGGCAGCCGCCGCGGCGGCTCAGGCCCAGCAGCATGGCCAGGAAGATCGCCGAGGCCGAACGCGAGGTGCCGGGGAACACGCCGGCCACCACCTGTGCCAGGCCGACGCCGATCGCCACGGTCCAGGTCACCTGGTCGCGGTCGGGCAGGCGCGCGGTGTAGGCCTCCACCAGCAGCATCCAGATGCCACCGATGATCAGTGCCCAGGCCACCGGGCTGACCGTCTCGGGCAGCGACCAGCCGGCTTTGCGCACCACCAGGCCGACCACGGCGGTGACCAGGAAGGCCGCGCCCAGCTTGAATACGTACTCGCGGTTCTCGCGCTGCCCGAAACCGGTGGCCAGCTGCAGCAGGCGCTGGCGGAACACCAGTACCACCGCCACGATCGCGCCGGCCTGGATGACGATGTTGAAGAAGTCCGAACGGGCACCCAGCCAGTGCTGGGCGATGAGCAGGTGGCCGGTGCTGGAGATCGGCAGGAACTCGGTCAAGCCTTCGAGGATGCCCAGCAACAGGGCGGAGAGCAGGTCGGACATGGACGGTGCGGGCACGCGCGGCAGGAAGGAAGAAGGTCGAGAGGATAGACGATCACTGCCGCACCAAACGGGTGCGTCCGCTGTCGGCTGCACCCATTTGGTGCGCACGGTTCTGCACCGCTGCGGGGCGGCCTTTTTGAAATCAATGACTTGCAGCCTGCGAAAAGTTGGCACGGTCGTTGCTGTACCTCAGCAGGCATTCATCCCCATCCGAGGTCGTACCGATGTCCGTGGAAAACGTTGAGAAGCTGATCAAGGACAACCAGATCGAGTTCGTCGACCTGCGCTTTGTCGACATGCGTGGTGTCGAGCAGCACGTGACCTTCCCGGTCAGCATCGTCGAGCCGTCGCTGTTCGAAGAAGGCAAGATGTTCGATGGCAGCTCGATCGCCGGCTGGAAGGGAATCGCCGAATCGGACATGGTGCTGCTGCCGGATACCGCCAGCGCCTACGTCGATCCGTTCTACGCCGATCCGACCATCGTGATCAGCTGCGACATCCTCGATCCGGCCACCATGCAGCCGTATGGCCGTTGCCCGCGCGGCATCGCCAAGCGCGCCGAGGCCTACCTGAAGTCCTCCGGCATCGCCGAAACCGCGTTCTTCGGCCCGGAGCCGGAATTCTTCATCTTCGATTCGGTCCGCTTCGCCAATGAAATGGGCCACACCTTCTTCCAGGTCGACTCGGAAGAAGCGGCGTGGAACAGCGGCGCCAAGTACGACGGCGCCAACAGCGGCTACCGTCCGGGCGTGAAGGGCGGTTACTTCCCGGTGCCGCCGACCGACACCCTGCACGACCTGCGCGCCGAGATGTGCAAGACCCTGGAACAGGTCGGCATCGAAGTGGAAGTGCAGCACCACGAAGTGGCCACCGCCGGCCAGTGCGAGATCGGCACCAAGTTCAGCACCCTGGTGCAGAAGGCCGACGAACTGCTGCGCATGAAGTACGTGATCAAGAACGTCGCGCACCGCAACGGCAAGACCGTCACCTTCATGCCCAAGCCGATCGTCGGCGACAACGGCAGCGGCATGCACGTGCATCAGTCGCTGTCCAAGGGCGGCACCAACCTGTTCTCCGGTGATGGCTACGGTGGCCTGAGCCAGCTGGCGCTGTGGTACATCGGCGGCATCTTCAAGCATGCCAAGGCCATCAACGCCTTCGCCAACTCGGGCACCAACAGCTACAAGCGCCTGGTGCCGGGCTACGAAGCACCGGTGATGCTGGCCTACTCGGCCCGCAACCGTTCGGCTTCGTGCCGCATTCCGTGGGTGTCCAACCCGAAGGCACGCCGCATCGAAATGCGCTTCCCGGATCCGATCCAGTCCGGCTACCTCACCTTCACCGCGCTGATGATGGCCGGCCTGGACGGCATCAAGAACCAGATCGACCCGGGCGCACCGAGCGACAAGGACCTGTACGACCTGCCGCCGGAAGAAGAGAAGCTGATCCCGCAGGTCTGCTCCTCGCTGGACCAGGCGCTGGAAGCGCTGGACAAGGACCGCGAGTTCCTGAAGGCCGGCGGCGTGATGAGCGATGACTTCATCGACGGCTACATCGCGCTGAAGATGCAGGAAGTGACCAAGTTCCGCGCGGCCACCCACCCGCTGGAATACCAGCTGTACTACGCCAGCTGACCGGTGGCGATGGCGGTGGGCTTCCCCCTCCCACCCGCCGCCATCGCTTCCGTCTTCGCGGCTGGGGAGCCGCAGGGCGGGCCCCGGTCCGCCGTGGTAGAGCGGACCCCGACCCGCCGTGGCAGAGCGGGCCGCTGGCCCGCCGTGGTAGAGCGGGCCGCTGGCCCGCTGCAGTAGAGCGGACTGTTGGTCCGCTGAAACAGGGGCAAGAGAGACCGGATACGCGACCAGGGCCGCCCTCCCTCCCGCGTCGGTCGTGCAAGGAGAGAGGCACGGCCGTCCCGGCCCTGTACGTGTCCGGTGCAACAGCCACGGCCATCATCCTGATGGCCGCTGGTTGCCTGATGCCAACGCGCGCTGGCGCGCTGGCCCCATCCACCCTCGGGACATGCGCATGAAACTGATCTCCGCCATCATCCGGCCGTTCAAGCTCGACGAGGTCCGCGAGGCCCTCTCCGACGCAGGCGTGTCGGGCATTACCGTGACCGAAGTGAAAGGCTTCGGCCGCCAGAAGGGCCACACCGAGCTGTATCGCGGCGCCGAGTACGTCGTCGATTTCCTGCCCAAGATCAAGATCGAAACCGTAGTCACCGACGAGCGTGCCGATGCGGTGATCGAAGCGATCCAATCGTCGGCAGGCACCGGCAAGATCGGTGACGGCAAGATCTTCGTCACCGCCGTCGAACAGGTCATCCGCATCCGCACCGGCGAAATCGGTGCCGACGCGCTGTAACCCCCTTCCGGAGACTCCCCCATGAAGATGCGCCTTCTCACCGGGTGGCAAGCCCGGTTCCATATCGTGTGCCTGTTGATGCTGCTGAGTGCGCTGGCTGCGGGTGCCTGGCCGGGCAGTGCCCACGCTCAGGCCCAGATCTCGCCGCTGCCGAGCGAAAGCGTGGCGGTCGAACCGCTGCAGGATCCGGTCGCTGCGGCCGCCGCACCGGCCGCGGCTGAAGCCGCCGCGACCTACGACCATGGCGACGTGGCCTGGATGCTGACGTCCACCCTGCTGGTGCTGCTGATGGTGGTGCCGGGCCTGGCCTTGTTCTACGGCGGCTTGGTGCGTTCGAAGAACGTGCTGTCGGTGCTCAGCCAGATCCTGGTGGTGTTCTCGCTGGTGCTGCTGCTGTGGGTGGCGTATGGCTACAGCGCGGTGTTCAGCGCCGGCAATCCGTTCTTCGGCTCGTTCACCGAATTCGCCTTCCTCAAGGGCTTCACTCCGGAGTCGGTCGGCAACACCCCGATCAAGGGCCTGCCGGACTACCTGTTCGTCGCCTTCCAGTCGACGTTTGCTGGCATCACCACCGCGCTGATCGTCGGCGCGTTCGCCGAGCGCATCAAGTTCCGTGCGGTGCTGCTGTTCTCGGCGCTGTGGTTCACCCTCAGCTACATCCCGATGGCGCACATCGTCTGGGGTGGCGGCTACCTGGGTGAGATGGGCGCGATCGATTTCGCCGGTGGCACCGTGGTCCACATCAACGCCGGTGTGGCCGGTCTGGTCGCCGCGTGGTTCGTCGGCAAGCGCCTGGGCTATGGCCAGACTGCGCTGAAGCCGCACAACGTGCCGTTTACCTATATCGGCGCGATGCTGCTGTGGGTCGGCTGGTTCGGCTTCAACGCGGGTTCCGCCGCTGCCGCCGATACCGTCGCCTCGCTGGCCTTCCTCAATACCGTGCTGGCCACGGCCGCTGCCGTACTCGGTTGGACGCTGGTGGAAGCGATCAGCAAGGGCAAGCCGTCGGCACTGGGCGCGGCCTCGGGCGCAGTGGCCGGCCTGGTCGGCATCACGCCGGCCTGCGGCACCGTCGGCCCGCTCGGCGCGATCATCATCGGCTTCGTCGCCGGCGTGGTCTGCGTGTGGGGTGTGACCGGTTTGAAGCGCCTGCTGAAGGTGGACGACACCGCCGACGTGTTCGGTGTGCATGGTGTCGGCGGCATCGTCGGCGCGATCCTTACCGGTGTGTTCAGTGCACAGTCGCTGGGTGGTACCAAGGCGGATCTGGATATCGCGCACCAGGTCTGGGTGCAGGTGGTCAGCGTCGGCCTCACCGTGGTGTGGTCGGCGGTGGTGACCACGCTGATCCTGCTGGTGGTGCGCAGCGTGGTTGGCCTGCGCGTGACCGAGGAAGCAGAGCGCACCGGCCTGGATGTGACTTCGCACGGCGAATCCGCCTACGACGCCTGAAGTAGCGGCAGAGCTATTGCATTGATGTTGTGGGTGCCGACCATTGGTCGGCACTTCCACTGTCCTCGTTCTGGTAGGTGCCAAGCTTGCTTGGCACGGGGTCTGGGTCTGCTCTGGTGGGTGCCGACCGTTGGTCGGCACAGCCGGAGTGGCGCATCCACGCCTGGCGTGGACCTACAGAATCTCCTTGTGACATGCATCATCGCGCCTGATCGCGCACAATCAGGCCATGCACCCGATCCGCACTGCCCTGATGCTCTCGGCCTGCCTGCTGCTGGCCGCCTGTGCCTCCGCGCCGCAGGAAACCCGCAACCCGCTCGCCACCTGGGTGCCGTCGCCGAACCAGAACGCGCGCACGCCCGTCATCATCGTCATCCATCACACCGAGCAGAAGTCAGTGCAGCAGAGCCTGCGTACGTTGCGCACGGCCAACAGCGGTGGACCGGTCAGCGCGCACTACCTGATCGGTGCCGATGGCCATCGCTATCAGTTGGTTGCCGATGAGCGCCGCGCCTGGCACGCCGGCGCCGGGCGTTGGGGCACCATCACCGACCTCAACTCGGCATCGATCGGCATCGAGCTCGACAACGACGGCCGCAGCCCGTTCAGTGCGGCGCAGATCGAATCGCTGATCGTGCTGCTGCGCGATCTCACCACCCGCCTGAACATTCCGCCGCGGCAGGTGATCGGCCATGCCGACCTGGCGCCGACACGCAAGCAGGACCCGAGCCGCTTTTTCCCGTGGCAGCAGCTGGCCGAGGCTGGATTCGGCGTCTGGCCGCGCGCTGTCGACGGTGCGGCGCCGGAAGGCTTTGACGCGTGGAGTGCGCTGGCCCGCTTCGGCTATCCGCTCGACAACCGGGACGCCGCCGTCGCTGCCTTCCACCGCCGTTTCCGTGGCCGCGACGACCTGCCGAAGACACTGGATGCCGAAGACGCCCGCATCCTGCATTCCCTGCTGCTGCAGACGCCGTGAGCCGGCGCATGAACGCTTGGCCCCGCGCTGGGTTGCCGCCCAGCGGCCGGCACTCCACCATGGCGGCATGATCGATTCCGCCACCTTCTTCAAGCGCAAGCACTGCATCCTGCTGGCAGCGGCCGTGCTCGCCGGCTGCTCCACCAGCGCTCCCCGCACCGGAACCGCAGTGCCGACGCCGGTCACGCCGCCCGCGGCCACCTATGCCAAGGCCGCATGGAGTGCACTGCCGCCGGTCTCCGACAGCGACCTGCAGGCCGGTTTCGTCGCCTGGCGCAGCAGCTGCACCCGCCTGAAGAACGATGCGGTCTGGGCCAAACCCTGCGCCACCGCCGCGACGGTTTCGGACAAGGACCCGGCGGCGATCCGCCAGTTCCTGCAGCGCGATTTGGATGTCTATGCATTGCGTGCCGGCGGCCACCAGGCCGACGGGCTGATTACCGGCTACTACGAGCCGATCTACCCCGGTAGCCTCACCCGCACGGCTGCTGCCACTGTACCGGTGTACGGCACGCCCGATGATCTGGTGGTGGTGCAGCTGGACAGCGTCTACCCGGAATTGAAGGGCAAGCGCCTGCGCGGGCGCGTCGAGGGCAAGGTGCTCAAGCCCTATGACGACGCCGGCACCATCGCGGCCAAGGGCGCCAAGGCGCCGGTACTGGCCTGGCTGACCGACCCGATGGACCTGCAGCTGCTGCAGATCCAAGGGTCGGGCCGGGTGAGCCTGCCCGATGGCACGCAGGTGCGGCTGGCCTATGCGGAACAGAACGGCCACCCCTACCGCGCGATCGGTCGCTGGCTGGTCGACCAGGGCCAGCTGAAGAAAGAAGACGTCACCATGGACGCGATCCGCGCCTGGGCCCGGGCCCATCCTGCGCGCGTGCCGGAACTGCTGCGCAGCAACCCCAGCTACGTGTTCTTCGTGCGCAACCCGGACAGCCCGGAGGGTCCACGCGGTTCACTGAACGTGCCGCTCACCGCTGGTTACAGCGTGGCGGTGGATCGCACCGTGGTGCCGCTGGGCAGCCTGCTGTGGCTGTCCACCACGCGCCCGGACGGCACCCCGGTGGTGCGCCCGGTGGCCGCGCAGGACACCGGCGGCGCCATTGCCGGCGAAGTGCGCGCGGACCTGTACTGGGGCAGTGGCGATGCCGCAGGCAAGCTGGCCGGCGACATGAAGCAGAAGGGCAACATCTGGATGCTGTGGCCGAAGGGCGTGGCGCTGCCTGCGTCGGCCCGGTGAAGCACTCACCTGCGCGCTGCGAGGTCGGGCGATAATGGCGCCATTCCGAACTTTCCGGCCGCGCCTGCGGCCAGGACCTCTGCAATGACCTACGCAAAGCACAACGCAAAACCCGGCGCGAAATCCGCCGCAAAGAAGTACTACAAGCACTGGGCCGAATCGGGCCTGGGCAAGGGCAACGTGCTGATGGAAGCCCGTGGCGAGAAGATCGTGCGCCAGGTGGAGATCTACGGCACCAGGATGGTCTGGGCCGACGAGCATGCCCACAGCGATGACCGCTTCCTGCTGGCCGACCAGCCGGTGTCGTTCTTGGATTTCGACGAAGACGACGAAATCTCCGCGCGCGAATTCGAAAGTGCCTGGAAGAAGGCTCGGGAAGCTACCGGCTACCCGGTGTAAGCCACCGCTCCACCCCGTTTTTGTAGAGTCGAGCATGGCTCGACTCCACATGGCAGACGCATGTAATGTTATATAATTACATTTCATCTGCGCCCGTCCACCCCCATGAAAACCTCCACGCTGGTGGCCACCCTCGCGGCGGCTCCGTTCGCCCCTGAAGCACTCGCACAATCGGCCGACGCCGCACTCACCCTCGGCAGGGTGCAGGTACACCAGCACGGGGAGGGCCAGCTGAGCGCGCACCAGGTGCTGACCTCGGTGGACGTGCTGGGCGCGGACCAGATCGAAGACCGAAACGTCTCGCACAGCTGGGAACTGCTCGGGCAGATGCCCGGCATCCAGCTCACCGAAACCCGGCAGGGTGCCGAATCGGGCAAGGTCAGCTTCCGCGCCTTCAACGGTGAGGGCTACCTCAATGCCATCAAGACGCTGATCGATGGCATCCCCAGCAACGTCAACAGCGGCAACCAGCGCTTCATCGACATGCTGTTCCCGCTGGAAATCAGCTACATCGAAGTAGTGCGCGGTACCAACGATCCGCGCTATGGCTTGCACAACATCGGCGGCAACGTGAACTTCGGCACGCGCCAGGGCGGCAGCTATACCGATGCGCGGCTGGCCTACGGCAGCTACAACACCCGTGATGCGCAGCTGGCGGTAGGCCGTGAAGCCAATGGCGTCGCACAGAACTATTTCGTCGGCACCCAGGCCAGCGATGGCTACCGCGACCACGACACCTCGAAGAAATATTCGCTGGGCGGCAAGTGGTTCTACGGCTCGCTGGACGAGGGCCTGCGCGTGGGCCTGACCGCGCGTGCGTACCACCACGAAGCCGAAGAACCCGGCTTCATGACCGCCGACGAACTGCGCACGCATCGCCGCGGCAGCGACCTGCGCAACGGCAACGATGGCGATGACCGCGACATGCGCCAGATTGCCGCGCACCTGGATATGAAACTGTCCGAGAGGCTCACCTTCGGCACGCGGCTCTATTACAACCGCTACGAAGACGACCGCCGCGTGACCTTCAGCGACCTGCCCACCGGCAACCTGCCGCGCCAGCGCCGCGTGTGGGATGAGCGGCAGACCGGTCTGCTCAGCACGCTCACCTGGCAGGCCAGCCCCGCGCTTACCGTCGAGGGCGGCTTGAACTACGAGCAGCAGGACAACAGCTACCTCCGCGATCGCTACGCCTACGCCGAACCCACCGACTTCAGCCGTGCCCCGGCACGGGTGCAGAACAACGACCCCCACAGCTTCGACAATTGGGGCGCCTACGTGCAGGCCATCTACCAGCCCGTCGAGGCGTGGAAGATCGTGCCGGCCTACCGTGTGGACCGCTTCAGTGGCCGTACCCACCTGATGAACGGCCTCAGCGCTCGGCTGCAGGATTACGGCAGCATCGGCCAGCCCAAACTGAGCGTCATCCACAGCCTGGGCGAGAACACCCACGTCTACGCAAACTGGGGCCGCACCTTCCAGGTGCTCACTGGATCCACCGCGCCGGCTTACCTCGCCCCGGGCCAGGCGCCGATGCATCCGTCCACCAACACCGGCATGGAGCTGGGCCTGAAGTTCCAGCCGTTCGCGGGCAGCCAGGCACGTCTGGCGGTATGGCAGCAGGATGCGGAAAACGAGGTGTCCAACATGCCGGCCACCGGTACCACGGTCACCTTGGGCAAGACCCGCCGACGCGGCGTGGATGCGCAGTTGAGCCTGCAGCT
This sequence comes from Stenotrophomonas sp. 93052_Sma, assembly GCF_056481145.1. Taxonomy (NCBI): domain Bacteria; kingdom Pseudomonadati; phylum Pseudomonadota; class Gammaproteobacteria; order Lysobacterales; family Lysobacteraceae; genus Stenotrophomonas; species Stenotrophomonas sp. 93052_Sma. The sequence goes on from NZ_CM151134.1 coordinate 133,837, forward strand.
GGGCGACGACTGGACGGTATGGGCGTCGCACGCCTACCAGGAAGCGAAGATCACCCGCGACGACCGCGACGCCAGCATTTCCCTGCAGGGCCGCGAAGTGGCCGCCACCCCGCGATACATCAGCAACCTGGGGGCGGATTACCGCGCCAGCGACGCGCTTCGCCTCGGCCTGCAGGCACGCGCGCAGGGCGACTACTACCTTGAGGAGCGCAATGTGGCCGGAAAGTTCGGTGGCTTTGCCGTGCTCGACCTCAGCGCGGCCTACCAGATCAACCCACGCTGGAGCGTGGACCTGCAGCTGAAGAACGTTACCGGACGCCAGTACGCCTACGCCTGGTACGACAGCTTCTTCTGGGACAGCGCTCGCCCGATGTTTTCGCCGGCCCCTGGCCGTAGCGTGTTCGTCGGCCTCAATATGAAACTGTGACCCGCTCACGTATCCGGTAGTGGGCGAGCTTGCTCGCCCTGCGGCAGTGGTCAGGGCCCTTTCCTGACGGAAAGGGATCCGACCCCGGACCCGCGTTTTGCACTACATTGGTGCAATGTCCGACCCCGCACCCCCGCCGTCCCTCGATGCCCTGGGCACGCCGTTGGCCTGGGCCGGGGCCGATGGCTGCATTGCCGGCTGCAACCCGGCCTTCGCCCGCTGGCTGGGCGTCAGCGTCCGGCGCCTGCTGGGGCGGCCGCTGGCCGCACTGGAAGTGCAGGGCGAGGCACTGGCCCATTTCCTGGCCCGCGATGAGCGCGACAGCCTGCGCCTGAACCGGTTGGCGCTGGCGGTGCCCGGCGAGGCGCCGCGCTTCGCCGAGGGCTGGATGAGCCGCCGCGACGATGGCGGCTGGCTGCTGGAGGCGCATCCGGTCGATGAATTCCCCGGGCTCGACCCGACCCAGGCCCTGCCCAGCGCGCTCAGTGCGGCGCTGAAGGGACTGGCCCACGAGCTGCGCAACCCACTGGCCGGGTTGAAGGGCGCGGCCCAGCTGCTGGCCCGCCGCGCGGCCCAACGCGATGCCAGCGAACGCGAGCTGATCGAGCTGATCGGCTCGGAGATCGAACGCCTCAACGGCCTGCTCGACCAGCTGCTGTCGCCGGCCCCGGCCGCACCGCATGCCGAACTGAACATCCATGCCGCGCTGGAGCGCGTGCTGCGCCTGGCCGAGAACGAGGCCGGCTGGGCGGTACGCCTGCAGCGCGACTACGACCCCAGCATTCCCGAATTCCACGGCGACGCCGACCGTCTCACCCAGGCGGTGTGGAACCTGGTGCGCAACGCGATCCAGGCCGGCGCCGGCAACATCACCCTGCGTACCCGCGTAGAACACGGTGTACGCATCGCCGAGCAGCTGCACACGCTGGCGCTGCGCCTGGAAATCGCCGACGACGGCCGTGGCGTGCCCGAGGAGCTGGCCGAGCATCTGTTCCTGCCGCTGGTCAGTGGTCGCGCCGAAGGCACTGGCCTGGGCCTGGCGCTGGCGCAGCAGGTCGCACGCGAACATCGCGGCACACTGACCTACCGCTCGCGCCCGGGCCATACCGTGTTCACCCTGCTGCTGCCGATCGGCAACGGCGCCGCCCCGGCCGAGGAGGCCCCACGCGATGTCTGAGTCCTCTTCGTCCCCGCAGCGCATCTGGGTGGTCGATGACGATCGGGCCGTGCGTTTCGTGCTGTGCACCGCGCTGCGCGAGGCGGGCTACCAGGTCGTCGATTTCGACAGCGCCGCCCCCGCCCTGCAGGCGTTGAGCGAAGGCCCGCCGCCGGCGCTGCTGTTCACCGATGTGCGCATGCCGGGTGACGATGGCCTGGTGCTGTTGGACAAGCTCAAGGCCGCGCTGCCGCAGCTGCCGGTGGTGGTGATGTCGGCCTACACCGACGTGGCCAGCACGGCCGGTGCGTTCCGCGGTGGCGCGCATGAATTCCTGTCCAAGCCGTTCGATCTGGACGACGCCGTGGCGCTGGCGCAGCGTGTGCTGCCGGCCGTTGCACCGGCACTGGCGGCGCCCACACCTGCGGCGGAAGCGCATGGCGACCAGCCGCCGCAACTGGTGGGCGATACCCCGCCGATGCGCGCTGTTCCGTGCCATCGGCCGCCTGGCGCAGGCACCGCTGGCGGTGCTGATCACCGGCGAAACCGGCACCGGCAAGGAGCTGGTGGCCAATGCGCTGCACCGCGAATCGCCGCGCGCGCAGGGGCCGTTCGTCGCGCTCAATACTGCTGCAATCCCGTCCGAGCTGCTGGAAAGCGAGTTGTTCGGCCACGAAGCCGGCGCCTTCACCGGTGCCCAGCGCCGCCATATCGGCCGCTTCGAGCAGGCCAACGGCGGCACGCTGTTCCTCGATGAAATAGGCGATATGCCGTTGCCGCTGCAGACCCGTCTGTTGCGCGTGCTGGCACAGGGCGAGTTCTTCCGCGTCGGCGGCCGCGAGTTGATCCGCGTCGACGTGCGGGTGATTGCCGCCACCCACCAGGATCTGGAAGGACTGGTCGCGCAGGGGAAGTTCCGTGCCGATCTGCTGCATCGCCTGGACGTGGTGCGCCTGCAGCTGCCACCGCTGCGCGAGCGTCGCGAGGACATCGCACAACTGGCAAGTACGTTCCTGGGCGCCGCCGCACGCAAGCTGGATACGCCGCCGAAGCGCCTGACCGCTGCCGCACTGCAGGCGCTGCGCGAACACGACTGGCCGGGCAACGTGCGCGAACTGGAAAACGTGTGCTGGCGGATGGCGGCGCTGGCCGCCGCTGACACCATTGGCGTGGCCGACGTCGATACCGCGCTCAACCGTACGCGCGGTCGTCGCAGCAGCACCACCAACGCCGATCCGGGGCAGTGGGAGGCGCTGCTGGCCGAATGGGCACGCCGTCAGCTGGCCGAAGGCGTGGAAGGGCTGCACGCGCAGGTGCGTGAGCGGGTCGACCATGCCCTGCTGGAGGCCGCGCTGCAGATCACCCATGGCCGCCGTGCCGAAGCCGCGGCCCGCCTGGGCCTTGGCCGCAATACCCTTACCCGCAAGCTGGGCGCCGGGCGCCGTCGCGGGGGCCATTGAACGGTCCCTGCACGCGATCCTCGCGCCCGCTTGCCGAACCGTTGATCGTTCATGGACGATGCCGTCCGTAGTGTCACCTGCAAGGAGTCTTCGATGCGTCTGTCCTTTGCCATCCTGCCGTTGTCCGCCGCCGCGCTGCTGTCTGCCTGTGGCAGTGCGCCGAAGAAGGCCGAACCCATCCCGCCACCGCCGACCGTGGTCAGCGCCGCCAAGCAGGCCGAGGCCAATCTGTCGCCGGCCTCGGCCAGCATCGTCAGTGGCCGCATCGCGCTGATGGTGGAGCCCGGTGGCATCCACATCACCGGGTTGATCGGTGGCCTGCAGCCGATGCAGCAGGCCGGCTTCCACATCCACGAGCGCGGCGACTGCAGCGCGGTGGATGCCAGCAGTGCCGGCAATCACTTCAATCCCGGTGGCGCTGCGCATGGCCGCGCCGGCACCGGCAAGCACCACCTGGGCGACATGGACAATCTGCGTGCCGACGCCCAGGGCCGCGCCAACGTCGATATCCACCTCAAGGGCGTTACCCTTGGCGGAGGCGCCGCCACCGATATCGCCGGACGTGCACTGGTCGTGCATGCCAACGCCGACGACTATCGCAGCCAGCCCGCCGGCAATGCCGGCGTCCGCATCGCCTGTGGCGTGATCCGGGTTGTCCGCTGATCACTGCAGGCATCATCCAGGGAGAGATTCCATGCGTTTGATCCACACTTCGCTGTTCGCAGCCATTGCTGCACTGGGCCTGGCGGCCTGCAACCAGCAGCCGGCCGCGCCGCAGGCTGAAACCGCGCCGGCCGCTCCGGCCGACGGCGCCACCGCCGAACCGGCCGCAGCACCTGCACCGGCTGCCGATGCCTCGGCCACGGCCGAGCTGGCGCCGACCCAGGGCAACGAGACCAAGGGCAGCGTCACCTTCAAGGTGGTTGACGGCAAGGTCCACGTGACCGGCCAGATCAGCGGCCTGAAGCCGGGCAGCGAGCACGGCTTCCACATCCACGAGAAGGGCGACTGCAGCGCGCCGGACGGCATGAGCGCCGGTGGCCACTTCAACCCGGGCAAGCAGGATCACGGCAGCGTGTCCGCCGATCCGCACCACGGTGGCGACATGCCCAACATCAAGGCCGACGACAAGGGCGTGGCCACCATCGACGGCCCGGTGTCGAGCAACGTCAACATCGGCAAGGGTGATGACTTCGACATCATCGGCCGCGGCCTGATCGTCCATGCCGATGCGGATGACTACAAGACCCAGCCGACCGGCAACGCCGGTGCGCGCCTGGCCTGCGCAGTGATCCAGAAGGCGCAGTAAGCCATCAGAAAACGCCGGCGCAAGCCGGCGTTTTTCTTTATAGGTAGTGCCGGCCGCTGGCCGGCAATCGCAGATCCGGATGTTGCCGGCCAGCGGCCGGCACTACCAACACCCGCATCAGCGCGCCAGCAGTTCGCGCGGTCCTGCCCGGCCTCGCAATGCACGAACAGCACCGGCACGCCGTGCGCTTCCAGCACCGCGGCCATCTGCCGCTGGCGCATCAGGAACTGCTCGTAGATGCCCTTCAGGCGGTCGCAGTCGTTCTTGCCGTGGTTGTAGTGCGCGCACCAGCCGGCCGGATCGAACAGCGCCATGCGTGCCTCGCCATGGGTATAGCGCAGCAGCGGCTCCGGCGCGGCATTGAGCCACTCGTCCTCGCCCGGCGCCATGATCGCGGTCTCGATCAGCGGCCACAGCGCGGCCAGGCCCTGGTTGTCGTACTGCATCGACATCATCGCGGCCAGATCATTCACGGTGAAATAGCGCGCATGCTCGATGCGGGCACCGAAGGTGTTCTGCGCCATCAACGCGGTGTCGGCATGCGCCATGCCGTTGGCCAGCAGCGTGTCTTCCAACGCCTCGGCCACCGCGTTGGTGGTGACCACGTCGCTGCCGGTCAGCAGGAACGGCACCACGCGCAGGCCACCGCCCACCAGGCTGGCATCGGCCTGGAACGGCAGCGGCACATCACCGTTGGCATCGGTACCGAAGGCCAGCAGGCGCGGGCCCTGGTTGCGGCCCGGCGCACGCATCTGCAGTTCTTCCAGGCGGCGATGGATCGGCCAGCCCGGGCGCAGTACTTCGGCCGGGTCGAAATGGGCGGCGGCGAACACCAGGTCCAGCTCGGCCACCTGCGGCACCAGCTTGGACAGGTCGCGGCCGACGCGATCGGCCAGTTCACCGGCCTGTTCGGCGCTGAGCACCGCCTGGCGGGGGATTTCGCCGCCGGCCAGTTCCAGGGCCAGCACGCCAAGGGCATTCATCGCGGGGTCGGGTTTGCTCATGGTTCCACGGTTGGCCCATCACAGGGCGGCAGCTACACTTGGCTCCATTATGCCTGCTCCGTCGTGCAGGCCATGTTGCAGACACCCTCATCCATGCCAGGTATCTCCATGCCCAACGCTCGTCCCGTCGCCATCCTCGGTGGCGTCCGCATTCCGTTCTGCCGCCAGAACACCGCGTATTCGGATGTCGGCAACCTCGGCATGTCGGTCCGTACGCTGGGCGCGCTGGTTGAACGTTTCGGCCTGCACGGCCAGCAGCTGGGTGAAGTTGCGATGGGTGCGGTGATCAAGCACTCCAGCGACTGGAACCTGGGCCGCGAAGCCACGCTGTCCTCCGGCCTGTCGCCGTTGACCCCGGGCATCACCCTGCAGCGCGCCTGCGGCACCTCGCTGGACAGCATCATCACGGTTGCCAACAAGATTGCGCTCGGCCAGATCGAATCGGGTATCGGTGGCGGTTCGGATACCACCTCCGACGTGCCGATCGTCTACGGCAAGAAGCTGCGCGCGCGCCTGCTGGCCGCCAACCGTGCCAAGAGCACCGGCGACAAGATCCGCGCGCTGACCGCTGGCTTCAAGTTCTCCGAGCTCAAGCCCGAGTTCCCGGGCGTGGCCGAGCCGCGCACCGGCAAGAGCATGGGCGACCACTGCGAGGACATGGCCAAGGAATGGAACATCTCGCGTGACTCGCAGGACGAGTGGGCGGTGTCGTCGCACAAGAAGCTGGCTGCTGCCTATGAGCGCGGTTTCTTCAACGACCTGATCGCACCGTTCCGTGGTGTCGAGCGTGACAACATCCTGCGCCCGGATACTTCGCTGGAGAAGCTGGCCACGCTGAAGCCGGCGTTCGACAAGGTCTCCGGCCGCGGCACGCTCACCGCCGCCAACTCCACGCCGCTGACCGACGGCGCCGCCGCCGTGCTGCTGGCCAGCGAAGAGTGGGCGCGTGCCCACGGCCATGAGCCGCAGGCCTATCTGCGTGACGCGCACGTCTCGGCGGTGGACTTCGTGCATGGCGAAGGCCTGCTGATGGCGCCGACCGTGGCCGTGCCGGAGATGCTCAAGCGCAACGGCCTGACCCTGCAGGACTTCGACATCTACGAGATCCACGAAGCTTTCGCCGCGCAGGTGCTGTGCACCCTGCGTGCGTGGGAGAGCGAGGATTACTGCCGCAATCGCCTGGGCCTGGATGCACCGCTGGGTCGCATCGACCCGGACAAGATCAACCTGCTGGGCTCGTCGCTGGCCACTGGCCACCCGTTCGCGGCGACTGGCGCACGCGTGATCGCCACCGCGGCCAAGCAGCTGGCCGAACGCGGCGGTGGCCGCGCTGGTGTCGATCTGCACCGCCGGCGGCATGGGCGTAGTGGCGATCGTCGAACGCTGATCGTTGCGACCGCGCGCCAACCAAGGTTGGCGACTACCGGGAATGCGCGTTGGATCTGCTTTGGTAGATGCCGACCTTGGTCGGCCATGCGATGTCATCGTTCGGAAGATGTCAGAGCGCCAACCAAGGTTGGCGACTACCGGGTTCCACAGATGAAAACGCCGCCCAATGGGCGGCGTTTTTCTGCTCCGGTGGGTGCCGACCGTTGGTCGGCACGCTTCACGGCAACCGTGGATTGCCGAATTCGTCGCGCTCTTCGTTGGCGTCATACACCGGCGGCTGCACCGTAACCGGCTGCTCCTCCACCGTGGAACGCAGCGGCGCTTCGGTGCCGCGCACCAGTTCCACGCTGTCCTCGCCACGCTGCAGTCGCAGCGCATTGGCCAGGCACTGCGCGGCCAGCGCGTGCTCGCCACGCTGTGCGAACAGCTCACCCAGTGCCTCCCACGCCGGGGCACCGGCGCCCGCGGCGATGGCCTCGTGCAGGAACGCATCGGCGGCATCCCACTGCTGCTGGGCCAGGGCCACGCGGCCCTGTGCCAGGCGCAGCGCAGCCGAGCTGTCGTGCACGTTGCGCCAGCGCGCGAGGTTGGCCTGGCGCGTGGCCAGGCGCTCGGCCGGCAGGCGGCCATACAGCGCCACCAGTTCGTCATCCCAACGCTGGTCCAGTGCCTGTTCCAGCGCCAGCAACGCCGGCTCATCCCAGTTCAGGACCACCGCACGGCTGGCATACGCACCCACCACGTCCGGGGTTGGCCGCAGCGCCTTCGGCGTGGCTTCCCACTGCGCGGCCAGCGCATTGACGTCGGCTGCTTCCAGCAGCGCCTGTGCGGCCAGGCGTGCTTCCAGTTCGCTGTTGGCGTCGGCCGGCAGCACCTTGCTCTGGCGCAGTGCACCCAGCTGGCCATACGCCTCGTGGGCGCGGCCGGCCTGTGCCAGCGCTTCGGTACGCAGCCACAGGCCGCGCGGCGGCAGCGGCTGGATCGTCGCCACATCCAACGCGTTGATCGCATCCACCGGTAGATCGCGCGCCAGCAGCTGTTCGGCGCGCAGAAGCGCCTGCAGGGTGGCATCGCTCTCGCCCAGGCGCTGCAGCAGGGCTTCACCGGCGGGGCCGTCGGCACGTGCCTGCGCACTGCGCACGGCATTGGCCAGCGCCACCGCGCTCACTTCCGGATCCTTGGCGGCACCATCCAGCAGCTTTTCGGCACGCTGCCACTGGCCGTGCTCATAGGCCTGCAGGCCGTCGATCAGGCGCACCCGCCCCTGCTTGCGGCGGTAGCGGCCCCAGGCGCGGAACGGTGCAGCGATCAGGCTCCACAGCAGCCACAGCACCAGCACCGCGATCACCGACAGCAGTGCCACCTTGGGCAGGTTGCTGTGGTAGTCGTAGCCGCCGTAGCGCAGGGTCACTTCGCCGAAGCGGTTGAGGTCATCGGCGCCGAGCCATTGCGCGGCCACCACGCCAATGGCCACCGCCAGCAACAGCACGACCAGGGATTGCAGGGGTTTCATGGGGGATTACCTCCGGTCGGTCTGGGTGCGCAGTTGCTGCAGGGTGCTGCCAAGAACGCTGTTGCTGGCCTGCAGCGGAAGCTCGCGCAAGGCCTCCAGTTCAGCACGTTGCGCGCGCAGGGCCGGTGAATCCGGCCAACGCCGCTGTGCCCAGTGTTCCACGCGCGCCAACGCGGTATCGCGACCGGTGCGGTCGCCACGTTCGATTGCGGCACGCGCCAGGGTCAGTTCCAGCTGCAGCGCATCGTCGGCATTGCGGCGTTCGGCGGCGGTCAGCGGGCCATTCTGGCGGCTCGGGGTGATGTCCACGAACGGTGCCAGCGTGGCCTGCCACCAGGGCTTGCCGGCGCCGGGCGCGGTGCTACCCGTCACCTGCGAGGGCAGGCCCTGCAGGGCCTTGGCCAGGGCATCCAGGCGTTGCAGCGATTGCACGCGCGGGCCGGTGCCCAGCGCATCCAGTGCATCGCGTTCCTGTACCAGTGCCTGGCGCAGGTTCAGGCCGTCGCTGTCGGGCAGATCGGCCAGCGCGGTGGCGGCCTGTGCATACAAGCGGCGTGCGCCTTCCACGTCGTCGGCGTAGTTCAGGCGCTGCGCCGCCTGGGTCAGCAGCAGCTCGGCCTCATCGCGCTGTACCGCCTGACGGCCCTGGTTGGCGCTGTCGGCCAGCTTGGCCAGGTTCTCTTCCAGCAGCGCACTGCGCTGGGAAAGGCCCAGCATCTCGTCGCGCAGCACGCGGTTGGTGGTCGCCGCATCCTGCAGGCGCTGGCTGGTTGCGCGCTGGTCGCGGCGCAATGCATCCAGCGTCGCCTGCAGGCCCTGCAGCTGTACGGCCGTGGTCTGCGCCTGCGCTTCCTGTTCGTTTTGTTGCTGCTGCCAGACGTACCAGCCGGCATAGCCGCCCACGCCAAGCACGACCACCCCGGCCAGCGGCAGCAGCCAGCGCACGGGTCGACGGGGCGGGGAAACGGGCGGAGTCTCGTTCATGGGGCTTCCTTGTCGGCACCGTCGCCGGTCAGGTTCCGGCAGGCCGCGTTGTGCACAGCATCACTGTTGCCGACCACAGCGGCAAGCGTGACCCACGTCCCTGTTCAGTTCGCTGCCGGGACGGTGAGCGTGGCGTGTGCAGCCGCCACCAGCTGCGCGGTGGTGGGCCCGGCCGCGCGCACCACGCGCTGCAGCCCCAATGCGTGCGCCTGTTCGCCCAGCCGTTCGCTGGCCACGACGGCGGTGGCATGTGCCTGACAGCGTTGCTGCAATGCCGGCGGAAGCTGCTGCCAGAAATGCAGCAACGCCTCACCACTGCTGACCGCCAGCACCCACGGATACGCTGAATGCGCCAATCGAGCCAGCGTGCGTGGCGACAGGCGCAGCAGGCGACGCTGATAGACATTGGCGCGCTCGATGCTGCCGCCGGCCGCCTGCAGTTGCGCAGCAATCAGGCCGCGCCCGCCGGGGGCGGTCACCAGCCCGATGCGCAGGCCGCGTACGTCCGCCAGTACCGGCAGCGCCAGCAGGCCCTCGCTGTCCATCCGCTGCGGCGCATGCACCTCGGCGACACCCTGCGCCCGCAGCGCGCGCGGTGCCTTCGCCCACGGTCAGCCACGGGCTGCGTTGTGCCTCGGCCAGTGGCAACAGGGTGGCGGCTGCGGTAACGGCGGCCGGGCTGGTGAACACCACCCGATCGCAGTTCAGCGCGCGTTGCAGCTGGTGCACCACTGGCGTGCCGTTCAGGCGCTGCAGGCGCCAGGGTGGCAGGGCCAGCACATGCCCGCCCAGCCCAGCAACGGCGCGGCGCAGCGCGGAATTCTGGCCCTGCGGTCGCAGCGAAATGAAGGTCCAGCCCGGTTCGGAACCGGCGGCGCCAGTGGGTATCGTATGGTCGGCCATTGCCTGCATTATGCGGGCCCTTCGTTGTCGTGGTCCCTGCTCCGATGTCCGTTGATGCTCTGACTTCCTCGCTGGCCGCCCTGCAGGACGTGCTTGACTGCATGCCGGCGGTCCGCGCCATGCAGATCCAGCTCGACGGCTATGCCGATGGCGTGCTGCGCATCACCGCGCCGCTGGCCGCCAACGTCAACGACAAGGGCAACGCCTTCGGTGGCAGCCTGGCCTCGGTGCTGACCCTGTCCGGCTGGGCACTGGTCAGCCTGCGCCTGCGCCTGGCCGGCCACGATGCCGAGGTCTACGTGGCCGACAGCAACCTGCGCTACCTGGCACCGGTCTACGAAGACCTGCACGCCCATGCCGAAGCGGCCGAGGCCACTGGCTGGGATGCCTTCCTGAACACCTTCCGCCAGCGCCGCAAGGCCCGCATCAGCATCATCGCCACCCAGCCCGGTGCCGATGGCAAGCCCGCCGCCGAGTTCAGCGGTCGCTTCGTTGCCTTCGCCAAAGGGTAGGATGGCAGGCTGACGTTCTGGGGAAACCACCGATGCGCCGCCTCATCCAGTTCCTGATGTGTTCCCTGCTGCTGGCCAGCGCCGTGGCTTCGGCAGACGACCTGAGCCGCAAGCAGCGCAAGCTGCTGGAAGAGACCCAGATCGCCTACGGCGCCACCATCCGCTGGGGCAGCATGGACGATGCCATCGGCTATCTGGACCCCAAGCTGCGCAAGGAAAAGCCGCCCACCGAGTTCGAGCTCAACCGCTACGCGCAGCTGCGCGTGTCGTCCTACCGCGAGCGCAGCAGCGCCGCGCTGGACGGGGGCCTGGTCGAGCGCCGGGTCGAAATCGGGGTGATCAACCAGAACACCCAGGCCGAACGCACCGTGGTGGTGGTCGAGCGCTGGCGCTGGGATGCCGAGGCCAAGCGCTGGTGGCAGACCGCCGGCCTGCCGGACCTGTGGAAGGGGCAGTGACGGGCCGCGTCCGGCTTGTGCGACAATCGGCGCCCGCTTAATCGACCCGTGACCTGAGTGAATTACGAAGAGTTGCTGGCCTTTGCAGGCCGAAACCCGATGCTGTCCGCGGCCCTGGTCGGCCTGACCGTGGCCATCATCGTCACCGAGATCCGCCGCCTGTTCCGGGGCTTCAAGGGCATCAAGCCCGCCGAACTGACCCAGCTGATCAACGCGAGCGGCACGGTGGTGGTCGACCTGTCGGCCAGCGGTGACTTCGAGAAGGGCCACATTGCCGGCAGCCGCAATGCCCAGGCCAGTGCCTTCGGCCCGGACAACAAGCTGGTGGCCAACGCCAAGCAGTCGCCGGTGGTGCTGGTGTGCCGCAGCGGCAACGCCTCGGAAACCGCCGCCAAGGCGCTGAAGAAGGCCGGCTTCGAAAAGGTCTACGTGCTCGACGGCGGCATTCCCGCCTGGCAGCAGGCCGAGCTGCCGCTGGTCAAGGGCCGCAACTGATTGCCGCAGGTGGCGGATCCGGCCTTGTATGGGCCTGATCCCGCCCCCATCGCAGTAGTTCGACCATCGTTTTCATTGCATTCACCTGGAGTTACTGGAAATGTCCGAAGAGATCACCAACGGCGCCGCTGCGCCGGTCGATGCCGCTACCGGCCCTGCTTTCACCGTCGAGAAGATCTACGTCAAGGACGTCTCCTTCGAGTCGCCGAACGCTCCGACCATCTTCAATGACCAGGTGCAGCCGGAACTGCAGCTCAACCTGAACCAGCAGGTGCAGCGCCTGGGCGAGAACGCCTTCGAAGTGGTGCTGGCCGTGACCCTGACCTGCCAGGCCGGTGAGCGCACCGCCTACGTGGCCGAAGTGAAGCAGGCCGGCGTGTTCGGCCTGGTCGGCCTGGACCCGCAGTCGATCGACGTGCTGCTCGGCACCCAGTGCCCGAACATCCTGTTCCCGTACGTGCGTCAGCTGATCAGCGACCTGATCCAGGCCGGCGGCTTCCCGCCGTTCTTCCTGCAGCCGATCAACTTCGAAGGCCTGTACGCAGAAACCCTGCGCCAGCGCCAGGAGCAGGGCGACGCACCGTCGCTGGCTGACTCCGAGCCGGCTGGCAACGCCTGATTCCTGCCGCGACGTCACGGATGAGCACTACCGCTGACAAGATCGCCGTGCTTGGCGCCGGTTCCTGGGGAACCGCGCTGGCCAGCCTGCTCGCACGGCACGGTCACCCGACCGTGCTGTGGGGGCGCGACGCTGCCGTGGTCGAGGCCATCGACCAGCGCCACGAGAACCCGCGCTACCTGCCGGGCATCCCGCTGCCGGACAGCCTGCGTGCCACCACCGACCTGGCGTCGGCAGTGGAGGGCGCCGCCTGGATCCTGGTCGTCACCCCGTCGCATGCCTTCGGTGAAACCGTGCGTGCGCTGGCGCCGCTGCGTCCGGCCGGTGCCGGCGTGGCCTGGGCCACCAAGGGCTTCGAACCTGGTTCGGGCCGCTTCCTGCATGAAGTGGCGCGCGAAGTGCTGGGTGAGGACGTGCCGCTGGCCGTCGTCACCGGTCCGTCGTTCGCCAAGGAAGTGACCCAGGGCCTGCCGACCGCGATCACCGTGCACGGCGACGTGCCCGAGTTCGCGCAGACGGTGGCCGAGGCGATGCATGGCCCGGCGTTCCGCGCCTACACCGGCGACGACATGGTCGGTGCCGAGCTGGGCGGCGCGATGAAGAACGTGCTGGCCGTGGCTACCGGTGTGGCCGACGGCATGCAGCTGGGCCTCAACGCCCGTGCCGGCCTGATCACCCGTGGCCTCAACGAGATGCTGCGCCTGGCCGCGGCGATCGGCGCCAAGCCGGAAACGCTGATGGGCCTGGCGGGCCTGGGCGATCTGGTGCTGACCTGCACCGGCGACCTGTCGCGCAACCGCCGCCTGGGCCTGGCCCTGGGCCGTGGCCAGACGCTGCAGGATGCCGTGCGCGAAATCGGCCAGGTGGTCGAGTCGGTGCAGACCGCCGACGAAGTGATGCGACAGGCACGCCGTCATGGCATCGACCTGCCGATCTCGGACCGCGTGCGTGCCGTGCTGCACGGCGAGCAGACGCCTGAAGAAGGCCTGCGCGCTGCTGGCACGGGAACAGAAACCGGAGTATCCGGACACGCTGTTCAAGTGAATCGAAAAACCCCGGCTACGTGCCGGGGTTTTTTTATGTGTGTGGCCCATCCACGCATGGCGTGGATCTACTCCGGAATCCGCTTCTGGTAGCAGCCAACCTTGGTTGGCGCCCGGTAGCGCCGGGCCATGCCCGGCGGAATCCATCACCGCGCCCGCGGCGGTGCGTTGCCGTTGTCCATGTCCGAGAAGATCAACCACGGCCCGTCGCCCACGCGCTTCAGCGGCAGCGTGAACTTGCCGGTGTCCCCCACGTTGTTGCCGTAGCGGTAGGCACCAATGATGTAGCCCGTGCTGCCCTCCACCGAGTACGCCAGCGCGCGCAGCCGCAACGGGCTGCCGCCCTGGCCGGCATACGCGGCTTCGATCGCGCTGCGCCCACGCACCGGTAGCTGGTTGCTCTGCAGCACAAAACCATCCTCGGCGAACAGCGCAGCCAGTGCCCTGGCATCGCCCGTGCGCCAGGCCTGCTCGTAGTCGCGCAGTACGCGATCCAGCGTCGCGGGCAGGGCCGCATCAGGAAGAGGCTGTGCGGGCTTCGCACCTTCAGCATCGTGGGCGATGGCCGGCGATGCCAGCAGCAGGGCACTGCAGAAAATCACGGCGAGTCGTGTGCGGTGCATGCGTCCGGCTCCAGGCGATGACGGGAGCGTGCGAACGCATCCTAGCGCGCTGCTGGTTAGAATCACGCAGGCGCCCGCGCGGCGGCATGCACCGCAGATCAGACAAGGACAAGGAATGAAGGTTCGGATCACAGGGATGGCACTGACGGTCGCACTGCTGGCCGCCTGCGGACAGGCACCAGCGCCGGATGCAGCACCGACCGCACCGGCACCGGCCACCGAAGCACCGGCCGCCACGGCAACGGTGGTCGAGCAGGCGCCGTCCACCGAAGACGGCGTAGACCCCTCGGTGTGGGACAACGAAGGCGAACCGGAAGACCCGGGTGCTGGCGGCGAACTCACCTGCGCGGACAATCCGCTGGCGACCCACTTCTTCACCCTGGTCGGCGGCAACACCGTGGACGACTGCGGCCGCAAGGACCCGAAGGTGCTGGCCGCGTTCAACGCCCTGATGAAGAACACAGCCGCGGCCGAATCTGCTGACAAGGAGATTCCGTCGCTGCGCGAACGCCTGTTGAGCGGGCCCAGCGGGCCCGGCGAGCTGGTGGTGCTGCAGGGCGAGCCATGGTGGTTCTACACCGCCTGCCAGGCCCACGACTGCCCCGGCACCGCATTGGCGATGCTGTACTCGCCCGATCAGTCGAAGATGGTCGGCCGCCTTACCGCGCGCTGCAGAATCTGGTGGCTGGGTGAACCCAGCGACGAGCAGCGCGCTGATCGAGCGCGAGCAGCCGGTGGACAAAGCGATGCTGAAGGAAGAAGGCGAGTCCTGCGAGTAATCGGTGGTGACGCCGGATGATGTACCGGCGGCCGCATCATGCCGGTGAAAGCTGCCTCACCATGTCGGCGATGATCACGTGGACCAGTGTTCTCAGGAAATGCACTTCGCCTTCCAGGGTTGGGCCGATGTCGAAACGGGTCGACCATTGCTGGTTTTCCTGCAGCACCAGCGCGTAAAGCGCCTGGGCTTCGCTCGTGATGCGGTCGATCTGATGGCGCAGCTGCCGGGTGGCAGCCGGCCTTCCCAGGCCCAGCGCTTCACCGGCAGAAACCAGATGCTCGAAACGAAGGTCGTGGAAGCGCGCGACACCGAGAATGGGCCACGACAGTTCCGAGCGTTCTGGCCAACGTGCGCCCTCGTCGGCATACGCGCGGGTCTCGTAACATGCGGTAGACAGCAGGTCGTAGTGGGGGGCCAGTTCGATGCCCCTGCTGTCGACCAGGAAGCTCAGGTTCTTCAGGTGCGCATCGTTGTTGCCGGTGAGTACATTGAAGATCAACCAGTCGAACAGGCGGACGCGCGTCTTGAGCTTGCTTCTGCATTGCTCGACGATGACCTTCAGGGTGTCGATGCTGCCGAGCGTGTACTTGAACTGCCGGTCGAGGTTGAGCAGCTGGCAGGCGTCGATGGCATGACGGCGATGGATGGCATCGGCGGTGATTTCGCGATCAAAGCGCTCGATGATGAAGACCGGCTCCGGTATGTAGCGGCGCTCGATCTTCGGCACCTGCAGCCCCATGCGCTGTGCAAGGCGCATCACGAACCACTCGTTGGCCACGCTGTGGGGATAACTGCTGCTGGTGCTGTCAGGCTTGAGGATGTGGGTCGAGGGCTCGGCGCCCAGAGGTTGGTAGAGTTCTCCCCCTGTCTCGATGATTGCCAGCTTGTGCTGGGCACCTGCCAGTGACATGCGCTTGGCGGCACCCGCCGCAAGCGACGTGCGTGGCAGGCCTTGGATACGCGTGGAGAGTTCCGCATCGGGCAGTGGTTTTCTGCCGCCGGGTGGCAGGCGCTGGCCTGGAGGCAGCAGCGTCAACGAGCCTGCCGATTCCGCGCCATAGGCGGCCAGCAATGCGAACGCGTCCGCGCCATCCACCCTGGCATCGGTTGCCATCAGCGTGCGTTGCTGCTCTTCCGGCAGCAGATTGTCGAAGTACCACTGCACGGGGCGTTGGCTGGAGCCATCGAGGATGGCGGTGTCTTGCAGTGGCAACGCAGGCGCCAGTGGAAACCGATGTGCGCTGCCGAGCCACTCCGGCGCATAGGTGAAGCGCCACAGGTTTGCTGCTTCGGTCAGGCGGCCCACCGGCGCTTCGTCGATGCTGACCTGCAGTTCGCGTGGTGGAAGCGGATAGTGCAGTCCAGACAGGACGGTCGTTGTAATGACGTCCTTGAGATCGATACGGGGGGCGCTCATGGCACCTTCCCGTTGGCACGTTTGGCCAGCAGGGCCATCGCTTCGTCCGGCACGTCGATTTCGACATGCAGCCCCAGCTCGTCAAGCACGGTGAACAACTTGCCCCATTGCACCGTGGTACCGCCGCGTTCGACCTTGGCCAGGAAATTCTCGCTGACCCCGATGCCTTCGGCGGTTGCATCCTGGCGCAGTCCCTGATGCTTGCGGGCGGCTCTCACCAGCGGTCCCAAGGCCTCAGCCTTCTCAAGCCTGATCTTCAATGGGAACTCCCCCAGCAGAGCCTGACGCTCTGGATTCGATCCATCGTCTATACCATATAATCCTCACTGTAGTGAGGATTCTTCGCGCAAAACCCAGGATTCCTTAGAGTCCTTTCGATCTAGAGGATTTTTTCGCAAAAGAGCTGGATGCAAGAAAATCCTCATTGAAATAAGGATTTATCTGCAAAGGCGTCCAGCCTGCAAAAAATCCTCATGAACTAAAGGATTCTTTGGCGTCGTGGGAGCGCGATGCCTCATCCGGTCCATATGGGCAGCGCCACGAGGGTGGGACGTCCGCGATGAGTGGGGTCCAGGTGGGGCCTGCCAGGAGCGTGCCCGGGAACCTCTGCCTGCAGCGCAGGCTCGCAACGTCAACAGGCCTGGCCGCACCCCGGCCACAACCAGCCATGGCCGCAGGCAAAGCGTCTGTTACTTGCTCGCGCGCCGCGCGCCTTTCTCGTCTTCGTCCTTTGCATCGCCCCGGCTCTGCGCGAACTCCGGGAACGTCTTCGCGATCGAATCCTTGTCCGGAAGGATGTAGAACACGCCGCCCTTCTCGAACGTGGATTGCACGATCTGCTGGTAGAACGCAGGCGTGACGTTGATGCAGCCGTGCGTAACGCGGTTGTCGTCCGGCGAAGGTGATGCCAGCCGTTCGGCGCGCTTCTCTTTCGGAGTGCCTGGCGGCAGCGGGTGCATCGAAACGGCGGAATCGTAGTCCACCCACAGCACGCGACCGGCATCGTCGGAGGGGCCGTAGCCACCAATGAAACGGCCCGCCGGGGTGGTGCGGTCATGGCCTGGAATCGCACTCAGCGCGAGCTTGGCAACGCCGGGTGCGGAGTGATCGCCGATGGCCGAACCGAACAGCGCCGGTGCGGCACCGCGCAGCTTGCCGTCTCCGCCGAAGACCAGTACCTGCGCAGCCGCCTTGTCCATGATCGCGAACGGATAACCCTGGTTGTCCTTGCTGGCGACTACCCAGCCGGCCAGTTCGATCACCGTCTCGGACACGCTCTGGTCAGCGGGCAGTTCATCGACTGCGGCGACCGGGGGTGCAGGTGCGTCCTTGTCCCTGGCGTTGGCTACGCCGCTGCACGCAACGGCCAGTGCCATGGCCAGTGCGGCATGGAGGGCGCGGCGCGCAGGGGAGGAGGAGGTACGAATGGGATGGCTCCTTGCAGTGCAATCTTGCTGGAAGGATGCCAGTGGCCGGCGAAGGCCACTGGTTCCCGATACAGAGGTGGATCAGTTCAAACGGTGAGGGAGCGATCAGCCGCGCGGCTTGCGGCCCGCTGGTGCCCTTTCAAGCTGCTGCACGCGACCTTCGATCTGGTCCAGACGCTGGTTGGCCTGCTGCGCCGACTGGTTGGCGGACTCGGCACTCTGGGCGGCGCCCTGCACCTTTACATCGAGCTGGTCGAGACGCGAGTTGATCGTTGCAAACTCGTTCTTGTAAGAGGCGCAAGCGCCAAGGCTCACGGTGGCGATGAGCGCCACGCTGAGTGCACGGGCCATCTTCATGTGTTGCGAGGTCAGTTTCATTCCACTCCCTCCTTCGTCTGGGGAAGCTGGAATATAGCGGCGTTTGTTCCCGGCGCTACCAAGCGCTTTCAGCTGGAATTTGAGTACGTGGATGGGCTGTGAAGGCCTGTAAATCAACGAACCTTAACAAGCGGGATCAAGCGAGCTGATCTGCACCGGCGTATCGCCTTGTGCCTGTTCAATATCACCCATTCACCTGCATGAAGCCGGCATCACGGCATGTGCGTCTGTGTGCTTTCGCCTGCTCCGCACGCAGGCTGCCATCCACTTGCTTCCAGCAGCGCTGCAGCGTTTCCAGGCTGGACATCCAGCAGTTCGGCGATGGCGTTGGGCGTGTCGGCGCGCGCGCAACATAGGCATGGGCGATGCGGTAGCCGATCCAGTAGCCGAGATCTCCGCGGCGCGTATCGTCGCCGGGGCCGTTGTACAGCCACCTCGAAAGATCGGTACCCATGCTGTCCTGCAGGAACGCGCGCTCCAGCGCACACTCGCGACCCTGCGCCCAACGCTGCAGATGCGCGTTGGCCGGTTGCCCGGAGATCCGTTCGGCCACGTATTCGGCGCCGCCTTCCAGCAGCGTCTGATAGAGCAGGGTGGGCTGCTCGACATCAACGCGCGCGCCGGGCTGTTGCACGTGCACGTACTCATGGGCGATCAGGTGCACGAAGCGGTCGCTTGCATCGGCCTGCATCCAGTCGGCATTGCACAGCGCTTCCAGTCCGATGACCACACCTGCTTCGGTGGTAACGCCACCACTGTTGCCGCGGCCCACCAGTACGGTGACCGGAGGAAAGCGCGCAGATGGCAACAGGGCGCCGAGCTGATCGACGGCAGCGGCGACGCGCGTGCGGATCGATGGCAATGCGGCCGCGCAGGTTCTCGCTTTCGCAAACAATGCCGGCTTGTCCTGGATGGCCCTGGCCAGCCGCTCCATCGAGCCGATACGGCTGTCGGTGAAGCTGCGCAGGGCATCCGTACCCGCATCCAGATAGCCGTGCTGCAGATCATCGGCGCTTGGGCGCCCATGGTTGGCGTCCAGCACCTTGAAGAAGCGCGTGACATCGTCTGTCTGTACGACGATGTGCCCGGCAGGACCGACACGCTCAGCCGCCTGTGCCTGCAGCAGCGCGATCGGCGAGGCGATCAGGATCAGTGCCCGCATCAAGCATCGAGCGTGATGCGCGTAAGAAGCCGACAGTAGACGGGCAACCAAAGGTTTGTCGCCATCCGCAACCATAGGTTGAGCAAATTTCCTGCTTCCATTGGCGCAACTATGGTTGCCAAGCACTCATAGTCTCCCCGCTGACCGGCAGGAACCCAGTTCCATCAAGGGAAACGTATTCAAGTCCGATCTAGCGGAAACCTATGCTTGCTCCCATTCAGCTTCATCTCCTGCGCTGACGTTGATTCCAGTGCCGCGTTGGGTTGCTATCCAATGCGCCCATTCAGGGGGAACCGTTGCCCTGTCCGGCCGTTGGGGCTGCAGCCGTAGCGGTTGCGTCCTTGAAGCCCTTTGCATGGAGATCGGCACGAAGGCTCTTCAAAGCTGTTACAGGGACAGCCAACCACAGCAGATCCCTTGCCCGGGTCACAGCCACGTACCCGATTCGCCCGTCCTCGGTGGAACCTCCGCCTAGCAGTGCAGATACATGCGGTTTCGTTGCCATGTAGAGGACGGCATCCAGGCTTTCGCCCTTGACCTGATGCACGGTACTGATTCTGACCCGCAAGGGCTGATCGGCACCTAGGTCAGGCGGGCTCATTAGCGGTGAGCCGGGCAAACTCCTCTTCGAGAGCCGAGCACCGAGCGTGGACGATGTATGGTTGAGACCGTGGGCTGTGCTCAGATTGGTCATCAGGACCCTTACACGTTGCAACATTGCCGGCTGCCAATCGCTAATAGCGGGCAGCGCCGCGCTGGGCAGGCCCGAGACCGGATCTCGCGTAAAAGCCCAGATGACACGACGAAGTGCTCGTTCCTCTGGGTACCTGACAGGCTGAGTCAGGCGAGCAACGATGCCCTTGGGCGCGTTGTCGATCAAACCCATGATGGCAGTTGCCACGAGTCTGAATGCTGTTGAGTAGTCGGAGTGGATATCGCGCGCCATCGCTGCCTGGGCAAGGATCTTGGTCGTTCCCACGCCAGGCGCACCCTCATGCCCAGCCAGCTCGTTGGCCCACTTGCGTGCGCGGCAGAGCACGGCGGAGCGTGCTGGGTCCAACCCAGCGGAGACCAGTGTTGCCTGGAAGGCCGCCACGACCTTTTTCGTATCGGCAGTCGTGTACGGAACGAAGTAGGCCCCGTGGAGCGTAGGTGGCGCTGTCCTATCCGGATCGTCCGTGCGCGCCGAGATTGCGTTGGCGAGATCGAGTACGGCCGGTACGGACCGATAGTTCCTCGTCAGGGCGGCCGCAGAAACACCGGGTTTGCTGTGGTAGCTGGACAGGAACGAGCCGGTCGCGCCCATGAACTCGTAGATGCCTTGATTGGGATCCCCAATAAGGGAAATCTGAGAGCCTGCTTGGCTGAGCCTCTCAATGATCACCTGGTGCAGGATGCCGATATCCTGGGCTTCATCAATGAGGATATGGGGATAGCGACGCGCAAGGACTCGGAGGATCTCGGGTTGTTCGCGGAGGGTAAGGTCGACCCAGTAGCGGGCCAGCTCATGGGTGTAAGCCCCCAGTTTTCCCAAGGCTGCGGCAACCTTTGGGCCATTGTTGATCCTCGCCAGCATGCCGGAGTTCTGATAGAAAAAGCCCGTTTCAGCCCCAGAAGGGCCTATGACAACGCGATGGATATGCCCTTGGGGCACTGGGTAGTTATCGGTTCTCGGCGATTCCACCCAGAAGCGATAGTCCTTTCCTAAAAGGAATGACTCGCTCCCTGATAGCAAGAACGGGGTCGTGGTACACCCCATCGTCCGATGGGCGTGGGGTCGCAGAATATTTGTCGTAATGAACCCGTCCAATGTGTCGATCTCGACACGCTGGTGGGACGGGATCTTGAGCGATCCCATTGCGAGTGCCCGGTACTCGCGCCTGAAGGTCTCCACGGCGATGTTCGAGAAGGACAGGAGCGCAACCCGGCCCCGGTGATCACCGAGGCATTGACGTATGTGGGCCAGCCTGCGTACAGCCGTGAAGGTCTTCCCACTTCCCGCGCAAGCGATGACCGACATCGGATGCAATGGTGCCGTGATGATCTCACGCTGTTCAGCTGAAGGAGTAGTATCCGTGCTCATTCGTCTTCAGCCTTCTTCGGGCCAAGCTGACAAGCGTGTTCGACTGCAGACTGGATGTACTCCGGAACAGTGAAATCTTCCTTTTTCGCCTTGGCGATCAGGTACGCCAAAGCTTGTGCAAAGCGCCCCTTCTGGACGTTTCCGTTCTTCCGCTCGAACATTCCGCTGAACAGTACGCGAGCCTTCTCTGCATCTCCCGTAGCGGCGTCTACCTTCTTCTCCAGGTTCGCAGAGATCTTCGGGTGTAGCTCCTTAAGCGCCGCAAGCATGATCTTGCGATTGCTGGCGTACAAGGCCAAGTCATACTCAAGCGTCTTTAGCCCATGGAAGATCTTGAGATATGAATCCTCGAACTTGAGCATACTCAAGGTATTGGCGGACACCTGCACCTTGTCGCCGATCGAAGGGTAGACAGGAGCCGCCTTCTTCTTTCCACTAGAGGTCCCATCTTCCGGCGCATGGTCGTCCGCTTCTGCGCTGCCATCGCCCTCTTCCTCTTCATCCTCTTCACTCGGACCTGTTGGGTCTGCATCCGTAAGCACGGAAACAGGAATCTTCAGCGCCTTCTCGCCGAACAGTGGAATGAATGAGTCGAAGTTGAGGCCTTCAACGCTGATGAGGCTTACCCCATGCTTACGTAGATCGTGACCGCACTTCTCGGCGAGCACACTGACAAGGACCAATTCCGCAGCGCCCTCGACCAGGATTGCGCGGCGTGCAAAGAAGAGCTCAGCCCGAGTGACGTCCAAATAGCGCTCAAGCTTCTCACGCTTTCCGACAGAAAACTTGATGTCTCGGGGAAAAAAAGTCTCCACCTTGATTCCGGTGTCGACAAGACAGGTGAGACTGTCGAGGTTGGCGATGCTGGCAAAGTTGGGTGAGTGGCTGGTAACGAACAGCTGGACAGGCTTCTCTTTGTCCACTGCCTTGATGGTCTCAAAGTATCCCAGGAGCACAGCCTGCAATTGGGGATGCAGATGTGCCTCGGGCTCCTCAATGATCAGGCCTCGATAGCTGGCTTGCGGGTTCTTGGTCAGCTCGCTGAGAACGACCGCCATGAAGATCAGATTGTTGAATCCGAGCCCGTTTTGCTCAAGCTCGAACAGATCAACGGTAAGGGAGAGACGCGAAGCCAGGCGTTGGAAATCGCTGACGCTAACCCCCAGCTCGAGCAGCTGGGACAGCTGTGGCCCCAACATCTCGGAATGGCGAGTGGTTATCGCCTTATGGGTGCTCACAATCGGCGCTTTCGTCTTGAGCTCATCATCCAGCAGCTTCAGTGCCTTATTGATCTCGATCTTGCCATCGTCATCAACGAGCAGCTGAAACAGTCGGGACAGCTGGCTTGTGCGGCCGGGTCTAAGAGCCTGAGAAGCATCGCGCAGGGGCTGTAGATAGACGCCACGAAGGTTCTCCATCATGTCCGTTGTCAAGCCGACATCATCATGGTCTCCGCACCAGCGCTTCGCTCTAAGTCGCCCCGTCTTATCCGCCTCGGAGAAGCTGATGGTGATATGCGCCTCCATCTGCCCGTCCTTGGCAGGTTTCAGGGCAGTCATGAAGTCAGCTTCATCATCGGGGCTCAACCCTCGGAAGATGTACTTGAACACGATGTTGCCGCTAGGCGATCCTGTCTTCGGCCTATGAATATCGTCCGAGTCCAACCGCGGGTACGGTTCATCGTGCCCGGCAAGGAGAGACCTCAACGCATCGACAATGGCGGTCTTGCCCGCGTTATTCGCACCAACCAGAACGTTCAGTCCACTTTGGAAGTGCAGTACTGCGTTGTTGATCTTGCGGAAGTTCGAGATAGACAGCTCTGCCAAGTACACCCTGATGTCTCCTTGTGCTCATGGCGGCGTAGCCGCCTCCTGTCCCTAGCTGCAGCACGACGATGGCCGGCTGACAGCCCCTATCTACCTGGGCAGATTCTAATCAAATCAGGGGAATTGGACGTTCCGGCAACCCTCGTACGCGCATCGCCTTTTGGTTCCCCGGCCCCTCAGGCAAGTAAGGGGCGACGTCGGATCCGTCCCCCAAGCGAAGGCAGGGGGGTACGTCTGGTAGCAGTGCCTTTCAGCGCACCGACGCGCGATGAAGTGGCAGGCCCTATTCGGTCAATGCAGTGATGGCGCTTGTACATGGTGGCGGAGTTTGATTGGCGACGGCCCTCATGAAGGACAACAGTTTGTTATTGCAATTCGTAACACTGATGTCCCCGGATCGCCAATTCTTTCGGGAACGGCCTGGCGTAGCCTTCTCTTCCAGCGGTGCTGCCCATCGGCTGCCCTGAGTCAATCAACTTCTCATATCTGGAAACTGGGCTGTGGCCACCAATCGAATTTGCAGTGTTCTCGGAATTTCAAAGCCTGTCATTCAGGCCACGCTCTCATGACTGACGGATGCGCGCCTGATGGCCGCCGACGGCCTGCAGGGCTGGCCCCAGCGCAAGCGTCGCGGGCGGTGCGCAACTCCGGCCATGACAGCGCCGGGCGTGGTCAAACTGCTTGAACGCGATTTTCTCGCGCTGGAGCCGGAAACCAAGTGGGTGACAGATATTACCGAGATCAAGACCCGACAGGGCAAGCTGCATCTGTACGACCAGCGCATCGTGGGCTGGTCAATACACGATCGACAGGATCGCCAGATGGTGACCCGGGCTGTGCAGATGGCGGTGTGGCAGCGTCAAGGAAGCGATGAGGTAATCCTGCATTCGGATTGAGGCAGCCAGTTCCGCAGCCGCGACTACCAAGGGCATCTAGCGGCTAACGGGCTGATCTGCTCGATGAGCGCTGTGGGTCATTGTGGCGACAACGCGGCCTGCGAAGCCCTCTTTGGGCCACTCAAGCGTGAGCGGATCTATCGAACGAACTGCGCCACAAAGTATGCAGCACGAGCGGATGCGTTTGACTACATAGAGCGACGCCCTAACCCAAGGATGCGACGAAGGGTCGCCAGGCAGGACCAGAAGGTTGCAGCTCTTTTAGAACCGTCCGTGATATCGGGGTAGAACCCCGCGGTTGAACAACCCGCTCGGCTGCGCAGGGAAGTGATGTCTTCTTCTGGCCTTCTTCAGCGGCACGGGAAGGGATCACCGGAAGCTCGGAAGGCCGGAGAGCGCATGGCCTTTGTAATAACAACTGCGGTCCGGGCGCACTCTCTAGCGATCTCTGCCGAAATGGCGAATCTCTTCAGAACTTCACTTGCTACGCCCCGCTCGCGCATGCCGCTCTTAAGCAGGGTCATGGACAGGGCCATAATTCTGCTCGCCATGTTCCGACCCGCAAGAAGGTCCTGGCCAGGTTGCCTCTGAAGATCTAGGTAGACGCTGAATGACGGCGCACGGTGGATAGAACTTTTTCGTTTAGAAACCAACAATAAGCTAAGGAACTGCTGGCTAGGGAACACACGCGTATTGGCCTTGCAGAGCGCGTGGAGCACGACTTCGAATTTCCTCGCCTGAGCCCCCCAGTCCTCTAGATCAAAGGCGATCTCACCGTCCACCTCATGGCTTGGAAACAATGAAGTCGATGAGGCCGGAACTGGTTCGGTCAAAATTCCGATAATGTCAACAGATTTGATGGCGGATAGGTTGAGTAGCGTTCTGAAAGTGGTAGTAGTTCGTCTGAAGCGAATTGCATCCCTCCAGAACCTGTTATGAACGATCTTCAGCCTATCCAATGTCCCATCTTGAAGGAGCCCATCAAAGAAACGTTGATAGTTCTCCGCAGGAATAACCACATCAGGGTTGGTTGCGGTCCAGCGTACGACGTCCTCGATCGAGGCGTTGGCCCAGGACTGAAGTGCGCTCGGCCTCTCGTGCGTGGTTGCGCGCTAGGCTGCAACCGCAATAGGCGCACGAGGCCGCGTTGCCCCTTCGCAACTGTTGACTGTTGCCGCATTCTTGGCAGCGATCAATGATTCTGACTGAGTGCAAGGAGCAATGCGAGTAGTGAAGGAAGTTCCAGATGAGCCTCTCACTTAGACCGTTACTCTCGCCAGCCTCCAGCAGGCACTCAGGACACCAGCGGCGATTGATGCCAGCAAGGCCGCCATCCCGCATCTGCAGGACATTAATGAAAGGCGAGAGCGTGCAGCCGACCAGGCGTTGGTTAGTCAGCTGCTCTAGCGCGCGCGCGGTTAAGGCTCACCTGCCCTGGTCCCACGAAGCTATTTCGCTCACTCAGTCCATTTCTTGGCTGACCCGCAACTTTGTCAAGCACTCCTGCGAGGTGTGTCTTTGTAAACCCGGTCGTTTCGCACATCCTCTGGAAGTACCCTCCAAGTGACTCAGTCTGGGCGGTGGCTCCGTCGATCGGTGCAATTGGCGGCAGTGCTGTCCACCGATACCGCATGTGTGCCGTAGTCATTTTCGCTCTACTCCCCCGTACCCATGCGCTTCAGGAAGTCAGCAATTCTCTTCTCACCATTCAAGGGCCTCTGATCCGCAAGCTTGTTGAAGGCCAGCACGCTGCTCCACACGGTTCCAAGCTCCTTCTCGCTTGAGGAGCTGGCGTGCAAGTGCGCTTCAGTGATGCTGTTCGCTCCCTCATTCTTTCGGCGGAGCTCAGCCCTATGGACGACGTCGATAGTGGGGCCGAACACGCCAGCACCATTGGCGTACATCAAATCAGTATTCTTAACGAGGAGCTTGGGATCGGACAGGTTGAAGCTCTGCCCGATACCCTTCAGCACTGCAACGAAATCCCGCTCGTCTTGGGAATTCTTCAGGTTATACGGCCGGATGTAGACGAACCGGGATCGATTCCAGACGTCGGGGTGTCCCGCCCACAAACTCTCCGCAGTGTGGGTAGCCAGCATCACTATGACGCAGCCGATTTCTTCAATCAGTCGCACAAGGTTCGACATGTACCCATAGCTGGTTTGATGAAGATGCACCATCGTCAAGGTTGCCGCTTCTTCCAGGAAGATGTACTTAAGTTGACGTTGTTTCGCCACAGATTCGAAGCTGTGCTGCAATCTCGGCTGCGACTGCGTTGCCCTCACTCTCTTCCACAGCTGATTGTTTACCTCTGCCTCCGCCTGGACATGGTGCGCATCAGTACTGACCGATCGGTCCTTGTTCTCCAGCCAGCCGAAGTCTGGTTCCACCACGGCGTGATGGAGGCGCAGCGTGAGATCCTTGGAGTTGAACTTTCCCCGATCATTGGCCATTGCACGCACCGATATCAAAGGAAGCGTGCCAGCTGGCCAGAGGCTCTGCTTCCCGGCAAGGACGGGAAGAATAGCTTGTCTGATCTCACTCTTGCCCGAGCCAGAAGGAGCCAATGCCCAGACGAACGTACCTGGGCGCGCACCTTGGATGGCATTCAAGAGTTCGGAGTAAGCCGTCCTCATGCGGCTATGATTCACAAAAGGAATTCCAGAGTTGCTGTCCACTATCGGTTCCTGTGAATTTGAATGACTGGCGCGGGCTTGCCCCCAATTGCACAAGCTACGGCGACTCAATATCGTCAAAGTCATCCATCGCTCGCTTCTTGATTCCGCGCAGAGCGATCTCGTCAAGAGCGTCATTTGATTGAGAAGGGAGGCTACTGGAGTCCGCCTCCCCCGGCTTGGGTTGAGCCGCGGTGTTGGGCTTCGCGTTCGCGGCTGCCGTACGCATCGCCTGAGCGTGCCTCGCGCTCTGCTTTGCTTCGCGGAGCGATGGCGCGTAGAGCTGGTCATACATACCTCTGAATGACCGCTCAATCAGGGTGGAATTAGCTAGAGGCCCGATCAAGTTGCAGAACGCCTTGAACAGTCCACGATTCGTCCTAACCCAGATGAAGCTCGGGTCCTCCGGGTCTGTTCGAAGCTGCTCAACATCGAATGACGCGTCGAGCTCCCTCAGTTCATTGGAGTGAAAGTACCGACCATTCACCTCGAACCCTCGTCCGGGTACATACTTGTTATTGCTGTGCGGGATCGCGGTTCTGAAGAGGAATTCTTCGTCAACCAATGCGTGCAGGCCGGCACTAGGAAAGAGAAGATCTGCGTGGGCTGCCCGTTCGGCCGGACTTGCGAAGCCTTGTACAGGGACGCTCGGGAAGTGCTCATAAAGCGTTTCCCTGGCAACCGTATGAACGGTTTCAAAGCGGTGCTTGGCAGTTTTGTAGCTCTTGAACTTCCCATCCACGCCTCGGCCCGCCTTGTCGGGATCGGTGCTACCGACAAGCTCATGGCTGACCTGGGAATTGAACCTTCCAAAGTAGCGTTCTACGTCCGAGTTGAACCTCGAACCTGCCGTTGGGCAGATATGGATTGAGAACTGATATCGCAAAGCCAGAGCAGTGAGAAAGTGTGACTGATTCTCCGTTCCTCGATCGACAAAGATGCTGTTGAACAGTCGTCCATGTCTGCGGACGTAGTCACGTATCAGGATGGCCAAACCATCGCGCCGTGCTGGCCCGAAGACAATGGAATGCGCCATCGGCAGATCAGTCGCCTCATCTGTCCCTAGATAAATCAGAGGGGACTCTGCGCTTGCTTCCATTCCATCGTCGCTCACCACCCTCACGTCGACTTTGGTACTGTCCACGTGCAGGACTGCATGTTTAGCTAAGGCTGTACCCGACCGGTCGCGCGTCCGAGCGCGGCCGTTGCTTTTGGTAGCCACGCATTCCCTGCGTTGCAAGGACCTTACGCAGCTCCAGGCGCGGATCAGCGAGCCTGCGTTCGAAGGCCTGGCGGCTCTGTGGCGACTCGCCGTCAGATTCACAGGCCTCCTTGAGCGCAGCGTATGCGTCCTTCTTCTGTGAATACTTGCCTGCGGCGTATGCGCGAATTGCCTCAGCCGTCCGCTTCTCCTGAACGGGGGTAAGCCGGCTCATTCGGTTTCCGCTTGCATGAAACCTGGTAAGGCACTGCTCGAGTTCGTTGTCACCTCTGCTTCGCGCCTCGATCACCTTCCGCGCTATCTCACGCAGGTGTTTGGGGACGGCTGTACCCTTCGCATGCGCGGATTGAATCAATGCGAGCCGCTTTTCGGCGTTGGTGGCGTCGACTAGCGTCGCCGTTGCGAACGCAGAGTTCAGTTGATTGCGAGAGTGCCTGGCAACCTCAAAGAAGTTGCTTCCTATCTCAATAGCCTGAGCCTGATTCAAGGTCAAAAAGAAGTTGCTCGTGTCCGTGAGCGGAACATGCTCAACTGGACCGAAGGCCCAGCGGGTTCCAAGCAGAAGCGCCGCTTGGCTCACGTTGAATCCCTCGATAGTCTCGATCATCCAATCGAGGCTCTTGGGGCCGTCGGCGAGATGCGCATGGATGCGTCTGCCCAAGGCTTGAGCCTCGTTGGCGGGTACCATACGCACCTCGTTATAGATGACCTGCAGGTTCCGGAGTGGCGTGTCGACGCGGGAGGGACTGAGCCACAGGACGTGCTCCATGCCGCGCTGCCTTGCCCAAGGGCCATAGGCAAGGTTCTGAAGATTTCCATCGACGTCGACCCATTCACCGGACTTTGCCGCAAGCAAGCTGTCACGAGCGGAGCCGGCCTTGCATTCGACCAGCTCAATGCGACGGGTGCGGACGACCAGAAAATCCAAGGTGCCGCTCCTTACATGATTGCCAAGTCTCACTCCCTTACAGGCAACCTGCGGGAAGTAGCCAAGCACATCCGGATCCAGCTCCAGAGTCAGCGCGAACATATGTTCAACGGTATGACTCTCCAGCGTGATGAGCTGGCCACACTTGACTGAGTTGAAGTGGGTCACAACGTTGTTCAGCGCGCCTTTTCCTGGCTTCCGCGCTGGACTCGAGCTAGCCATCTCAAGGATGTGCTGTCGCTGTTCGACAGTTAGGCCCTCATGCTCCCGCAGACGCTGGGCCAGTTCTTCTTGATTCATGGAACCCTGCCTATCTACTGGGAGGCGGGCAGCCGCCTCCCTCCCGGAATGCCTAGGGGTTGATTCTTATCGGGGTAAGGGGGTAGATTCGGCATAGCGGTTCTCATCGCTGCGCCTTAAACAGACCCCGGCCTGCCAGCCGGGGTTTGTCTTTTCTGCCCCAGAGAGTCTTCTTAGCTCATCTGGAGGACCTCCATGGGCAGATTGGGATCATTGAGCGGTCCGCCGACTGGTTACGGGATCTGCGCCGCGTGATGCATTGAACAACCATTGGGCGAGATCCCTGGATCGGATCATGCGCCCCTTCCTGCCGGGAATGGTCGAGGTTGCTATTCCCAGGCGGTTGTCATACGCCGCGCGCCTGGCCGCGCTGATGCTGTTGTAGCCAAGCAGCATCCACACTTCTGAGAGCCGGACATAGAGCCCGTACTCCTCCGCCACCTGCTCGGCGAGCTGGTCAGGAGTCGTTGCGCGAAGTGCTAGCGTTTGTATCGACAAGGGCACCATGTAGGCGAGCATCACTCACTCTCTTTCATATTGCAAACAGCGAGCACATCTTCTTGCTTGTGGGGCGCAGATTATCTGATCACGTATCAGATCATCTGATATGCATGCTGCTACAGCGGCTGGCATGTCAGATGATTTAGTACGCAATACAGTTTGTGGATTGCGCTAGCATGGGCATGCTGCCGACTGTTGAAAGAGATGTCGGCGCACCTGTAGGCGTGGGGTTGTGCTGCGCCACGATGTGCCTCTAAGGGAGGTTGATTGGAAGATGAGTACATGATGACCATCCCTACAGATGAGCTCAGTCGCGAAGAGCTTTCAGGCTCAGCATTGAGAGCGTTCTTCAACCTCGCTGCGCGATGGCAACTGTCCGGACCTCAGCAGAGAGCTTTGCTTGGAAGCCCACCCGATGCTTTTTATGAGGCATGGGCGCGAGGGGCCTACGAGCATATCGATGCCGAGGTCCTGGTGCGGATTAGCTATCTACTCGGCATTTACAAAGCTCTTCATATCCTTCTGCCTGACCCCGTTCAGGCGGATGGCTGGATAAGGCGACCTAACATGGCGCCCATGTTTGCTGGTAACACCGTGCTGGATTTTATTTGTCGCGGAGGCTTGCGCGAACTTCGGGATGTGCGATCTTACTTGGATGGGCAGCACGTCAGCACCTAGGCAAGGGGTGCCATTTACCATGGACGCTGGAATACGGTCGTACTGCTGACTGTTGTTCATGCGCACCTGAAGCGGTCTGACTTTCGTGCAGGTCTGGCTAAAGATCAGAGGGATGTATGAGACCAACCATTCTTGCAATGGACCTAGAAGGAACGCTGATCTCAAATGCGGTCAGCCAGATCCCACGCCCTGGCCTGTTCGCGTTCCTGGAAGCGATGCGGATCAAGTTCAGTCAGCTAGTACTCTTTACGACTGTTCCGGAGTCAAGAGTGCGAGAAATCTGTAGGCTTCTCGTGGCGGAGGGTGTGGCCCCGAGCTGGTTTGGGAAGCTTCACTACGTTTCATGGTACGGACCAACTAAGGACCTGCGATTTGTTACATCTCACGCCGGGGAGGCCCTTCTGCTAGACGATCATGCGCCTTACGTACACCCCGGTCAGGAATGCTGGTGGGTAGAGGTCCCGTTGTTTGGCTCACCCTACGCCAACGATGACACGGGGTTGGATCTGGCGCGGTTAAGAATCGATGAGCGACTAGCTCAGCTCTCGCTTGGGGGAGGGCATTGAAGCAGCTCGGGAAGACTTCAAAGTTGAAAGGTTTCGCTTGGGGTGCAGTCAATTCGAATGCTATGACAGTGTCGCGCTCTCCCCCAATGACATACAGAACTTCCTTCTTGCGCCGCGCATGTGCCCGATGCAGCCGACACTAAACCGGCCTTGAAACGGCGCTAACAATGCGCGATGTGGAGGCTTAGGCAAAGGCATAGCGCTTCGCTGCGAAAGGGAGCGCTTGCAGCGGACATCGGCTTTTCGTCAAGCGGGGATAAGGTGGCTCGGTCGTCGACAAGGTCTCAACCATGTCTCAACCCAGTCGTTTGCAGGACTTTATGCCCGCTACAACGCCCGGACAGATAAGCGGGAGATTGATATGCAGCAGAACAGTGCGATGGAGGGGGTTGCCGCGCGGTGGCCAGAGCGGATCTGGGTGGTACGGCATGGCCAAAGCGCCGGAAACGTTGCGCGAGACCACGCTGAGGCAAATAACATCACCTTAATCGAGTTGGAACACCGCGACGCGGACGTGCCTCTCTCCTCGCTGGGGGAGCGCCAGTCGCAAGCACTGGGTGCTTGGGTACTGGGACTTGCCGAGCACCAACGCCCGCAAATCGTGCTGACTTCTCCATACATGCGTGCAAGGCAGACCGCCCAAGCCGTGGCCGACGCGCTTGGCCCTGGCCACCGTCTAATCATTGATGAGCGCCTGCGTGAGAAGGAGTTCGGCGTTCTGGACCGCTACACCTCCAGTGGCATCGTCGCTACCTTCCCGGAACTGGCCGCGCAGAGACGGCTGGTTGGAAAGTTCTACTTTCGCCCACCGGGCGGAGAAAGCTGGTGTGATGTCATCTTGCGGCTACGCGGCGTTGTCGGGGATCTCCAACGGAACCACGCCGGTGCACGCGTGATGATCGTCGCGCACCAAGTGATTGTGAATTGCATGCGATACCTTCTAGAAGGCATGGACGAGGATGCCATCCTCGACCTTGACCGCGAAGGCGATGTGCCCAACTGCGGGGTCACCGAGTACTACGCTGCTGAAGGTGGGCAGCTTGCCTTGGTGCATGCCAACTTCATTTCGCCTGAACTGGCCGAGGCCCCAACCACCGCTTCGTCGGATCAGCCCGCTGGAGCCAAGTAAGGTACAGCGTCGGGACCCGACCACCTAACCGCCATCTCTCTGCAGACATGCTCGCTACTCGTGCAGAACGTCCGGTTCTGGCCAGAAGCGGGCACTGAGGCAGGTTTCGGCCCGAGCGATGCTAGCCTCCAGTTTCGACTCCAGGGAGACCTCCGCTGAAGGGCTCGCTCCCGCCCTGTTCGTGGTGGGGGTATGCATGTGCTTGATACCCGGACGCAGCGGACATAAGATCGAGCGGTATCAGGGGATAGCCTGCCACAAGGTGCGCTGTGAATAATTCATTTGACCGGACTCTAGGGTCCGGCTACTAGGTAGTCAGGGTCTATGGCAGTAACTAATCCTCTGACAGAATAAGAGCTGGTCGCGCATAGGCGAGGCAAGTGGTCTGTAGCCGGAGTGCCGCATCGCGGCTGGACTTGCGTAGATATTGAGGATCTTGGAGAGCCGCAGATCGATTGCGAGATGTGCGAGTCGCAAACCATCCGCTACGTCCATCACATGGAGCACCCAGATTACCCGAACGTTCTCGAGGTTGGGTGTGTATGTGCCGGCCACATGGAAGGCGACCTGGCGGCCTCGCGAGCCCGTGAAGCCTCTATGAAAAGCCGCGCAGCAAAGCGCAAGCGTTGGACTGCGCGTGCGTGGAAAGTTTCGGCAAAGGGGAATCCGCATATCACTTCGGATGGATTCCGCATTACCGTTTACCCGCGCGGCGGAGAATGGGCCTGTACCTTGGCTGCGCTAGACGACTCAACTGTCCTGCACGCTCGCCGCAACTACAAGTCTCAAGCGGAGGCGAAACTCGCTGCCTTCGACCACATCACTCGTCTTCAATCCAAAGCTGGCGCATAGCAGTCCATTCAAGTTGAATCGCCACAAGGTTTTGTGGACTGTGATTGCTAGCATACGCGTAGGTTCCGGCCGAAAGCAGACGAGCTGGCGCCGACGACGCGATCAGGAATGCTAGGGCCCCTATTCGACCCGAAGCGAACACTGCCATGGATGCGAGGTGGCTACAGACAGGCGATCCACCCAAAGGGTGCGGTCCGGGTTGAGCATGATTTCCACGACGTCGGGGTCTTCGAGCGCGGTGGCGTTCAGCGGCCCCATTGCCGTGCGCAGCATCTGGATGCGCCGGTCGAGCGACGTGGCGCTCATGGATTGGGGAACGGCGCTCATGACGCACGCTCCCGTGCTTGAGCGGCTGCCGCTGCGTCCTCCATCCGCATCGGGTCGGGGTGCAGTTCCTCCACCACGTCACGCGCCAGGCTGCGCCCGCGCATCAGGTGGCGGCCAAGCTGCTCGGTGAACTGCTCGAATCGCGCCTTGCCCTGCGCGCGGGCCGCGTCTTGGTGCGCTTCGGGAACCGGCGTGCTGACGGTGAGGTAGTAGCGGATGAACAGAGCCAGCGTTTCGATGGCGATGTTCTGATCGCGCTCCATGCGCTCGGCTTGGCGCGACAGCCGATCCAATCGCTTGGCGATGGCTGCCTCGCGCTGGTCGGCCGCGTCCGGCGACAGCCAGGACGCCAAGGCGGCGGCGACGATGCTGGATTTGGACACGCCTTATCTGCTGCGGGTGGTCGTCAAGAACATGGCTCACTACTCTCGCTTCGTGCTCGACACGCTGCTCAAGCACCCCAGCGTGCAGGACTGCAAGACAAGCTTCGTGCTGGATCGGGTAAAGAGCACCACGGCCTTGCCCCTATGAGCATTCGGCCGATTGGTGTAGCGGGGATGCAAATAGCGCTTGACCTTCCAACCTTGGCAAGGACCAGACTTCAAACACCCAAACCCGAAAGGAGTTTTCCATGCAATTCCATCTCGAAGACATGACCTGCGGCGGCTGCGCCCGCACCGTTACGAAAACGATCCAAACGATCGACCCCAACGCTAAGATCGTCACGGACCCGCCGACCCGCCGTGTCGAGGTCCAGACCTCGGCCTCGCAAGAGCAGATCGCCGCGGCCCTGAGCGAAGCTGGCTTCCCGCCGCGCGCGTAGTAACACCGCGTCGTGGCCGGCCTGCACACAGGACGGCCGATGCGAGCACGTGCGCTGTGCCGTACCTGGCGCGGCGCTCAGTGCATCCCAAGGTAGGCGACCTTGGCCCACATCCACAGGGCCATCGCCACCATCATCAGGTTCTCGGTCAGGGACACGAAGCCCAGCGGCACGTTGCTGTCCCCGCCCACACAGGCGCACTTGAGTTCCCGGCGATCGACATAGACCGCCTTGAAAACCGACACGGCCCCGACGGTCCCGATGAACAGCGCCAACGGAATCGACACCCACATCCCCACGCCCGCGACCATCAGGACGCCTGCGATGGCCTCCGCGAACGGGTAGAAATAGGCATACCGAACCCAGCGCTTGGCCAGCAGGTCGTAGTTGAGGAACATCGTCGCGAAGCCGTCCACGTCCTTGAGCTTCTGCAGCGCCAGGAGACACATGGCAAAGGCCACGAACCACTCTGCCGCCTGAATGCTCCAGAGCTGGCCGAAGGCCGCCCAGCTCGCCGCCAGCGCCATCGCGGCCGCCATGGCGAACAGCGCGATCACAGGGATGTAGGTCACGGCGTTCTTGTCCTTCACGGACATGCCGAAGAATTTGCGCAGGTCGTCGTAGCCGCCCACGCGCCGCCCGTTTATGAAGACCTGGGGCGTGGTCTCGACGCCATGCTCCTTCTTGAACGCATCCGTCTGCTCGCGGCTCGCCAAGTGTTTGTCCTCGACCTCGTAGCCCTTGCGGTTGAGCAGATCGAGCGACTTCAGCCCGTAGGGGCAGGTATGGCCGGGCATGACCATCCGGTAGAGCGT
The DNA here is from genome assembly GCF_056481145.1 of Stenotrophomonas sp. 93052_Sma. Lineage (NCBI taxonomy): Bacteria > Pseudomonadati > Pseudomonadota > Gammaproteobacteria > Lysobacterales > Lysobacteraceae > Stenotrophomonas > Stenotrophomonas sp. 93052_Sma. Next base: position 168,518 of record NZ_CM151134.1, read on the forward strand.
GGCTTGTTTGGGCGCAGACATGCTGGACTTCTCCTGTGGGACTTTTCACGGGCCGGCCGCAGCGCCGACTATCACGGATTGAAGGACTTTGACGACATTTCCAGCCTAACCGGCGGTGGTGCAAGGGGGTGTAGACATCTGGCTCGCGGGTCGGTCGTCAGGCTGCAACGCCGTCAGTCCTCCGTCTGCCAGAGCAACCCCGCCGCAGGCCGGCGCGCCCGCGGCGGCACGCTGGGTCCTAGTGGTTCTCCTTGGCATGGTTGATCGTGTATTTCGGGATCTCGACGGTCAGGTCCTCGTTCGCCACGATGGCCTGGCAGCTCAGGCGCGATTGCGCCTCTAGCCCCCAGGCCCGGTCAAGCAGGTCGTCCTCGCACTCCTCGACCTCGTTGAGGGAATCGAACCCCTTGCGCACGATGCAGTGGCAGGTCGTGCAGGCGCAGCTCATGTCGCAGGCATGTTCGATCTCGATGCCGTTGTCTAGCAGCGCCTCGCAGATCGAGGTGCCGACCGGCACGTTCAGCTCGGCGCCCTCGGGCGCCAGTTCAGGATGGGGCAATACGGTGATCTTGGGCATGTCTCTCCCGGCTGCTCAGTGCGCACGCGGCTTCGTTGCCGCTGCGTTGCCACTTGTACGCCGTGGCACGGCGCCGGTGCGCGCTTCGGGCTCGTCGTCGCTGGTATCGAGTTGCTCCAGCGTGTGCAGGATCGGGCAGTCGGGCCGTTCGTCGCCGGCGCAGCACCGGATCAGCGCCTTGAGCGTCTCGGCCATCTCCAACATGCTCGCGATGCGCCGGTCCAGCTCGGAGATGTGCTGCTGCGCCAGGCGCTTGACGTCGGCACTCTGGCGCGACTTGTCGTTCCACAGTCCCAGCAGGTCCGTGATCTCGGCCACCGAGAAGCCGAGGTCGCGCGCACGCCGGATGAAGTGCAGCCGGTGTACGTCGTCCTGGCTATAGGCGCGGTAGCCCGAATCGTTCCGGTCGGCCGGGGGAATCAAGCCGATCTGCTCGTAGTAGCGGATCATCTTGGCCGAGACCTTCGAGGCCTTGGATGCTTCACCGATGTTCATGGTGTTCCTCCTTTCTCAATGAGCGGTATCCGCCGCCAGCGGCGGCTGGAAGCGGCGCAGGCGCAGCGCGTTGCCGAGCACGAACACGCTGGACAGCGCCATCGCTCCGGCCGCGAAAATTGGGGACAGCAGCACACCGTATGCGGGGTATAGGACGCCAGCAGCTACCGGGATCAGGGCCGTGTTGTAGCCAAACGCCCAGAACAGGTTCTGGCGGATGTTGCCGATGGTGGCCTTGGACAGCGCGATGGCGTTGGGCACACCCTGCAGGTTGCCGGACATCAGCACCACGTCGGCCGACTCCACCGCCACGTCGGTGCCGGTGCCGATCGCCAGGCCCACGTCGGCCTCGGCCAGCGCCGGCGCATCGTTGATGCCGTCACCCACGTAGCCGATCTGGCCGTGGGTGGCCTTTAAGCGGCGCACGGCTTCGACCTTGCCCTCGGGCAGCACTTCGGCCACCACCTCGTCGATGCCCAGTTGCTTGGCGATGGCCTGCGCGGTACGCGCGTTGTCGCCGGTGATCATCGCCACCTTCAGGCCGAGCTGGTGCAGCGCGGCAATGGCCACGGGCGTGCTGGACTTGATCGGATCGGCCACCGCGATGATGGCGGCCAGTCGGCCGTCGATCGCGGCGTACAGCGGCGACTTGCCCTCATTGCCCAGGCGCTCGGCCGTGCGAGCGAAGCCGCTCACGTCCAAACCCAGCTCACGCATGAAGCGATCGGCACCGACCTCGACACGCGCGCCGTCCACGGTGGCACGCACACCCATGCCCGTGACCGAATCGAAGTCGGTCATCGTCGGCAGCGCGATGCCACCTTCCACGGCCGACTCGACGATGGCGCGTGCGATCGGATGCTCCGAGCGCGATTCGACAGAGGCGACCTTCGCCAGCACCTGGTTGCGGTCAAAGCCGTCGGCAATCTCCAGGTCGGTCAGGACCGGGCGGCCCTCGGTCAGCGTGCCGGTCTTGTCCACGGCCACCACCTTGGCGTCCTTGAGCAGTTGCAGGGCTTCACCCTTGCGGAACAGTACGCCCATCTCGGCGCCGCGGCCCGTGCCGACCATGATGGAGGTCGGCGTCGCCAGACCCATGGCGCACGGGCAGGCAATGATCAGCACCGCCACGGCATTGACCAGCGCGAAGGACAGCGCGGGCGACGGGCCGAACACCAGCCAGACCAAGAAGGTCAGCACGGCGGCCAGCATGACGGCGGGCACGAACCACAGTGTCACCTTGTCCACCACGGCCTGGATCGGCAGCTTGGAACCTTGCGCCTGCTCGACCATGCGGATGATCTGCGCCAGCATGGTCTGACCGCCCACGGCGGTGGCACGCAGCGTCAGCGCACCCTTCTGGTTGACGGTGCCGCCGACCACGGTGCTGCCTTCCGCCTTTTCGACGGGAATCGGCTCGCCGGTGATCATCGACTCGTCCACGAAGCTGCGGCCCTCGGTCACTTCACCATCGACCGGCACGCGCTCGCCGGGGCGCACTTCCACGATGTCGCCCTGCGCCACGTCGTTGATCGGGATGTCCACGATGCGGCCGTCGCGCAGCACGTGCGCCTCCTTGGCCTGCAGGCCGACCAGGCGCTTGATGGCCTCGGAGGTGCGGCCCTTGGCCCGTGCCTCAAGAAAGCGGCCCAGCAGGATCAGCGCCACGATGACGGCGGCCGCCTCGTAGTACACGTTCACCGTGCCGGCCGGCAGCAGACTGGGCGCGAATGTGGCGACCATCGAATAGCCGAAGGCCGCGGCCGTGCCGACCGCGACCAGCGAGTTCATGTCGGGACCCAGGCGGAACAGCGCCGGGAAGCCCTTCTCGTAGAAGCGCCAGCCCGGAATGGCGAGCACCAGCAGGGTCAGCACGAACTGCAGATACCAACTCTGCTGGATGCCGATGGTGGAAGCCACCCACTCATGCATGCCGGGAATCATGTGCGAGCCCATTTCGAGCACGAACACAGGCAGCGCCAGCACGGCGGCCAGGGTCAGGTCGCGCTTGAGTTCGGCGCGCTCGGCGTCCTTCTTCTCGGCGGCTTCCTCGTCGGCCTGCGCGCCGGTATCCACCGGGTTGGCCTCGTAGCCGACCTTCTCGATGGCCGCGATCAGGTCCGCCACGGCGGCCACGCCGCGCACGGTGGCACGCTCGGTCGCGAGGTTGACCGTGGCCTCGGTGACGCCGGGCACGGCCTTGAGTGCCTTCTCGACGCGGCCCACGCAGGAGGCGCAGGTCATGCCCTCGACCGCCAGTTCGACGGTGCCAGCCGGCACGTCGTAGCCGACCTTCTCGACCGCCTGGATCAACGCGATGCGATCGACAGGACCGGCCAGGCGGATGTCCGCCCGCTCGTTGGCGAGATTGACGGAAACGCTGTCCACGCCCGGCACCTTGGCCAGGGCGGCCTCGACTCGGCCGACGCAGCTCGCGCAGGTCATGCCCTCGATGGGTAGGCTGATCGCTGCTGCGGTGGCACGAGCATCACTCGTTATTGGCATGCTCATGGTTGTTTCCCATAGTTGATATTCGACACGGGGGGAGCTTGGGGTTTACCATCGTGGGAAGGTCAAGCGCTTTTTTCGGGTACTGTCAGGTTTCAGAAATGGCCCGGCGCACGGGGGAAACGAGGGGCCTTGGTCGCCAGGCTCGCCCTGGTCCCGGGCTGTGCGCGCTCAAGCGGTCGCAGCCTCGTTGATCCTGAAGGGCACGAACAGCCGTTCGAGGGTAGGAATTTTTGAGAGATGACTCCACGCAAACCAGTCAGTGCCCCACCGAAGGGCCCAAGCACCGATCTGGCCTCCCTGTCACAGAATGACGTGACCATCCTGGCCGAGACTTTCCGGCTCCTGGGCGATCCGTCGCGGCTCAAGGTCATGCTGTGCTGCATGAAGGGGTCCACGTCGGTAAGCGACATCGCGGAAGCCGTCGAACTCTCGCAGTCGTTGGTCAGCCATCACCTTCGACTGTTGCGTGGAGCCCGTCTGGTCAGGGGCGTGCGCCAGTCCAAGCAGATCTTCTATGAGGTAGCGGACAAGCACGTGAGCCAGGTGCTGCTGGACATGGCCATCCACATCGTTGAGGACAACAGCGACGACTAGCCTTGGTGCGAAACAGCCCTTACCGCGTCCCGTGAGGCCTATCCTTTCGGTCAGATCCGGTGCAAGTCATCCACGACCAGCACGTGATGGTGCCCGCCTTGGTTCGCGTGCTGACGCAAGTGGGGGTGATCCGCCGACAGGTTCGGATGGTCATGGGCCAAGTCCGACGGGTCGCTGGCCGGCCACAGCCGAAGCGCCAGCGCCACGCCAGCCAGGCCGATCAAGGACATGACGACGAACGTCGATTGCAGCCCCGTGGCCGCGCCGAAGCGTCCGGCCAGCGGGTAGCAGATGAGCCAGCAGGCGTGCGACAGCGCGAAGTGGGCCGCGAAGATCGCTGGACGGTCCTCGGCGTGGGCCGAGCGGCGCAGAAGACGGCCGGATGGCGTCTGCGCCACGCTGTAGCCAAAGCCGATCACCAGCCACAGCGGCAGCAACAGCACATAGCTCGGCAGCAGTGCGCCGATCGCCGTGCCCACGACGAGGACAGCGGCGCCGGTGAGCATCGCGGGTCGGTCGGCTACTTTCTCCAGTAGGGACGGCAAGACGAAGGCGGCCACCATCGAGCCGCCTCCGAACGCCGCCAGTGCCCACGCCACCTCGACTTCGCCCAGGCCGAAACGCGCCTTCACGAGCACCACCGTGTTCACGAACACCATCGCGCCTGCCGCCGAGACGGCCAGGCTGATCGCCAGCAGGCCCCGCAGGCGTGGCGTGGCGAGGTAGATGCGCGTGCCGCGCGTCGTTCGCTCCCAGATGCCGCGGCGCCGGCCGGGGACGGACGTGGGCAACCGCACGCTGACCACGAGAGCGGCTGAAACGAGGAAACCGAGCACCGTTCCTGCGAACAGGTTGTGAAAGTTGATGACGGTCAGCAGCGCGGCGGCCAGCATCGGGGAAATCAGGCTTTCCAGGTCGTAGGCCAGCCGGGACAGCGACAGCGCCTTCCTGTAGTCCTCTTCGTCGGGAAGGATGTCCGGGATGGTGGCCTGGAAGGTCGGCGTGAAGCCGGCGGACGCCGCCTGCAGAACGAAGATCAGCAGGTAGATCTGCCAGACCTCGGTGACGAAGGGCAGGGACAGCGCGACGGCCGCTCGCACGAGGTCCAGCGCCACGAGCAGCGAGCGCCGCGGGAGCCGGTCGGCGAAGGCCTGCGCGACCGGCGCGACCCCCGCGTACGCCAGCATCTTGATGGCCAGCGCCGTCCCGAGCACCGCGCCTGCATCCGCGCCGGCCAGCTCGTAGGCCAGCAGGCCGAGCGCCACCGTCATCAGGCCGGAGCCGACGAGCGCAATCACCTGGGCGGTGAACAGGTGGCGGTAGGTGCGGTTCTTCAGCACGGAGAGCATCGGACGGCCTCAGAGCAGTTTGGTCAGCGCCTTCATTTCGGTCAGAACGGAGTCCTCGTCATGGGACAGGCAGTGGTCGATGTGGTCGTGGATCAGGACGCGCTTGGCCGCCGTCACCGCGCTTTCCACCGCCGCGAGCTGGCGGGCGATGTCGAGGCAGGTTTCTCCCCCTTCGATCATCCCGATGACGTGCCGCAGATGCCCCTCGGCGCGCTTGAGCCGCTTCACCAGGTCGGGATGGGTGGTGTGCTTATGCATGTCTTCCATGCTGAAATCATATCCCCCCAGGGGGGATATTGCCACTGGATGTTAGATCAACGGCTGCTTGCCAGGCGTGGGGAATGGTCGCCGAGCCAGGCTAAGGCAATTGCCCGGAGCGGCATCCCGGCCGTGGTGAGACGCGGACACAAATGTGCAAATCAATTCACATGAACACATATTCATGTGTTATATTTTGAGCCACAGTCAAAGACCCAGTTTCCCGAGGCCCCATGTCCCAATCCCACGCACATGACCATGGTCACGATCACGATCACGACCATGATCATGACCACACCCCGACCGTGACCAGCGCCAACGAGCGCAAGGTCCTGCTGTCCTTTTTCCTGATCTTCGGCTTCATGGTTGTGGAGGCCGTCGGAGGCGTGCTGTCGGGCTCGCTGGCCTTGCTGGCCGACGCGGGCCACATGCTGACCGACGCCGCGGCGCTCGCACTGGCCTACGCAGCATTCCGGTTCGGCCGCCGCGCGGCCGACAGCAAGCGCACCTTCGGCTACCTGCGCTTCGAGGTCATCGCCGGTTTCCTGAACGCCGTGACCCTGTTCGCGATCGTCGCCTGGATCGCCTACGAGGCGTGGGAGCGGCTGCAGGCGCCGCCCGTGATCCTTGCCGGCCCGATGATGATCGTCGCCGTGCTCGGCCTGCTGGTGAACGTGCTCGTGCTGTGGATCATGACCCGCGGAGAGACCGATCACGTCAACGTGAAGGGGGCCATCCTGCACGTGATGGGCGACCTGCTCGGCTCGGTCGGCGCCATCGTCGCTGCGATCGTCATCTACCTCACGGGCTGGACGCCGATAGATCCCATCCTGTCGGTCCTGGTGGCGGCGCTGATCCTGCGCAGCGCATGGAAGCTGCTCGCCAAGTCGATCCACATCCTGCTGGAAGGCGCGCCGGAGGATGCTTCGCCGGAGAAGGTGGAGCAAGGCCTGATGGGCGCCGTGCCGGGCCTGGCGGCCGTCAGCCACGTTCACGTGTGGCAGCTCACCTCCGGGCGCACGATGGCCACGCTGCACGTTCGCCCCAACGTGGACGAGGAAGCACGCGCCGTGGTCAAACGCGTCGAAGCGGTGCTTCGAGAGCAATTCAGCATCGAACACGCCACGGTCGGGATCGACTGGAACTCGGGCACCGACGAGAACGTCTGCAGCTTGCAGCCCACGTCGGAGCGTCAGGACCACAGCGGCCACGATCACAGCGGTCATGACCACAGCGGCCATGATCATGGCAATCACAAGCATGGCGGCGGGCACAGCCACGGCCATGACCACGACCATTCCGCTCCTGGTCACAGGCATTGAGGCCGCGCGAGCCGGCTCGCACTCCACTTGAGGATTTGCATCCATGACGTCCCGCGAAACCACCAGCGCCGACACCGCGCAATGCTCGACCACCAGCCACGACGCGGCGACCGATGCCCTCGCAATGTCGCAAAGTGACGTCGCTGTTCTGGCCGAGACCTTCCGCCTGCTGGGCGACCAATCGCGATTGAAGATCCTGCTGCAGTGCATGCATGGCTCGGTCGCCGTGGGGGACATCGCCGAAGCGCTCGACCTGTCGCAGTCTCTGGTCAGCCATCACCTGCGGCTGCTGCGCGGAGCGCGCCTCGTGCGCGGCGAACGCCAAGCCAAGCACATCTTCTACAGCATCGCGGACCAGCACGTCAGCCAGGTGCTGCAGGACATGGCGGTCCACATTTCCGAGGACAAAGCCGACGACTGACCAGGCCCAAGCACCCAGGCGAATGGCAGGTTGCGAGGCGCCGGTACCCACGCCGCCGGTTAGCCTCAAGGACGTCCTCGATGCGGCCTGGGCGCAACAGCCTGAATCGCGGGCCCTGCCTGGGCGCCGGGATGCCGCGCAGGCACAGCAATGGGCGGCGGCAGCTTGGACGCCTGAGCCTCCCGCGCTCGCAATCACCCACAAGACCGACCGGTTCAACCGCATAACGGCATTCGTGAGCTGGATGTCGGAGTGGCCACGGCGACGACGCGGGGTTCCCCACCACCTTGTCCATGCAGCCTGCCCGCTAGGGCAACCCAAAGGGCTTGACCTTGCCTTCGTTGTAACGCCCAGCCTCCACACAAATTTCTGCAGAGCGCTTCGGAAGGGCCGGAGTCCTGCATCCAAGAAAGGGGCACTTCCATGCGTAAAAAAATCAGAATCGTTGTGGTGGCAGGCGTCATCGCAGCCGTCGGGGGCATAGCGATTGCCGCCCGCGACGCCAAGGACGAGGGCAAGGCCGCGGCACCCCCGGCGGACGCGCCGATGGCGCCGCAGGTGCCCGTGGCCGAGGTCATCACCCGCACGGTCGCGCCATCGGCCGAGTACACCGGCTTCCTGGCCGCGCCCAAGACCGTCGAGCTGCGCTCGCGGGTCGGCGGCGCCGTCGATGCTGTGAGCGTCCCCGAGGGCAGACTGGTGCGCAAGGGACAACTGCTGTTCCAGATCGACCCCCGGCCGTTCCAGGTCTCGCTCGACACGGCTGCGGCGCAACTGCAACAGGCCGAGGTGCTGGCCAGTCAGGCCCAGGCCGACTTCGACCGCGCCGAGCGCCTGGTGGCGACCGGCGCTGTCGCGCGCAAGACCTACGACGATGCCGTCTCCGCGCGCAGTGCGCGCCAGGCCCAGGTGCAAGCGGCCAAGGCCGCCGTCGCTGCGGCGCGGCTGGATCTGTCCTACGCCCGCGTCACGGCGCCCATCGCCGGGCGCGTTGACCGCGTGCTCGTGACCGAGGGCAACCTGGTCAGCGGCGGTGTCGCCGGCGCGGCCACGCTGCTGACCACGGTCGTGTCCATCGACCCGCTGCACGTGTACTTCGACATCGACGAAGCCACGTACCTCAACGTCGTGAGCCGCTCGCGGCCCGCTGCGGGCGCCGGCGGCAAGGCCTCGCTGCCCGTGCAGGTCGGGCTGACCACGGACAAGGGTTTCCCGCACAGGGGCGCGCTCGACTTCGTGGGCAACACCATTGACCGAAGCACCGGCACGATCCGCGTGCGCGCCGTTGTGCCCAATCCGGATGGGCGCATGGCACCCGGCATGTTCGTCCGGGCCAAGCTGTCCACCGGCGCGGCGCGCGAGGCCGTCCTGATCGACGATCAGGCCGTGGGCACCGACCAAGGGCGCAACTACGTGCTGGTTGTGGGCGAGAACAACCAGGCCCAGTACCGGCCCATCGAACTGGGGCCGGTGGTGGACGGGCTGCGCGTCATCAACGGCGGCCTGCAGGCCGGTGAGAAGATCATCATCAAGGGCCTCGTGCGCCCCGGCATGGCGGTCACGCCGCGCATGGTGCCCATGCAGGCGCCCGCGGCACCGGCCGCAGGCGCGGCCGGCGCGACCAAGGCTGCGGCAAACGCTCCGGCTCCCGCTGCGGCGCCTGCCAAGGCCGGTGGCGCGGACCCCGCCAAGGCTGACGGCGCGGCCGGCTCGGCGGAGGCCCGCAAATGAATTTCCCCCGCTTCTTCATCAACCGGCCGGTCTTCGCCATCGTCCTGTCGCTGCTGATGCTGATCGCGGGCGCGATCAGCTACTTCCAGCTGCCGCTGAGCGAATACCCGCAGGTCACGCCTCCCACGGTGCAGGTCACCGCTAGCTATCCCGGTGCCAACCCGCAAGTGATCGCCGATACCGTGGCATCACCGCTGGAGCAGGCGATCAACGGCGTAGAAGGCATGATGTACATGCAGTCTCAGATGTCCACCGACGGGAAAATGGTGCTCACCGTCTCCTTCGAGCAGCATATCAACGCCGACATTGCGCAGATCCAGGTGCAAAACCGGGTCTCGCGGGCGTTGCCGCGCCTACCGCCTGAAGTTCAGCGCATCGGTGTTGTCACCGAGAAAACGTCGCCGGACGTTCTCATGGTGGTGCATTTGCTTTCGCCTGGAGGTCGATATGATCCGCTGTACGTCTCCAACTACGCCACACTTCATGTGAAGGATGAGCTGGCTCGTACGCCAGGCGTCGGCGATGTCCTAGTCTGGGGCGCCGGGGAGTATTCGATGCGGGTCTGGCTCGAACCCGCCAAGGTCGCTGCTCGTGGGCTGATCGCGAGCGACGTGGTTGCCGCCATCCGCGAGCAGAACATACAGGTTGCCGCTGGTTCGGTTGGTCAGCAGCCGGATGCCTCGGCGGCGTTCCAGGTCACGGTCAACACTCTGGGCCGACTGTCGAGCGAGGAGCAATTCGGCGAGATCGTCGTGAAGACGGGCGCCGACGGCCAGGTAACTCGCCTGCGGGATGTCGCCCGCATCTCGATGGGGGCCGATTCCTACTCTTTGCGCAGCCTGCTCAATGGCGAGCCGGCGGTGGGGATACAGATCATCCAGAGCCCGGGCGCGAACGCGCTGGATGTGTCTAGCGCGGTGCGCGCGGCAATGGACCGACTTCAAGCCAAGTTCCCCGACGGCATTGAGTATAGCGTCGCCTACGACCCCACGGTCTTCGTGCGCGCCTCGCTCCAGTCCGTCGCCGTCACGCTGCTGGAGGCCATCTTCCTGGTGGTGATCGTGGTGGTGCTGTTCCTGCAATCCTGGCGCGCGTCGATCATCCCGCTGATCGCCGTGCCGGTCTCGCTGGTCGGCACGTTCGCGGTGATGCACATGTTCGGTTTCTCGCTGAACACACTGTCGCTGTTCGGACTGGTGCTGTCCATCGGCATCGTGGTGGATGACGCCATCGTGGTGGTGGAGAACGTGGAGCGCCACATAGCGCTGGGCGAATCACCCAAGGACGCGGCGCGCAAGGCGATGGATGAAGTGACTGGCCCGATCCTGGCCATCACCTCGGTGCTGGCAGCGGTCTTCATCCCCTCGGCGTTCCTGTCGGGGCTGCAGGGCGAGTTCTATCGCCAATTCGCGCTAACCATCGCGTTCTCGACCATCCTGTCGGCGATCAACTCGCTTACGCTGTCGCCAGCGCTGGCCGCCATCCTGCTCAAGCCGCACCACGGCGCGGCCAAGCCCGATCGCGTCACGCGCATCATCGATGGCGTGTTCGGCGGCTTCTTCCGCCGCTTCAACAGCTTCTTCGACCGCGCCTCGAATTCCTACGTCGGGGGCGTGCGCCGCGCGGTGCGCGGCAGCGCCATCGTGCTGCTGCTCTACGTCGGCTTCCTGAGCCTGACCTGGCTGGGCTTCCACAAGGTGCCTGCGGGCTTCGTGCCCGCCCAGGACAAGTACTACCTCGTGGGCATCGCCCAGCTTCCGACCGGCGCCTCGCTGGATCGCACCGAGGCGGTCGTCAAGGAGATGACCAAGATCGCACTGGCTGAGCCGGGCGTCGAGAGCGTGGTGGCCTTCCCGGGCCTGTCGGTCAATGGACCGGTGAACCAGCCGAACACCGCGCTGATGTTCGCCATGCTCAAGCCCTTCGATGAGCGCAAGGACCCGTCGCTGTCGGCCTTCGCCATCCAGGGCAAGCTCATGGGCAAGTTCAGCCAGATCCCGGACGGCTTCGTCGGCATCTTCCCGCCGCCGCCGGTGCCGGGCCTGGGTTCTATGGGCGGCTTTAAGCTGCAGATTGAGGACCGGGCGGGCCTGGGTCCCGAGGCGCTTGCACAAGCACAGGGCCAGATCATGGGCAAGGCCATGCAGGCGCCCGAGCTGGCGAACATGCTCGCCAGCTTCCAGACCAATGCGCCGCAGTTGCAGGTGGACATCGACCGGGTGAAGGCCAAGTCGCAGGGCGTGTCGCTGACCGAGGTGTTCGACACCCTGCAGGTCAACCTTGGCTCGCTCTACGTCAACGACTTCAACCGCTTCGGTCGCACCTACCGGGTAATGGCCCAAGCCGATGCGCAGTTCCGCATGCAGGCTGAGGACATAGGCATGCTCAAGGTGCGCAATGCAGCGGGCGACATGATCCCGCTGAGCGCGATCGCGACCATCGAGCGCAGTTCCGGCCCCGACCGGGTGATGCATTACAACGGCTTCCCCTCGGCCGACATCAGCGGCGGGCCAGCGCCGGGCTACTCATCCGGCCAGGCCACCGCCGCGATTGAGAAGATCGTGAGCGAATCGCTGCCGGACGGTATGACCTACGAATGGACGGACCTGACTTTCCAGGAAAAGCGAGTTGGCAATACTGCTATCTATATCTTCGCGCTGGCGGTGCTGCTCGCCTTCCTGTTCCTGGCGGCCCAGTACAACAGTTGGTCGCTGCCGTTCGCTGTGCTGCTGATTGCACCCATGGCGCTGCTCTCGGCGATCGCCGGCGTCTGGCTCTCTGGGGGGGACAACAACATCTTCACGCAGATCGGTTTCGTGGTGCTGGTCGGCCTGGCCGCCAAGAACGCGATCCTGATCGTGGAGTTCGCCCGCGCGAAGGAAAGCGAAGGGGCCGATCCGCTGGCAGCCGTGCTTGAAGCCGCGCGCTTGCGGCTGCGCCCGATCCTGATGACGTCGTTCGCCTTCATCGCTGGCGTGGTGCCGCTGGTGCTGGCCAGCAGTGCGGGCGCCGAGATGCGCCACGCCATGGGCATCGCGGTGTTCGCCGGCATGCTGGGCGTGACGGTATTCGGCCTGGTGCTGACGCCGGTGTTCTACGTCGTGGTGCGCAAGCTGGCGCTGCGCCGCGAAGCGCGCCATGCCCGTGTCGGCATGACCGACCAGCACGCATGACGGCCAGGAGGACATACGACATGAAAACATCTTTCGCATTCACACGACCCGCCAGGACGCTGGCGCCGCTCGCCCTCGCGGCGGCGTTGACTGGCTGCTCCATGGCACCGAAGTATGACCGGCCCGCAGCGCCGATCGACACGGCTTATCCCTCGGGCGCGGCCTATGTGGAACCGGCGGCCGCGACGCCCGACGACGCGATCACGGCCGAGATCGGCTGGCGGGACTTCTTCCGCGACCCGCTGCTGCAGCAGTTGATCGGCATTTCACTGGAGAACAACCGCGACATGCGCAAGGCCGCGCTCAACGTGGAGGCGGCTCAGGCGCTGTACCGTATCCAGCGTGCCGAGATGCTGCCGAACCTGGGCGTTTCCGCCCGCGGCGCGTCAGAGCGCGCACCGGCCGACCTCAGCACCACGGGGCAAAGCGACGTGCTCCGGCGCTACGACGTGGCCGGGGTGACGGCCGCCTGGGAACTGGACCTGTGGGGCCGCGTCCGCAGCCTCAGCGACCGGGCGCTGGCGTCCTACCTGGCCCTCGACGAGACCCGCATCGCCACGCAGATGAGCCTGGTGTCCGAGGTGGCCAGCGCCTACCTCACGCTGCGTGCCGACCAGGAACTGCTGCGCCTGACGAGCGACACCCTCGCCACGCAGAAGCGCTCCTACGGGCTGACCACCCAACTGGTGGAAGCGGGCAACTCCACGCAGCTCGACCTGCGCCGCGCAGAGATCGCGCTGCGCACCGCCGAGGCCAACCATGCCGCCTACACGCGGCAGGCGGCCAAGGACCGCAACGCGCTGGTGCTGCTGTTGGGCCAGCCGCTGACGCCGGAGCTGTCCCGGCAGCTTGACGAGGCCATGGCGCTGCCGGACGACATCGTGCCGACCGGCCTGCCGAGCGGCCTGCCGTCCGAACTGCTCGCGCGCCGGCCGGACATCCGCGCCGCCGAGCAGATGCTGATCGGCGCTAACGCCAACATCGGCGCGGCGCGGGCCGCGTTCTTCCCGATGATCAGCCTCACGGGCTCGGCGGGCACGGCCAGCGCTTCGCTGGACGGCCTGTTCGATTCGGGCTCGCGGGCCTGGAGCTTCCTGCCGCAGATCACGCTGCCCATCTTCCGCGGCGGCGCGCTGCGCGCCAACCTGGACGTGGCGCACGTACAGAAGCGCATCGAGATCGCCAACTACGAGAAGTCCATCCAGGCGGCCTTCGCCGAGGTGGCCGACGGCCTGGCGGGCAAGCGCACGCTCGATGAGCAGATCCGCGCGGAGCAGCTCCTGGTGGCGGCCAGCCAGAAGGCCTACGAGCTGGCCGAGCAGCGCTTCCAGGAGGGCGTGGACAACAACCTCACTGTACTCGACGCGCAGCGCACGCATTACGGCACGCAGCAGACCCTGGTGCGCACGCGCCTGACGCGGCTGAACAACCTCATCCATCTGTACAAGGCGCTGGGCGGCGGCTGGACTGAGCACACGGTGCAATCGGGCGCCACGGCGCAGCAGCCCGCCCGGTCGCCGGGATGAGGGCCGGCGCGCAGCGGTGGCGTCCCCCATCGCTGCGCGCGGAGAGCTGGATGAGGATTGGTGAACTCGCGCGCTTGACCGGCACGCCCCTGAGAACATCAGGTTCTACGAACGGGAGGGCCTGCTGCCCGCTCCCGAGCGGTCCCGCAACAACTACCGGCGCTATGGCCCGGCCCATGTCGAGCGGCTTTACCTGATTCGCAACTACCGCGCGCCGGGCATCGGCCTGGATGACATGCGCAACTTGCTGGGCTGGACGCATCGCGAGTCCCCGGAACCCGAGCTGCTGACGCAGGCTGTCCGGGACCATCTCGCCTGTGTCGAGGAACGCATGGCGCAACTGACCCGGGTGAAAGAGCACCTGCTCGCATTGGAACGGCAGGCTGTTCCTTCTGCCGCTCGGGAGATTTGCGAGGAGCGACCAGGCTGCGGCGGTTCATGAGCATCGTATGGCCGAATCATGGTCTAATAACTGAACATATATTCATGCGTGTAATAATTCCGGCCAGACAAACGAACAAGAAGGACCGCCCATGACCGACCAGAGCATCACGCGCCGAAACATCGGCGTTCTCACCGCCGCGCAGGCGCTCGGTGGCGCCAGCGCGCCCATCGTGATGTCGCTGGGCGGGCTGGTCGGCCAGCAGCTTGCCAAGGACTCGGCCTCGATCACCTTGCCTGTGAGCCTGTTCGGCCTGGGTCTTGCCATCGGCACCTTGCCTGCGGCGTTCATCATGCGGCGCCATGGCCGCCGCAACGGATACGTGGTCGGGGTCGGCTTCGGCGTGGCCTCGGGCCTGATCGCCGCGCTGGGCATCATGCTGGCCTCGTTTTGGATCTTCTGCGCCGGCACCTTCCTGGCGGGCTTCTACGGCGCGTATGTGCAGAGCTACCGCTTCGCAGCCGCCGACACCGCCGAGGACGCGCTCAAGGCCAAGGCGATTTCCTGGGTGATGGTGGGGGCTCTCGCGGGTGCCATCATCGGGCCGCAGTTGGTGATCTTCACGCGCGACGCGGTAGCGGGCACGCCCTACGTCGGCAGCTTCCTCAGCCAAGCGCTGCTGCCGCTGATCGCCCTGCCGATCTTGCTGATGCTGCGCACGCCGCGCCAGACCCCGGCCGAAGCCGCCGCCGACAGCGGCCGCACGGTGCTGCAGCTCCTGGCGATGCCGCGCTACGCGCTGGCCGTGGCCGCAGGCGTGGTGTCCTATGGGGTGATGGCGTTCGTGATGACCGCCGCGCCGGTGGCGATGGTCAACCACGGGCATTCGGTGGACAACGCCGCCCTGGGAATCCAGTGGCACCTGCTGGCGATGTTCGGGCCGAGCTTCTTCACTGGGCGGCTGATGGTGCGCTACGGCAAGGAGCGCGTGACCGCCGTGGGCATGGTGCTGCTCGCCGCCTCCGGGGTGGTGGCCCTGGGCGGGCTCGGCCTGTCCCACTTCTGGGGCTCGCTGGCGCTGCTGGGCATCGGCTGGAACTTCAGCTTCATTGGCGCGACGGCGATGGTCACCGATTGCCACACCCCGGCCGAGCGCAGCAAGGCGCAGGGCATGAACGATTTCTTCGTCTTCGCCGCCACGGCGGCCGTGTCGTTCCTCGCGGGATCGATCCTGCACAACTCGGGCTGGCAGGCGGTCAACTGGATGATCTTCCCGGCCCTGGCGCTGATCTTGGTGCCGCTGCTGTGGCAGACCGCGCGAAAGCCGGTGCGGCTAGGTCCGGGCTGATCGGGCCGATGCGGAAGGTGTTCCATCTAGCGGTCACCTCAGGCGCTACATCACCTGCCTCCACCGCTGCAGCTTCGACAGCGCGTTGTCGTAGGCGGCGGAAGTGAAGGACTGGATCTTGCGCCGAGGGTTTTCATCGGCATCAACGGCGAAATGAGGGCCTTGACCTTCCAACAATGGGAGGCCCTACAGTGACTCCATCAACCTCATTCAAGGAGTTTTTCATGAGAGTCAACAAGTTCAGCCTGTTGTTCATTGCGGGCGCCGTCGTGGTCGCCATCGGCCTGAGGGCCGTTCAGAAGAAGGTGGTCCCGTCGGGTGAAGTGATGCAGGCCAATGCGAGCGGAGGTCACCATGGGCACGCGATGCCCTCCAGCGCCTCGGCCAATGACAGTCCTTCCACGACCGCGTATCGCGCCGTGAACGACCAGATGCACGCGGGGATGGGAGCGCAGTTCACTGGAAACGCCGACGTCGATTTCATGCGCGGCATGATCCCGCACCACCAGGGCGCGATCGACATGGCCAAGGTGGCGTTGCAGTACGGCAAGGACCCGGAGGTCCGCAAGTTGGCCGAGGAGGTTATCTCTGCGCAGGAAGGCGAGATCGCCATGATGAATAAGTGGCTTGGAGAACGCGGCCAACAGGCGGGGACCGGCAGCTCGGGCGACGCCTCGACGACCGCCTACCGTGCCGGCAATGACCGCATGCACGCCGACATGATGATTGACTTCAGCGGCGATGCCGATGTGGACTTTATGCGCGGCATGATCCCGCATCACCAGGGCGCGATCGACATGGCCAAGGTGGCGTTGCAGTACGGCAAGGACCCGGAGGTCCGCGAGTTGGCTCAGGAGGTTATCTCTGCGCAGGAAGGAGAGATCGCCATGATGAAGAGCTGGCTTGCCGCTCGGGGAAAGTGAAGGCACGACCATGAACCAAGCCAGCACCCCGCGCATCATCATCTATAGCACTCCAGCCTGCCCGGACTGCCGGGTGCTGAAGGAGTGGCTGTCCCAGCAGAGCATCGTGTTTGAAGAACGCGACCTGACCGACCCGAAGATTTCTGCGGAAGCCAAGTCACGAACCGGCGTGCGCGTGGCTCCGATCACGCTCATCGGTAATGAGGTCTTCTATGGCACCTTTGCGAGCCAGAAGCCGGGGCTGATGAAGGCGCTCGGCCGTTCGACAAGTAGATGAAGGGTCTCAAGAAATACTTGGCCCGCGCTGCCGTCCAAGCTCCCAAGATACGCCGCCACCGCGCACCACGGCGGCGATATGCTGCCCCAGCCGCTGCTCGATCATCGGCCGCCACGGCACCAACCTGAATCCCATGCCGTCGTCCAGCATCGCGTAGCGCCCGCTGGCGAGCATGACGCTGCGCCGGTAGATGCCAGCCACACGCTGCCCGTCGGCCACCGGGCGATGCTCCAGGCCGGTTTCAGCGGCAATGTCCTTCGCGGCCTGTGCCAGTTCCCGGTTGCGCAGCGTGCCCAGCAGGTTGCGCGCCAGGATCACGCGCTGCCCGCGCCGCTCGGCCAGCGCCTGTTCGGCCAGGAAGTCGGCGCGCTGTTGCATGGCCTGGCCTCGCCACCAAAGCCTAGGTCGCCCAGGCCCGAGCCGCCGCCGATCAACTGCTGGTCGAGCCACGTGGCCCCGATCACGCGGGCCTGCCGCTCGATGGGCAAGTGCGATTTCAGCTCCACGGCCACGCCGCCCAGGCGCTGCGCGTCGTACTGGCGGCCACGCTCGGCCAGGTCGTCCGGCACCTTCCATAGCCCTTCGGCAACGCTCCACAATGCCGGCCCGACGCAGGGCCCATTTAGTAGATGGAGTGCCGCCGGTCTTAGCCGCATGCAGCGTTAAGGCGGGCTTGATATTAAGGCCTCTGAGAAGCGTCGGAGGTAGCCTAGCGATGTCAGCTTCTGGCATGAAGCAGCCGTGAACTTCAAGAGGAGCGAGGCGCGTCAGCGTACGGCCCGTAGCGGACGAGACTCTAGCGATGTCGACCACTACTAGTCCTGAGTCGCTAAGGCCAACCGCATGCTTCGTCCGACTCCCCGCGAACCCTCGTAGGGCACATAAAGGGGCTCCTTACTTGTTAAGGACCGACAAGGTTGGACCGATGTCACGGCGGCGCTTGCCTCCTGGGCTGTTGGCGAGGGCCAATCAGCCGCGGACGTCAGCTCTGCCCCTAAGTCACTGCAACCATAGGTTCTCAGCCCTTGCGCAACCATAGGTTCAGCCAAAACGCAAACCTATGGTTGCCCGTCTAACAGCAATGTAGCCACGTGCCCATAGTTAGAGCGCGTTTTGGCCTCATAGTTGGGTGCAGCCGAGGCTCTACATTCACCGACTATTAGCACTTTGGCCCCATAGTCGGGGCGCTCGTAGCGTAGCTAATTGATATCGAAGGAAATGATTGCATAGTTGGAGACTTCTTTCATAGCTGAACCAACTATGGGTACGCGAATGAATATCCGCTCTCCAGACCGTGCAGTCTGCTGGCGTCTGCCACCTACCTGGATTCCGATGCAAGGTTGTGAAGACGTGGCTGAACCTAGTGAGGCAGCACGGATCTCGGATGGACGCAACGCGCAATGCAAGAAGTCGCTAATCAATGTGGCATGGACCCACAAATGAAAAGCCACTGTTAGTTCCACTCGCGCAATGGGCTCCAATCTAGCATTCGACTCGTCCGGAGAACGCTCGACGTACTAAGGCTTCAAGGATTGTAATGGATTGATTTTAAAGGAGGTATAACCATTTATGGCTTGCGAAATGCAGAGGGACTCAACGAGCTTGCAACGAGCATTGGTTTGCGTATGTTGGAGGAATGAACGCACTTTCCCTGCAAAGAGCGGCACTTGAAGCGTCCTCAGAAGAGGAACTGGCAGACAGGATCGTTGATGAGTCTGGGATCTGTGTTCGCGTGGGGGATGCCAGGCAGCTACTTGGATTCCGTAGCCTAGATGCAGGTAGACGAGCTGCAGTGCAGGGGCGCTTAGGCATCGAAGCGGTGAACTTTCCAGGTCGCCGTGGACGTTTGTCCCTTCGGCAGGCACCTATCAAGGAGCCCGTGCAATGAGCTAAGTAAGAAAGATCTCTGGGGAGAAGAAACAACAAACCCTGGCTGGCAGGCCAGGGCTTGTTCGCAGCTAGCGCTTAGTTCCGCGTAGCTGAATCTACTCCCGACCCGTGCTTCTTTCAAGTGCTCGTCAAAGCGGGAGGGGGCCGTGCAGCCATCTCCCACCATGAGGGAGATGGCAATGACCCCAGATCAGCTGAGGGATCATCTAAGAACGCTAGATCTATCAGTAGAAGATAGGTCCTTCGCACTCGAGCTCTTTGGCCAGGAACCAGGGCGCAGCGTTGGCGCCTATGCACTGGACAATGTGGTCGTCGACTTCTATTCAAGAAAGTGTCGCGATGTTCGCAGGCTGGAAAGCCATACAGTCGAGCAAACATTTGCATATGAGCTAGAAATTGATCCTGACGTCATCTCATATGTTTGCCAGGTCACTTGTCGTGGCATAAGGCGCGGCAATCATGTGTGCACCGCCCATGCAGACTTCTTTGTGGTTCGACGGTCCTCCGTGGAAATCGTGGAATGTAAGCCCATCTCCAAGCTCAGCACTCTTGTGGAGAGAAAGCCCGAAGAGTGGGTGCTGGACGGTGGGAAATATCGCAATCTGGTGTATGAGCGATGGGCAGCATCCCATGGGATCGAGTACAAGATCTGGGCCTCACCCAGCAACATCAGCCGATACCATAGGAACTTGCAGTTCATCTACCAAAACTGGGATGAAGATCTCTCAATGGTGCGCCGAGAGGGCTTTGCTGCGGTGGAAAAGCAGCTTTACATGGGGCCAAAAAGCATCGCGTTTCTTATGGAAGAGATCCCTTGGTTCAACGCTGGGGTCGCAGCAGGACTCTTGGCGGATAGGCTAGTCCACGGGCCCATAGGGCACATACCGATTACCGATACGCGCAACTTTCTCTTAAGCCTAAGTCAAGAGCAGGCGGAGGCGATTGCGGCCGAGTGCTGTAAGAACATCAACAACCTGTATGCCGAAGCTAGCGGCCCAGTTGCGCTCGCAAGTTCAGTTGATGTGGCAAAGGCAGTTGCAAGGCTGAAGAAGCTTGAATGCCTTGCTCGTGAAGGAAAGCGAGCGACACCCAAGATGAGGAAGTTGGAGGAGCGGGTGAGACTAGCGCGCGCAGAGGGTCGCAATCCTCTAGATGATCTCATCACCAACTACGCAAAGTGCGGGAACCGATCCAGTCGTCTCACTCACGCGCAATCAGAACTTGTACGCGGAGTCATTGGCTCACATTGGCTAAAGGGTAAGGTTGCGACGCTAGCCGATCTGTATCGTGAGCTAGCCCTGCAGTGCGAGTGCGCTGGCGTTCCTGTGCCTGGCCGGAAGGCGCTCGTCAGAAGAGTTCGATCCGTTTCAAGGGGGCAACGTGATCTTGCTGTCGGCGGTAAGCGAAACTATCAAGCAAATAGGCCGCGTTCCGACGCTCGGGTTAGATCAGGCCAAGCGCTTGCTGTGCACTCTGTCCTGCACATCGATGCAACCAAGGTTGACAACCGAGTCTTTACACAAGAAGACGAAGGGCAGCAAGACCACTGCCCGGTACTGTACTGCGGCCGTGACGAAGCGTCGTCTAAGGTTATGGCCCATGCCTTTGTCTTCGGTCCCGCTCGGCGCGAAGGGCCACTAATTTTGCTGAGGAACTATGTGCGCGAGCACGCGAAGCTTCCACACGCAATCGTGATCGATCGAGGCACTGATCTGAAGTCAGCCTTAGGTGATCTCTGTCGAACCTATGGCATCTCCATACTCACAGTGCCGACAGGCGCGAGTCGCTTCAACTCACAGTGTGAGACGGTTCAAGGGCTTATCAATTCCATGGTCAGCCACAAATTGATTGGGAGCACAAAGCCAGATAAAGCCGGTAGAAGTGTCGATGGAAAATTCAAAAGCAGATCGACCGCGCGCCTAGATTTCTCGACCGTAGAATCCGAAATTCACCACCTTCTGTACAGCCTGATGCCCGAGATGCCCGTGGATGGCTTCGCAGGTGCGCGAGAGCGATTTGAGAACAGTCAGTTGACTGCTCCAAACTCTGGAATACCAACGGTTGTAGACGATGACTTCCTATTTCAAACTTCAGTGAAATTGAAATCATGCTCTTATGAAAGAACAAGGGGGATCAGACACTGGAGGAGAAGCTACACGAACGCGGATCTCGCGTCGCGCGCGCATGAAGAGAAGATCCTCAGTGCTCGGCGTGATCCTGAGGATATTTCATTCGTTTGGATTCAGACCACGAAGAGACGCTACAAGGCATGGTGCTCGAAGGTCTCGGAGATTGGTCACTACTCCGAGCAGGATCGTCACTTCGAGGCAATGTGGGAGCAGTTCATCACGCCGGATGTTGAGAGCAAGAAGGAGGAGCTGCAGCGTAAGAACTATGAGAGGACGAGCATGGCCAACGCCAGGCAGCGAGCCAATGATATGGGGCTAGCAAGTGGAAAGGAAACGCAAGCCCCGCCAAATGCGAGTCGATCGAAGGTTCAAGCGAGATTGGTCGTCAACTTTGATGAGCTCCCCGATCTCATTGTGGAAGGGGATTCGCATGGACGCTAGCATCCTGCCCCATTTTCCAGCTGATGAGATGAGCTTCCCTTTCATACCACATCAGCGCTTTCTAACTACCCAGCACAGCCTACTGAAATCAGTTTCGAGAGCTCGGCCAGGAGACTTTGTTTGGTTGATAGCGCCCTCCTGGTCAGGAAAGAGCGAGTTGCGTCGGCAGCTGTTGCCTGAGCTCGGAGGAAATCCCCAACTTTGGCCAACAGGCCACTTGCCGCTGATCTCCGTAAGGGCAATCCTGAATCAGGGCGACAAGTTCAATCCGAAAGACTTCGCTTTGCGCCTACATCAGGAAATAACTGAGCCCGACACTAGCTGGACTAATGCTATGGAAACCGGTGGCGATCCTGACCAAACGCACGTGGCCGCAGAGCGGCGAGCCTCTTCAGTGTTCTGGCGTGAAGTGCGCGCGAGAACAGCGGAGAGAGACCTTCGTCTTTCGTTTGAGCGCATGTCTAGAATTCGCGGATTGAGGTACATCGTCATAGAGGAGGCTGCGAACATCTGCAGGGTTCCGAAGAGTCAGAGTTCACGCAACTACATGCTTGGCATCATGGCGCTTGTTGAAGAAATTGGTTGTGTGGCGATCATGATAGGAACCCATGAAGCGTCCACGCTCTATGAGGATTCCCAAGAGGTGTTCAATAGATCTGACGTTCTCTATATGCGTCCGTACGGTCTGAATGACAATGACGACCTGCGATCCTACGCCTCTCTGATCAAGGCGATCGGCAAGGGATTTCCACTTTCAAAAGGTAGCCTTCTCCAGGAAAACCTAGAGCTCATTGCTCTCAATGGAGGAGGAATTTTTGGCCCAACTCTGCGGTACTTGATGCGGGCGAATGAAGAGCGTTGTCGCAATGGTTCCAATACCATCGAGCTCGGGCATCTGCGAGCAGCGTCTGGAACCGAAAGGAATCACAGGCTGCTCTGGGGAGAGATAGACGCGTTCAATAGACTTGCCGATGGCAAGCGTTCTCTACGCCTAGCGGACTTCTTGACCATCAAGGGCTCATTGCCTAGCGAAGGCGATCTGTGAGGATGGAACCACCAAGATGGACGGTACTTCCACCTCTTGAGCTTCGTGATGCAGGTACTCCCTGGACAGAGTCGCTCAATGGATACGCAAATCGCTTGGCTAAGCTCAGCGGAATTTCGTGGTGCAAGATGCTTCAGCTTATCGACACCCACTCGTCGGAGGTGCCGTCTAGATACATTGATCAGCGCAGACTCGATGGGCTCGGGCCTGTGTCAGTACGGCGTGCGCGTTCACTAGAGAAGCTGACTGGGCAGTCACTTGTCGGTGCTACTTTGTATGGACTCTCAGAGATCGTCTCCTCAAGGGCAGCGAGCTGGAGTCGACACGCCGCTTGGTGTCCGATTTGCATCGGAGCTAGCGATATGGACGAGAGCGCCACAGAGAGGCTGATTTGGAGCTTCGATGCTTATTCTCACTGCTCGCTGCACGACGCCAGGATTGAGAACAGCTGTTCCAATTGTGGACTCGGGAAGTTGAAGAGCATTGCATTGAGAAAGTGCCCATCCTGCGGAGATCGCCTAGACAGGCGCACACGCTTTGACTCGGCGAACCCGACTCAGCGCTGGATCAATCAGTGCATAGAGGAACTGATCTCTTGGTGCTCAAATCATCCAAATCAGAGGCTTGAACTCTCGAACTTGGAGGTGTTTATAGAGGCAGTCGTGGCTAGAGGCGAGGGGCGAAAGTTGGATTACCGACCTCCTGCACGCTTGCCTGCAAGCTATTCTGACTACAAGAGCTGGACTAGAGTGAATTGCTTCAGACTCTTTAGAAGGAATGATCCGAGTCGATTAGAGTTCAATGAGCTACTCAATCTATCGGCAAATCAGTGCGTTTCTGTCTTGGACATTCTTCTCCAGCCTATCGAATCTGCGTCCGAACTTCTGCCTGGAATTGGATCGAATCCGGAGCTCCCACTAGGACGCGGTCGAGTGGCAGATGAGCGAAGAGAGTTTGCTCGATTGATTGACGCTCTGCTTGGTGATGACCAGTGCGTCCTTCCATCCTTCCAGGTGCTTGCGCAGCTGAGCGGAAGACGAGGGTCGTTCAAGTCTGGCCTACCGCACCACCACGCTCACTATGCGGTCCGGCTAAGGCGGCAACAGATGATGATTCGCGGTGTTTCGCGAAGAACGATAAACAGAGCATTTCGTCTTGCATGTCAGTTGAAACTTTCGCTACAAGGACAGCTGCTGATATCCGAAGCCGTGGCAAAACGAATCCACATCGAGATGGATGTCGCATCGAACATCGTGCGATCCGCGGAACTTGCCTGTAGCCTTCTTCTCCCAGTGGGAGGGATGAAGGGCGTAGCTCGTATACCCAATCTATGAGCTGAAGCCTTCCTGGTGGTCTTAGAAGTCTCTTGGTCTTAGATGCCCCGTCTGCCTGACGAACACGAGTGCATTCCACGGTTGCGAGGTGTCAGCAATAGTGCCGAAGGGTGGCATAAGTGCTGTTTGCTACGTCGACGGATGCGCAGAGCATCAGAGCTGTCCAAGATCTTGGACGACCGATCGCCCTTGGCGCAGGTCGATTGCCAGCAGGCGACCACCTGCGACCTGCCGGCCAGCGGCGCTGTTTAACCATGCCGCTTGAATCCTGCCCGCCTCAATTACCGCATCCGCCGCAAAGCTGTCAGGCATGGCCCGCAAGGGCTCGCCGGGTGACGCCAGACCTCCGACCAAGGGTTGCACCACCGTTGCTGCGGTGCTGTTGGACTTGGCGTAGGCGGTGGCTATCATTCGTCCGGCGCGTGGGCACCACCCTCCAAGTACCAGTTCGGTGCCTAGGGTTTGCCTCGACAGGCCTGCTTCAAGGGCTGCCTTCTCGTACTCAGGCCAAAGCTGGTCGATCACCAATGTCAGTTCCTTTGACCTGCCCCCCGTTTTCCGGGCCAACCTGATCTTAGTAGAGTCCGTCTCACAAGAGGACGGACATGAAGAAGCGATACACCGAAGAGCAGATCATCGGCTTCCTGAAGCAGGCGGCCGCCGGCACGCCGGTCAAGGAGCTTTGCCGCAAGCACGGCTTCAGTGACGCGTCGTTCTACCTGTGGCGGCGCAAGTTCGGCGGCATGGATGTGCCCGACGCCAAGCGCCTGAAGGCACTGGAAGCGGAGAACGCGCGGCTCAAAAAGCTGTTGGCCGAGTCGATGTTGGACAACGAAGCGCTGAGGATCGTGGCGCGGGGAAAATACTGAGCCCGCCGACGCGACGGGCTGCCGTCGCGGACGTGCGGGCGAAGCTGGGCCTGTCGGAGCGGCGGGCCTGCCGGGCACTGGGCTTGTCACGCAGCGTGTTGCACTACCAGCCGCGCATGGCGAACGCGCCGTTGCAGGCCAGGCTCGTTGCGTTGGCGGGCGAACGTCGCCGGTTCGGCTACCGACGGCTGCACATCCTGCTGGAACGGGAGGGCTGGATCGCCAACCACAAGCGAATCTACCGGCTGTACCGCAACGCTGGCCTGGCGGTGCGCAAGCGCCGCAAGCGCGATCGCGTGGCCGTCGAGCGCCGTCCGCTGCAGCTGCCGTCGGGGCCCAACCACACCTGGTCGATGGACTTCGTCTTCGACGCCCTGGCCAACGGGCGCCCGATCAAGTGCCTGACGGTGGTGGACGATTGCACCAAGGAAGCGGTGGAAATCGCCGTCGGCCGGAGGATAAATGGCCAGAACGTGGCCGACATCCTGGATGCGGTATGCCGTTTCCGCGGCTACCCCGCGGCGATCAGGACCGACCAGGGACCCGAGTTTACCGGCCGGGCGCTGGACCAGTGGGCGACCGCCAACGGCGTGACGCTTGTGCTGACCCAGCCAGGGAAACCCACGCAGAACGCCTATGTGGAGAGCTTCAACGGCAAGTTCCGGGACGAATGCTTGAACGAAAACTGGTTTATCTCGCTCGAGCACGCACGGGCGGTAATCGCCATCTGGCGCAAGGACTACAACGAGGTGCGTCCGCACAGCTCACTGCCCAAATGCACGCCTGCCGAGTTCGCCGCCGCGCTGCGCAACGAAGGTGCCTTGACTGGTTCGACCGCTGATCGAAACCTGACCCACCGGAGCGGTATGCTCCCCAACCTGGACTCTACTAAGTAGCTAGTGGCCCTGAGAAAGGGGGCAGGTCACCTTGGCTAGCTGCTCCATTGTGAAGTCCGCCCGAAAGCTGGCCTGCAGCATAAGTGCGTAGATCCGAAGGAAGAATTGAGTGCTACCGCGGCAGGCAAGCACCACGTTGTGTTGTGGAATCAATAAGAACTTCGCGCCGGACGATTTGGCGCCGGTGAGTGCATCCTCGGCGAGAGTGTCAACTGCAACCAGCATCCGTTCAGGGCTAAGCAGGACGTTCAGGATACTCAAGTGCGCGCGCTCCACTGGCTTGCGGCAATATCATGCGGATTGTGACGATTGTCCATCTAGAAGCACATTGGAATGAATTTTGAGATTTCTGACTTAAAGGCTCGCTTAGAGGCGTGCGAGACAGATCTTGCGGCGCACCGTGGCTACTTGAAGGCCCTGGAGTACGGGGTGCGGACGCTAATCATCACGCATCCGTATCCAGACTTGTTATCGAGAGCCTGGGCCTCGATTCTTCCTGGGATCACTGAGGCTCACGGGCCGGAGGGCGGGTGGATTTTCAACGCGGCCTTCCAGCAGCTGCTCTCGGTGTTGACTCAGCAAATTGAGGCGCGGGGCGGCAAGGTCGGTGATTAGGGGAACAGGACCTCGATCTGAGGTGGCATTGCCTCCCAGCCCAGAGCAGGGCTTTCTGGACGGTTCAGGGCGGGACTTGGGGAACTTCAGGGCGGGACTTGGGGAACTCAAGCACGAATGCTGGAGGGAACTGATGTGCAGCTTTGAGGGGAAGGGGGATTGGCGTGCGTATAAAGAAGGGCAGATGAGGAGAACTTCAAATGAGTGACGTAGATGAATGGCTGACAAGGGCCTCGGCTGCCACTCGGCCCTGCGGCAATGAGCAGGCCACTGATGTGCTAGTTCAGCGCTTGTCCCAAGAAGCTTCCCCTTCGCAATGGGCCGGTAAGCGAGAGTTCCGCCGGGCACTCGCATGCGCCGCGCTCGCGGCGGTGCTTACCTGCGGAGGAGTAGGCTCCGCCTTCTTTGTCACCCAGGCACCCTCGCGCCCGACATGGGTCGCGGCCCCAGCTTCCATGTCCCCATACGCTCTACTGGTGGAACGCTGATGGCAATCGGACCCCTCATGAGGCTGCCGCTGGCAACAATCGCTGGCGCCATCATTGGCGTCGTGTGCGCGCTGGCTATCGGCTGGACCTGGCACTCGCTCAATCCTGGGCACAGCGATCTCCATGAACGCCTTCACGCCGTGGTGCCTCTGGACGACTCGGAGAAGCAGATCCTCCAGGCCAAGGAACAGCTGTTCGCAACAAGGCGAGGTGAGATCGAAGCGCGCCTGCGGATTGCCAACCGCCAGCTGGCGGACGCCATCGCGGCTGACCCCAAATGGAACCCCCAGGTGGAACGTGCAAGTCGTGAGGTGGAGCGGGCTGCGGGCGATCTCCAGCGCATCACGCTCGAGCATGTGTTCGAGATGCGCGAGGGCTTGAAACCCGAGCACCGGCCGGCCTACGACAAGGCACTCCTTGAAGCACTTCGCACCGACTCTCCCTGAGCCACACAAACGTTGTGACCATCGAGGACGACAACAACTGGGCAGTTGAAGCTGCGGCAGGTAATGCTGAGGCCTTCGCTCGCCTGGTCCGCCGTCACTCGCCAGCAATCAAGCAGATGGTTCGAGGCATGGGCCTGCCCGAAACCGACGTCGATGATGTCGTGCAGGAGACATTCGTTGCCGCTTGGCGAGGCCTGTCAGAGTACGATCCGACGCGCTCGGTACTTCCCTGGCTGATGCGTATTGGAATCAACAAGGTTCGTGATACGCAACGGTTTCGACGCGTCCGCCATTTCCTGTTCCGGGCCAAGCCTTTGGATGACGAGGAAGGACGCGCCCTGCATTCCGAGCAGGCCGGGCCAGAGCAGGTTGCCGGCTCTCAGCTTGAGCTCGCAGAAGTAAGAAGGGTTCTCAACACGATCGACCCGAGCCTGCGTGAAGCCCTGGTTCTGACTGCCTTCGTCGGCCTTTCCCAGGTTGAAGCAGCTTCCGCCCTGGGTATCAGTCTCAAAACAATAGAGGGTCGCGTACTGAGAGCACGGGCCAAGCTGACAGATGCACTGAGCCGCGGGAAATAAATTTTCGCCGGATTCGAGGGGAAGGCCGCGCAGGCCGCGTAGTGCAGAAAGACGGCCGAGATTGCGGCCCCACTGCACCGGATCCTCATGAAACCATCATTGCTTGCCCTGACGGTGATGCTGGCCCTGACCAGTATCTCTGCGGCCTATGCCTCGGACGCCCCGAACTTCAGCGCGTTGCTCGAGCAGAGCAGGGCCCAATCCCCCTTCCTTCAGGAAAAGGGGTTCGACACAGCTGCCGCTGCGGGCGAAGCCCGCCAAGCGCGAGCGCTACGTAACCCCACCATTGATGCCCTCGCAGAGAATCTCAACGCTCCCCCCAGCAATGGCGCGAGCCAGCGGCAGACGACCTACACCATCAGCCAGCCACTCGAGATCTTTGGCCAACGTGGGGCTCGAATCCAGGCGGGAGAGAAAGGGCTGCAGGCGGCCGAAGCTCGCCAGCACCAGGCACAAGTCGAATTCGCCGCAGCCTTGGCTGTTGCCTACGCGTCTTCCGAGGCTGGGCTGATACGGCGAAACATTGCTGCCGAAGATGTTGATCGCGCCAGAGGCGACCTGAAGGCAGCTCAGGCGCTGGTTGACGCAGGAAAGGAGGCCAGCCTGCGCGTAGCACAAGCCCAGGCCGGCTTGAGCTCAGCAGAAGCGATTGCCGCCTCAAGAGAGGCAGAGGCGGCTGCAGCTCTCGAGCAACTGTCAGTACTGGCGGGAAGAGCTGAACCCTACTCAGGCACGTCCGAGTCACTCCTGGTGCGCGAGTGGGTTGCGCCCGCAATTGCGAACGTCGATTCGGCATCTGTCCTGTCTGCGAAGGCAGACGTCGATGCGAGCGATGCGGTTCTGCGCACTGAACGCTTCAAGCGGGCACCGGACCTTAACCTCACCGCAGGCCGTCGCAACTTCGCCGCCGGTGGGGACGCATTGGTCGTCGGCGTGTCTCTGAGCATCCCATTGTTTGACCGGAACAGCGGCGGGATCAGCGCGGCTCGAGCACGGAGCGACGCCGCCCGTGCTCGATTGGATGCAGCACGCCTCCAGAGCCAGGCGGACCGTGCGACTGCGCTTGCGCGTGTTGACGCCGCCAAGCGAGGACTGATCGCTGCCTCCAAGGGAGAGGAAGCAGCCACGGAAGCCTACCGAATGGCGCGCTTGGGATACGAGGCCGGTAGAACCCCACTGGTTGAGCTGCTGCTTAGCCGTCGCACGCTGACGGACGCGAGGCTGAGCGTGGTGGATGCACGACTCGCACGCGTTGCCGCCTACGCATCGCTCGCCGTGGCCAGCGGTCAGATTGCCTTTGGAGACATGTAGATGAAGAGAAGTATTCCGGCTGTTAACACCCTGACGATGATCGGCGTGGCTACCTTGGCGCTTGGCGCGGGATTTGGCATTGCACGCTTATCCGCCCCTTCAGAGACGGTGGTCGACCCCGCGAAAGACGAAGCCAGCGCCAGTGCGCCGGCGGAGGCGGAGGCAGCTCAGGAAGTCGCGATTCCCAAGGAGTATCTTGCCGCTGCCGGGATCTCGGTGGAGCCCGTCACTTCCGCTCAGGTAGCGGCGAATATCACCGCATCGGGTTCGGTCGTGGCAATCCCCGGTGGTGAGGCCGTCGTGGTGGCACGTGCGGCCGGTAACGTCACCGATGTCATCCGGCAGGTGGGCGACAAGGTGAAGAAGGGCGAAGTGCTGGCACGCGTAGCCAGCCCTGATGGGGCCCGTATTGCGGCTGACCTTCGTGTGGCCAGCGCCAGCCTCTCCCTCGCCGAAAAGAACGTCAAGCGCGATGAGTCGTTGCTCGCACAGGGCGTGCTGGCACGACAAGAGGCTGAGGCGAGTCGCGCCGCCTATCTCACAGCGCAAGCAGAAGCACAACGCGCTGCCCTGGTGGCACGCACCGCCAATGTGGATGGAGGAGGTAGCGTCAACGTCATCAGCCCTATCGATGGAACCATCAGCAGCTCGCAAGTGACTCTGGGCGCTTTCGTCGAGCCGCAGGCCTCCCTTTATAGGGTCACAGGTTCCAATGGCGTGGAGATTCAGGCCTCCGTTCGTGCGGGTGACACCGGTCGGATCAAGGCCGGCGACAGCGTGTCCATTACCCGCTCCGACGGAAGCGTCACCTCAGGAAAGGTCCGTTCAGTTGCTGCCGCCGTAGGTGGGCTGACAAGGGCTGCCACAGTCGTAATCACCCCGAGCGCAGAGGCGAACGGATTGGTTGTGGGTGACGGTGTGCAGGTCCGGCTGGTCACCGCTTCCGGATCGGGTGAGGGGCTGTCTGTCTCGGAAGAGGCGGTCCAGAACATCGACGGAAAAGACGTCCTCTTCGTCAGAACCAGTAAGGGGTTCACTGCACAGCCGGTCTTCATTGGCCTCCGTAGCGGTGGTATGGCGCAGATCCTTTCTGGCGTCACTGCGGGAACCCCGGTTGCTACCCGTAATGCGTTTCTGGTGAAAGCCGAGATGAAAAAGTCGGGCGGAGACGAGTAATGATCGAGCAAGTACTCACGGGTGCCGTACGGCACCGCTGGCTGGTTCTGTTGATCACACTGGTGATTGCGGTGATCGGCGGGTGGCAACTGAACCTGCTACCGATCGACGTGACTCCGGATATCACGAACAAGCAGGTCCAGATCAACACCGTCATCCCGACGCTGAGTCCAGTGGAGGTCGAGAAGCGCGTTACCTACCCGATCGAGACCGCGATGGCAGGACTTCGGGGCGTCGCGAACACCCGGTCGTTCTCGCGCAACGGCTTCAGCCAGGTCACGGTGATCTTCGATGAGAGCGCAGACCTCTACTTCATGCGCCAACAGGTCACCGAGCGTCTGACTCAGGCTCGGCCCCAGTTGCCGGAGGGTGCCGAACCACTGATGGGCCCGGTTTCGACCGGGTTGGGCGAAGTATTCCACTACAGCGTTGAATTCACCCACCCAGATGGCAAAGATGCCCCGCGAAATGATGGTAAGCCTGGCTGGCAAAGCGACGGTTCGTTCCTGACTGATCAAGGGGAACGGCTGACGGACAACATGGCACGTCTGGCCTACTTGCGCACAGTCCAGGACTGGATTGTGCGGCCTCAGCTGCGCACGACGCCAGGCGTAGCAGACGTCGACAGCCTCGGCGGCTACGTCAAGGAGTATGTCGTTGAGCCCAATGCGAGCAAGCTCGCGGAGTACGGGTTCTCCTATACCGACCTGGCCGACGCGTTGCAGGATGCCAATCTGTCGGTCGGAGCAGACTACATCCAGAGGTCGGGCGAGTCCTATCTGGTGCGCGCAGACGCCCGCATCCGCTCCGTGGACGAGATTGCCCGTGCCGTTGTGGGCAATCGCAACGGAGTTCCCGTAACGGTGGGTGACGTCGCACGTGTGGTCGTTGACGGTGAGCTCCGCCGCGGTGCTGCCAGCCGCAATGGATACGAGACTGTCGTCGGCAGTGCACTCATGCTGGTTGGCGCCAACAGCCGAACTGTGGCGGCGGCGGTGGGTGACAAGCTGCAGGAGATCGGCAAGACCATGCCGCCGGGCGTGACGATTGTTCCCACCTTGGACCGATCCCAGCTGGTTGTCGCAACGATCAAGACCGTCGCCAAGAACCTGGCCGAAGGCGCTCTTCTAGTCGTGGTCATCCTGTGTGCATTGCTCGGAAACTGGCGAGCTGCTGTCATTGCTGCATTGGTGATTCCGTTGTCCCTGCTGATCACCGCGATCGGCATGAACAAGCTCGGGATCTCTGGCAACCTGATGAGCCTGGGTGCGCTCGACTTTGGCCTGATCATCGACGGCGCGGTCATCATCGTCGAGAACGCACTGCGCCGCCTGGCAGAGCGACAGCATGCACTTGGGCGCCCGCTCAATCTATCGGAGCGCCTGCATGAAACGATCGCCTCGTCCAAGGAGATGGTCCGCCCGACCGTATATGGGCAGGCGGTCATCTTCCTGGTCTTCGTGCCCTGCCTGACCTTCCAGGGCGTCGAGGGGAAGATGTTCTCTCCGATGGTCATTACCCTGATGCTGGCGCTGGCCTCTGCATTCGTGCTCTCCCTCACTTTCGTTCCGGCGATGGTGGCGGTCATGCTCAAGGGCCACATTTCCGAGAAGGAAGTACGGGTAGTAGCTGCTACCAAGAGCCGCTATCAGCCGATGCTTCGCAGCGCAATCCGCCAACCCATGCCCTACCTGGCCGGTGGTCTTGGCGTCCTGGTGGCCGGCGTTGTGGCCTTTGGCTTTGTGGGTCGGGAGTTCATGCCCACATTGGATGAGCAGAATCTCAACCTGTCCTCCGTTCGCATCCCGTCCACATCGATCGAGCAGTCCGTCGCCATCGACCTTCCTCTTGAGAAGGCACTGATGACGTTGCCGGAGGTACAGACGGTGTACTCCAAGGCCGGTACCGCAAGCCTGGCCGCAGATCCCATGCCGCCCAATGCGTCCGACAACTACGTGATCCTCAAGCCCAAGGACCAATGGCCGGATGGAGTGAAGACCAAAGAGCAGGTGATCGAGAGGATTCGAGAAAAGACAGCCTTTCTTGTTGGTAACAACTATGACGCCACCCAGCCCATCGAGATGCGCTTCAATGAGCTGATCGGCGGCGTTCGTAGCGACGTTGCAGTCAAGATCTATGGCGAAGACCTGACGGCGCTTGCCGGCAGCGCTGACAAGATTGCGGCCGTCCTCAAGAAGATTCCGGGCGCATCGGATGTCCGTGTGGCGCAGACGGGAGGCTTCCCGACCTTTGACATGGCGTTCGACCGGGCCGCGATCGCCCGTTACGGACTCACCGTCAAGGAAGTGGCCGACACAGTGTCTGCTGCTCTGGCAGGTCGCATGGCGGGCCAGATCTTCGAAGGTGATCGGCGCTTCGACGTGGTGGTTCGTCTGCCCCGTGTGGACCGCAGCGATCTCGATGTACTAGGAGCCGTTCCGGTTATGCTGCCGCCAGGCAGTCAGGAAGGCCGTCAGTCTGTTCCGCTTCGTGAATTGGTCAGTTTCCGCTTCACACAGGGTCTGAACGAAGTGAGCCGCGACAATGGCAAACGTCGAATCTATGTGGAAGCGAATGTGGTCGGGCGTGACCTGGGTAGCTTCGTTGACGACGCCAAGGCGGCTATTGCCCAGCAGGTGCAGTTGCCCACGGGTTCCTGGATCGAATGGGGCGGGCAGTTCCAGAATCTGCAGGCAGCAACGAAGCGACTGGCGATTATTGTGCCTCTCTGCTTCATTCTCATTGCAGCCGTCCTCTACATGGCGATTGGCAACGGTTTGCTGACAGGTACGGTACTGACTGCGGTGCCACTTGCTCTGGCCGGTGGATTCTTCGCATTGGCGTTGAGAGGAATCCCCTTCTCGATCTCAGCTGCTGTGGGCTTCATCGCGGTATCTGGTGTCGCGGTGCTCAACGGCCTGGTTCTGATCTCCGCGATCAAGAAACGCCTGCACGAGGGGCTTCCGCCAGATGAGGCGGTCGAACTGGGTGCAATGGAGCGCGTTAGACCGGTTCTTATGACCGCGCTGGTTGCCTCCCTGGGCTTCGTCCCGATGGCGATTGCAACAGGTACGGGCGCCGAAGTGCAGAAGCCACTGGCTACAGTGGTTATCGGGGGTCTTGCCACGGCAA
This sequence comes from Stenotrophomonas sp. 93052_Sma, assembly GCF_056481145.1. Classification (NCBI taxonomy): domain Bacteria; kingdom Pseudomonadati; phylum Pseudomonadota; class Gammaproteobacteria; order Lysobacterales; family Lysobacteraceae; genus Stenotrophomonas; species Stenotrophomonas sp. 93052_Sma. Next base: position 201,755 of record NZ_CM151134.1, read on the forward strand.
CCGTACTGACGCTGTTCGTGCTGCCTGCGCTGTGCGGGCTGGTACTCCGAAGAACTGCGCGCAGGAAGGCCGCGGGCATTGAAGACCCCTTGCCGGTACCCGAAGTCGATTGAGCGCAAGCCCCTTCCACGGCTTCACGTCCTGCCCTGCGGATCGGATTACGATCCGCAGGGCAGCGGCGCTTTCCACTGTTCCATCTAGAGGTGAGCCATGATCGAGGTCCTACGCTTTCCAACATTCAGGAACCTGTTCGCTGCGCAGGTTATCGCGCTGATCGGCACGGGCTTGGCTACCGTGGCGCTCTCTCTTTTGGCCTATGACTTGGCGGGGGCTGAGGCGGGCGCTGTGCTAGGTACGGCTCTGGCAATCAAGATGATTGTCTACGTGCTGTTGGCCCCTCTGTCCGGAGCGATCGTCCCGGCAAATCTACGCAAACCGGTGCTTATTGCCCTCGACCTGGTGCGGGCGGGCGCGGCGCTTTGTCTGCCGTTCGTCAACCAGATCTGGCAGGTGTACCTGCTCATTGCCTTGCTGCAGTCGGCCTCGGCGTGCTTCACCCCTCTGTTCCAGTCGACGATCCCGGAAATCCTGAAGGAGGAACGCGACTACACCCGAGCACTGTCCCTGTCGCGCCTGGCCTATGACCTGGAGAGCCTGCTGAGTCCCGCGTTGGCCGCTGCTCTGCTGACGCTGATCAGCTTCCACGGCCTGTTCGCTGGTACGTCCGTAGGCTTCGTGATATCCGCCATCTTGGTGTTCTCAACTGCATTCCCCTTCGTTGCTCCGTCCCTAAGAAAGGACGGTCCCTACGCCCGCGCGATTCGAGGAATGCGGATCTACCTGAAGACGCCCAGGCTGAAAGGGTTGCTTGCCCTTAATCTGTGTGCGGCCGCCGGCGGCGCCATGGTGTTCGTGAACACCGTCGTTGTGGTGCGCAACGTTCTCGGCGGAGCAGAGTCACAGGTGGCATGGGCGCTGGCAGCTTTCGGTGGCGGCTCGATGCTGACGGCGCTTGTCCTCCCCAAGGTTCTCGATCGGGTGGCTGACAGGCGCGTGATGCTCTCCTCAGCCCTTGCAATGTGCATCGTACTTGTGACCCTCGGGCTTACCTGGCTGCTCTCGCCCTCCTCCATAGGTTGGCCCATCGTGCTCGCCGGCTGGGCATTGTTGGGGATGAGCTATGCGGGGCTGGTGACTCCTGGCGGCAGACTGCTGCGGCGATCAGCGGAATCCACCGATCTGCCATTCCTGTTCGCAGCGCAGTTCTCTCTCTCCCACGTGTGTTGGCTGATTGCCTACCCTCTGGCGGGAGCCGTGGGTGCGAAGTTTGGAATGCCAGTGGCGATCATGGCACTGGCAGTAGTCGGCATCGCCGGATTCGTGTTCGCCTGGAGAATCTGGCCCGCCCATGACCCGGACGAGATCTCCCACGGTCACGACGATCTGGCTGCGGACCATCCCCACTGGGCGGAACACGCTTCTTCCAACGGCAAGCACTCACATCGGTATGTCATCGACGACGTGCACCCTCGTTGGCCTGGATGACGGAAACTTGAACAAGGGGCGCGAGAGGGCACTTTCACCGCTCGCGCCCGACGTTGTCATATCGACTTTGCCAGAACAAGCCTCTAGTCTTTGCCCGTGCGATCCCTTCGTCTACCAACCAGCGTGCTGTTGCGCAGCTGCATCTTCATGATGCTGGTGGCGAGTCTGTTCGTGCGACCCGTCCTGAATCATCTGGGTGAGCTGCACGGCTTGCAGCACATCGTGCAGGCTGCGGTGGAACATGGTCACCCCCATGTTGGGGTGAGTGATGCCGCAGACCGTGATCTTGAACACGCGGTTGGATTGCACAGCCTGTTGCACCAGGCCGATCTGACGGCTTCTGTAGGCATCTTGGCCAGCCTTGCTGGACCCGCTCGAGTTGATCTGAGCGATATCCATCCCTGGCACCAGCCAGCGGCAGAGCTTCAGCATCATCGCTCATCCCTGTTCAGGCCTCCTATCGCCTGAGACCCAGGCCTCGTGCTCGCACTGAGCAGAGGCTTGGCAGCGCCCGTCCAGTCAATCCTTACTGGACGTTCGTCGCTGCAAGAAATTATTCATTCGTTCCCCGCCCGGACCCCGCTTACACGCAGTGATCCGTGTGACGTGCCGTGCGCGCCCTCTGCGCACTCGTAGCACGTTGCGCCGGTTCCCAGTGTCGTAGCGGATAGCCTTGGCGGAGGTCCGCTGACCGCATTCGTAGATCCTCATCATGATCCCCAGTTCTGAATCCGGGGCGCTCTCGCGCGTCCTTCTCCAACCCCCACTACGGTCGCACTGGCCGCGAACTCTACTCGCACTGCTTTCCCTGTTCATGCTGCTACTCACAGCTGACGGGGCGTTGGCTCACGCGATCGCCGAAGGCGACAAGGGCTACATCCAGGAAATATCTGGAGTAAATCTGATCGCATTCGCCTATCTGGGCGCAAAACACATGGCCACCGGCTATGACCACATCCTGTTCCTCCTGGGCGTGGTGTTCTTCCTGTACCGGATGAAGCATGTCGCGCTGTATGTGACGCTGTTCGCGATCGGGCACTCCACAACGATGCTGCTGGGTGTGCTGTTCAACGTGGGCATCAACAGCTACCTGATCGACGCGATCATTGGTCTGTCTGTGGTCTACAAGGCCCTGGACAATCTGGGCGCCTACCAGCGTTGGTTCGGCTTCCAGCCAAACACAAAGGTTGCGACGTTGATCTTCGGCCTGTTCCACGGCTTTGGTCTGTCAACCAAGATCATCGAGTACGACATCTCACCCGATGGTCTGTTGCCCAACCTGCTCGCGTTCAACGTCGGCGTGGAGATCGGCCAGATCCTCTCGCTTGGCGCGATTCTGATCGCAATGGGCTACTGGCGCCGCACGCCCAGCTTCTTCAAGCACGCCTACACCGCCAATGCCGCCATGCTCTGCGCCGGATTCATTCTGATCGGCATGCAGCTCACTGGCTACTTCGTTTCCTGACTTTCAAGAGAACTACATCATGTACAACAGTAAGCCCGCCGAAGGCGACCTCCCCACCAGCCGCCAGTTGGGACGCACCACCGCAATTGCCGCCGGCATCGCCATTGTCCTCCTGGTTGGAGTGGTGATGCCATCTGAGTACGGAATCGATCCCACTGGTGTTGGTCGGGTACTGGGCTTGAAGGAAATGGGGGAGATCAAGGAACAGCTTGCCGAGGAAGCGGCAGCTGACGCTGCGATGGACGCAAAGGCCGCCGAAGACGAGGCAGCCGCCCTGCTGACGCAGGTGTCCACGCAGAACCGTAAGACCGTTGAAGTTGCTCAGAAGCCTGCCGCGAGCAATGCGGCCACCGCTGCTGAATGGCGGGACGAAGAACAGGTTGTCCTGGCGCCGGGCCAAGGCACCGAGATCAAGCTCGTCATGAAGGCGGGCGAGCGCGCCAGCTACCAGTGGTCTGTTGAAGGCGGCGTCGTGAACTTCGACGCCCACGGAGACGGCGGCGGTCGAGCGATCAGCTATGAGAAGGGTCGAGGGGAAGCCACCAAGCAGGGGGTGCTCCTGGCTGCCTTCGACGGCAACCACGGATGGTTCTGGCGCAACAGGGGCGAGGAGCCCGTAACGCTTCTGCTCCGCACCGGAGGGGAGTACGAGTTGATCAAGAAGATGTAAACCGCAGCGGTTAGCGGTGGCCGGGTGCGCTTAAGGCCCGGCCACCGCCCTATGTGCGGTATTTCCGATGGGCTGCGCCCAGTTTCGGCCCCCTCGACAACCCCAGCCAGCCCCGCTTAAGCTAACCTATATGCGTCTTTCCGCCCGCCACGGCCTTGCCCTCAGGATCAGCTTCTTTGCGCTGATGCTGTTGAGTGTCGTTGCGCGGCCGATGGTGATCCAGCTCAGCGAACTGCACGGATTGGAACATGACATCGCAGCAGCGGTGGATCATGGCCATTCACATGCCGGCGGTGCGGGCGACAATCTGGACCCGGATCACGCCACTGGCGCTCATGCGGTACTGCATCAGGCAGATGCGAGTTTCGCTGGAAGCCTGTTCACGCCCCACGTCTACCTGGCTTCACTACCGCTGGCCGGTGAAGTCCATGCTCTGCGACTTCTGAGGGTGCCTGCAGGGCACCCGGCGTCACCCTTCCGACCTCCGATCGTCTGACGACCCTAGCTGCGCTCTAGCAGCCTGAGCGCGCCTCCCGTGTAGCGGAAGGCGGCGCGTCGTTCTGACTTTCTTTCCGGAGGCTTCCGTGAAATTCCGTAGTGTGTGGGCGCTGGCTGTTGCCGGCGCCTGCGGTGTGGCCGTTCCTGGCTACGCCGCCGAAGTGCTGCGCCTGGAGGATGCGGTCGCCCGCGCTCTGGGCACTCACCCAAGCGTGCAGGCAGATGCCGCACAAATAGAGGCGACAAAGAACCGTGCGGCGCGAGAGGGCTTAGCAGCCCCGTTGGTGCTCGGCGGAGAACTGGAGAACGTGGCCGGTAGTGGCAGCGTGCGAGGTATGGACGCTGCCGAGGCAACGTTCCGGGTATCCAAGATTCTGGAACTGGGTGGCAAGCGGGCGGCCCGCCAAGCGCTTGGCGGCGCCGAGGTGGATGCAGCCCTGCGAGAGGCTGATGTGACCCGGGTGGCCATCGCCACACGCACCGCTGGTCGATTCATCGACGTGCTTGCGGCGCAGGAGCATGTCGAGCATGCGGAAGAGCGGATTCGTATGGCCCGCGCGCTTCAGCGAGAGGTGGCCCGCTGGGTCTCTGCGGCACGGAACCCGGATTCAGACCTGAGGGCCGCTGAAATTGCCCTGGCCGATGCAGAGCTCAAGCGTGATCAAGCAGTCCAGCGGTTGGAGGCCTCGCGCATGGCGCTTGCGTCTTCCTGGGGCTCTTTCACCGCTGACTTCGACACCGTCGCCGGCGATACAAACATCCTCCCTCCGCTGGATGACTACCAGACGCTGTCCGAACGCCTTCAGAACGCGCCACAGCAACGTGCCTTCGATGCCCAGTCCAGAGTTCTTGCCGCGCGCCGCGATGTCGCCGTTTCCAGCGCGAAGCCTGACGTGAGTGTTGGATTTGGACTTCGCCGTCTTGAAGCAACGAAGGACAGTGGCTTGGTCATGTCGATCTCGGTTCCCTTGGGAACCCGGCGTCGATCAGCCTACTTGGTATCCGAAGTCGACTACGAACTGAGTGCGCTCAAGTCACGCCGTGAAGCACAAATGTTGGAGCTCAACCAGGAGCTGTTCGGAGTCTATCAACAGCTGCGCCAAGCGCAGTTGGAGGTCACCTCCGTTCGTGAGCGGCAGCTCCCCAAGGCGGAGCAGGCGATGAATCAGAGCCGTCGTGGCTTCGAGGAGGGTCGATTCTCCTATCTCGCATTGAGCCAGGCGCAGAAGACGCTGTTCGACCTTCGTGAGCGCGAAGTCGAGTCCGCCGCACTCTATCTCCGATTGCTGGTCGAGGCAGATCGCCTCACCGCCTCCGCCCAGGATATCCGCCCATGAATCGTTACGCCCTTCTTATGTTGCTTCCGCTGGCACTGGCCGCCTGTGGCGGTGAAAAGCCGGTTGAGAAAGAAGCCGCAGAATCCGCCGCCGCGGCCGGCGACTACGAGCGCGGCCCCAACCGCGGTCGCATGCTCCGCGATGGTGATTTCGCACTTGAAGTCACCGTCTATGAAACCAACACGCCTCCTCAGTTCCGCCTCTACGCCTATCGAAATGACAAGCCGATCTCACCGAATGAGGTGAAGGCAACAATGCAGTTGAAGCGCCTCGACGGTGAGGTCAATGATTTCACTTTCACCGCCGAAAACGACTATCTCGTAGGGAACGGCGAGGTCGTGGAACCTCATTCTTTCGACGTGAAGGCAGACGCAGTGGTAGGAGGAAAGACACACACCTGGTCCTATCAGTCCTATGAAGGCCGTACCACCATCGAGCCAAGCGCTGCCAAGGATGCGGGTGTGGTGGTGGAAGAGGCTACCGCTGGCACTATCCGCGATACGGTCACGCTGATGGGAAACATCGCGGTCAACACTGGCCGCCAGGCCGCCGTCAAAGCACGATTCCCAGGTATTGTCCGCAGCGTGTCGGTCGAGATGGGCCAACGCGTTTCGGCAGGGCAGACGCTGGCGACGGTTGAAGGCAATGACAGCATGCGCACCTACGCGGTGATTGCTCCCTTCAGCGGCATCGTTCTTGCGCGCAACACCAGTGTTGGTGATGTGGCCGGCGACAACACACTGTTCGACGTTGCCGATCTGTCAGAGGTCTGGGTCGATCTACGAGCTCTGGGCACTGACGCCGAGCGTCTCGCTCCAGGTCAAGCAGTGCGGATCCGTTCCGCCACGGGTGCCTTGGAGACTGAAGGTAGGCTCCAAAGCCTGCTTCCGCTGGCAAGCAGCGGCCAAAGCGTGGTTGCGCGCGTGAGTATCCCCAATGGTGACGGCAAGTGGCGTCCAGGAATGGCTGTCTCGGCCGAGGTCATCATTGCCGAGACACCTGTTCCACTGGCCGTCAAAGAGTCAGGGCTCCAGCGATTTCGCGACTTTACCGTCGTATTTGCGCAGGTGGGCGATACCTATGAGGTGCGCATGCTTGAGCTTGGAAAGCGTGATGGCGAGTGGGCAGAGGTTCTTGGCGGACTGAAGCCCGGAACGCGGTACGTCGCCGAGCAGAGCTATCTGATCCGTGCAGACATCGAGAAGTCTGGCGCCAGCCACGACCACTAAGGATCCATCATGCTAGAGCGAATCATTCGCGCGTCCATCGCGCATAGATGGCTTGTGCTGCTTCTGGTCCTGGCGCTGTCAGGCTTGGGCATCTGGAACTACAGCAAGCTGCCAATCGACGCCGTCCCTGACATCACCAATGTCCAGGTCCAGATCAACACCGAAGCACCAGGCTACTCTCCACTGGAGGCAGAGCAGCGGGTAACGTTCCCCGTCGAGACAGCCTTGGCCGGCTTGGCCAAGCTGGAGTACACGCGGTCCATCTCGCGTTATGGTCTCTCCCAGGTCACCGTTGTATTCGAAGACGGTACCGACATCTACTTCGCGCGGCAGCAGGTGGCCGAGCGCTTGCAGCAAGCCGCATCCCAGCTCCCAACTGGGCTGAAGCCAACGCTGGGCCCGGTCGCCACCGGTCTCGGTGAGATCTTCATGTACACCGTGGAAGCCGAGAAGGGTGCTGAAGAGACCTGGACGCCGATGGCGCTTCGTACCCTCCAGGATTGGGTGGTACGCCCCCAGATGCGACATCTGAAAGGTGTGACAGAGGTCAACACCGTCGGTGGCTATGTGCGGCAGTTCCACATCACGCCTGACCCGCGCAAGCTTCAGGCGTACGAGCTGACCATGCAGGATGTGATGGAGGCCGTGGCGCGCAGCAATGCGAACGTGGGTGCCGGCTACATTGAAAAGAGTGGTGAACAGTACCTTGTACGCGTTCCTGGCCAAGTGGCGGACATGGACGGCCTGCGCAAGATCGTGGTCGCCAATCGCGAGGGGCTGCCGCTTCGCGTCGGTGACCTCGCAGACGTTCACGAGGGCACCGAACTTCGAACGGGGGCAGCGACCAAAGATGGCAAGGAAGTGGTACTTGGTACTGCATTCATGCTCATTGGTGAGAACAGCCGCGAAGTCGCTCAGCGAACCGCTGCCAAGCTGAAGGAGATCGACGAGACGCTTCCAGAAGGTGTCCGCGCGCATGCGGTCTATGACCGTACGGAGCTGGTCGACCGCACCATTGAAACCGTCAAGAAGAACCTGCTGGAAGGTGCCCTGCTGGTCATTGCGGTGCTGTTCCTTCTGCTCGGAAATCTTCGCGCCGCACTGATCACGGCCGCGGTCATTCCTTTGACCATGCTGCTGACCATCTCCGGCATGGTCCAGAACCGTGTCTCAGCAAATCTGATGAGCTTGGGTGCGCTGGACTTCGGTCTGATCGTCGACGGCGCGGTCATCATTGTTGAGAACTGTCTGCGCCGCTTCGGCGAGCGTCAGCACGCCCTGGGGCGTCTGTTGACCCGGGATGAGCGCTTTGCTTTGGCCGCCAGCGCCAGTGCCGAGGTGATCAAGCCCAGCTTGTTCGGCTTGTTCATCATTGCCGCCGTCTACATCCCGATCTTTGCGCTCTCCGGCGTGGAAGGAAAGATGTTCCACCCGATGGCCCTGACCGTCGTTATCGCGCTGACTGGTGCGATGGCATTGTCCCTCACGTTCGTTCCCGCTGCGGTTGCTCAGTTTGTCACGGGCAAGGTCTCGGAGAAGGAAACCAAGGCTATGCGGGGCGTGACCAAGCTGTATGGCCCGATGCTGGAACGGGCAGTCAGTGCTCGCAAACTGGTTGTGGGTGGTGCAGCCGTTCTCACCGTACTGGCGGGTCTTCTGGCCAGTCGCATGGGCACTGAGTTCATTCCGAATCTGGACGAAGGTGATATTGCGCTTCACGCGCTGCGCATTCCCGGCACTAGTCTGACGCAAGCCATCGGCATGCAGCGCCAGCTTGAAGCGACCATCAAGAAGTTCCCCGAGGTCGATGAGGTTGTCGCAAAGATCGGCACAGCAGAGGTAGCGACCGACCCCATGCCACCGTCGGTCGCAGACACCTTCATCATGCTCAAGGATCGCGACCAATGGCCTGATCCCCGCAAGCCAAAGGCGCAGCTCATTGCTGAGCTGGAGAAGGCTGTCCGAGCAATTCCCGGCAACAACTACGAGTTCACCCAGCCCGTGCAGATGCGCATGAACGAGCTGATTGCCGGTGTACGCGCCGAGGTGGCGGTGAAGTTGTACGGTGACGACCTGGATCAGCTGGCGCAGATCGGCAGCCAGATCGAGGACGCCGCAGGTTCCATCCCAGGCGCCGCAGACGTGAAGTTAGAGCAGATCAGTGGTCTGCCTCTTATGACCATCACGCCTGACCTGGATGCTTTGGCCCGCTATGGCGTTTCGATCGACGAGGTCCAGAAGACCATCTCTGTTGCGCTGGGCGGTGAGGCGGTCGGTCAGGTCTTTGAGGGTGATCGTCGCTTCGACATCGTCGTTCGTCTGCCCGAGAACCTGCGTCAGGACACCCGGACGCTCGCATCGCTACCGGTAGCCGTCGCCCTCGGGGCCAGTTCCGGCGAACAGAGAGCGTTCGTTCCGCTGGGGCAGCTGGCTAAAGTTGAAGTTGCGCCAGGCCCAAACCAGGTCAGTCGCGAGAACGGCAAGCGTCGCGTCGTCATCACCAGCAATGTACGTGGTCGCGACCTTGGTTCGTTCGTAGAGGAGCTGCGAGAGAAGGTTGGTCAGGAGGTGCAGTTGCCGGAAGGCTACTGGATTGAGTATGGCGGTACCTTCGAGCAGCTCATCTCTGCCAGCAAGCGGCTGTCCGTGGTCGTGCCGGTCGTCCTGGTGATGATCTTCGGCTTGCTCTTCATGGCGTTCGGCTCGGGCAAGGATGCTGCCATCGTGTTCAGCGGCGTTCCACTTGCGTTGACCGGTGGCGTGGTGGCTCTGTGGATGCGTGACATACCCCTGTCCATTTCTGCAGGCGTGGGGTTCATCGCGCTGTCGGGCGTCGCCGTGCTCAACGGCCTGGTCATGATCAGCTTCATCAAGAGCCTTAGGGAACAGGGCACTCCCCTGCACCAAGCGGTAACCGAAGGTGCACTGACCCGGCTGCGCCCCGTGCTGATGACGGCCCTGGTTGCCAGCCTGGGCTTCCTGCCAATGGCCCTAAACGTTGGGGCTGGCGCGGAAGTTCAGCGCCCGCTGGCGACGGTCGTTATCGGCGGAATCATCTCCTCCACGCTGCTGACCTTGCTGGTGTTGCCGGCGCTCTATCGCCTCATCCACCGCGAAGGGGATGAGCGGAAGGAGGACGCAGCGTGAACCCGTCCATCTCAACCCCTCCCAGGAACATGCAGTTGACCATTTCCAAACGAACCCAAGCGTGGCTCTACCTGCTTGCAGCCATCCTTCTGCCTTGCGTTGCTTGGGCGCATGGCGTCAGTGAAGGCGACCAGGCCTTCCTGGAAGACAGTACCGGCCTGCAGCTCATCGCGTTCACGTACCTCGGCGCCAAGCACATGGTGACTGGATACGACCACCTCCTGTTTCTGTTCGGGGTGATCTTCTTCTTGTACCGGATGCGTGATGTCAGCATCTACGTGACGTTGTTCGCGATCGGCCACAGCACCACCTTGTTGCTAGGTGTCCTGGGCGGATTGCATGTGAATGCGTACCTGGTCGACGCAATCATTGGCCTGTCGGTTGTCTACAAGGCGCTGGACAACATGGGCGCGTTCAAGCGCTGGTTTGGGGTACAGCCCAACACCAAAGCCGCCGTGCTGATCTTTGGCTTCTTCCATGGCTTTGGTCTAGCGACAAAGCTGCAGGATTTCTCGCTCTCACCTGACGGGCTTGTCCCAAACATGCTCGCCTTCAACGTGGGGGTCGAGATCGGACAGCTGCTCGCGCTCGCAGGCATCTTGATCGTGATGGGCTTCTGGCGCCGCTTGCCGTCATTCCATCGACAGGCGTACAGCATCAACACCGCCCTTATGTGCGCCGGCTTCGTGCTTGTTGGCATGCAGCTCACCGGCTACTTCGTTTCCTGAATCTACAGAGGTACTCATGTCCATCACGCTTTCCAATCAGCTGCCCAGCACTCGCAAGCTGCTGAAATCCACCGCCCTGGCCGCTGCCGTTGCAGGGGTGATTCTGCTCACCACCGTGCTTCCCGCGGAGTACGGAATCGACCCTACGGGCGTAGGCAAGGTTCTGGGTCTGGACGCCCTAGCCTCCACTGACCAGGTAGAGGCCGTAGCTCCCCCAGTTCCGGCATCTGCTGGCAGCGCCGAAGCCGTCTCGGCGCTGTTCGAGAAGGCCAAGGTTGCCTTCGGGAGCAATGGCAAGCAGACCTTCGAACCCGCCGCTGTCTCTCTCGCCAGCACTCCTTTACGGCAGGACTCACTGACGATCGAGCTTGCCCCTGGTAAGGGCCAGGAGGTGAAGGCCCATATGGCTCAGGGCGCTGGGATGGTTTTCAGCTGGAAGGCCACGTCTGATGTTGCCGTGGACATGCACGGCGAGCGTCCCGACGTGAAGGGCCCCTGGACCAGCTACGCCGTTGAAGGCGCCCAGCGTCAGGCTGAGGGAACGTTCATTGCTCCCTTTGAAGGTACCCATGGGTGGTACTGGCAGAACCGCGGCAGCACCCCCGTGATCATCGAGGTGCAAATTACCGGCTACCAAGCCGACCTCTACCAGCCGTGACACCCGGCATAACGCCGAAATCAACCTAGGAGAAGCAACATGAAGAATCGTTTTGCCCTCATCAGCGTCCTTTTCGCTTCCATTGCAGCGTCCGCATCGGCCTTCGCACATGATCCGGCGCTTCATGCCGAGTCGGAAGTGAAGGAGGCGCCTAAGGCAAAGCCTGCTACGTTGACCTGCCCCCCGTTTTCCGGGCCAACCTGATCTTAGTAGAGTCCGTCTCACAAGAGGACGGACATGAAGAAGCGATACACCGAAGAGCAGATCATCGGCTTCCTGAAGCAGGCGGCCGCCGGCACGCCGGTCAAGGAGCTTTGCCGCAAGCACGGCTTCAGTGACGCGTCGTTCTACCTGTGGCGGCGCAAGTTCGGCGGCATGGATGTGCCCGACGCCAAGCGCCTGAAGGCACTGGAAGCGGAGAACGCGCGGCTCAAAAAGCTGTTGGCCGAGTCGATGTTGGACAACGAAGCGCTGAGGATCGTGGCGCGGGGAAAATACTGAGCCCGCCGACGCGACGGGCTGCCGTCGCGGACGTGCGGGCGAAGCTGGGCCTGTCGGAGCGGCGGGCCTGCCGGGCACTGGGCTTGTCACGCAGCGTGTTGCACTACCAGCCGCGCATGGCGAACGCGCCGTTGCAGGCCAGGCTCGTTGCGTTGGCGGGCGAACGTCGCCGGTTCGGCTACCGACGGCTGCACATCCTGCTGGAACGGGAGGGCTGGATCGCCAACCACAAGCGAATCTACCGGCTGTACCGCAACGCTGGCCTGGCGGTGCGCAAGCGCCGCAAGCGCGATCGCGTGGCCGTCGAGCGCCGTCCGCTGCAGCTGCCGTCGGGGCCCAACCACACCTGGTCGATGGACTTCGTCTTCGACGCCCTGGCCAACGGGCGCCCGATCAAGTGCCTGACGGTGGTGGACGATTGCACCAAGGAAGCGGTGGAAATCGCCGTCGGCCGGAGGATAAATGGCCAGAACGTGGCCGACATCCTGGATGCGGTATGCCGTTTCCGCGGCTACCCCGCGGCGATCAGGACCGACCAGGGACCCGAGTTTACCGGCCGGGCGCTGGACCAGTGGGCGACCGCCAACGGCGTGACGCTTGTGCTGACCCAGCCAGGGAAACCCACGCAGAACGCCTATGTGGAGAGCTTCAACGGCAAGTTCCGGGACGAATGCTTGAACGAAAACTGGTTTATCTCGCTCGAGCACGCACGGGCGGTAATCGCCATCTGGCGCAAGGACTACAACGAGGTGCGTCCGCACAGCTCACTGCCCAAATGCACGCCTGCCGAGTTCGCCGCCGCGCTGCGCAACGAAGGTGCCTTGACTGGTTCGACCGCTGATCGAAACCTGACCCACCGGAGCGGTATGCTCCCCAACCTGGACTCTACTAAGTAGCTAGTGGCCCTGAGAAAGGGGGCAGGTCAACGTGTGAACAGCTGGCTGACCGGACGAAGTTCAAGGTGGATCTTGCCGATCCTCAGACCAAGGCGCTGAAGGACAGGTGCGACGCTCAGGCGCAGTCTGCAGCCAAGAAGAAGTAGTAGGCTGCAAAGGATGGTCCGGATTGTGAGGGGCCGGACCATCCTTCCCCTTCTAACCTATATGCATACGTTGAGCTGACGCGTGGATTCAGGGCTGTGCAAGCTGACTCAATTCGGCAAAGAAGGTATGCATATCTTGGGGTACCTCTCCATAGGTTAGATTCCTGGCGACGTCTTCTCTGCTTACGCGGAATTTTTTAAGAACGGAGTTTCCGCTTATGAATATTTCTTTCCCATGCGCATCACGGATTGGTAGTGCGATATCGCTAGCTGTTGGATCAGCAGGGATAACAAGAGCGTGCTCGGCGAAGAAGGCGGTGACATCGCCTTGAGGTGATCCAGCTGCGCGAGCTATGGCGCTCGTGCAGAGGAGATGGTTCTCAATGTGCCTACGCCGCCATTTCATGGCTTTGAAATGGGGTTGTTTGGAAGTGAAAGACTTGTCGATAAGATCATTACCGACCGTCGCATGTGGCTCATCGTCGCGATCCCGAATGCTGATTGCCCGAAGACCAGGAATCTCCGCCAACAGCTGGAGGTAGAGTTGCTGCCTCTCGCCGGCAGATCCCGTCCAGTACCAAGGGACAACGTTCTTGGGCCACGCAAAGTTTGCTTGTTTAGCGATTAGCTGGAGGAAGCGCCAATCGCTCTCGGCTTCCAAGATCAGCATACGTCTGTGCTCCATCAAGGAGTGCAGGGTAGGGGTCTGGATCGTCCCAATCCCGCCAAGAACCTTGACTTTGCCCACTTCCTCTTGGAGGTACTTTGCCTTTCTTTCTGCGACAGCCAGAATTTTCCCATGATCGTAAAAGCGAATCAGTTCAGGAGAGTGTGTGGCCATCAGTACTTGCTTGTTGCGGAGGCTTGCAACGTGCCCGAGGGACATAAGCAGCTCCCTCTGCAGGGTCGCGTTCAGATGTGCATCCGGCTCATCGAGAAGAACGACGTCGACATCGGGTGAGAGTGCGAGGGCGTACACGCTCAGCCATTGGAGGAAGCCACTTCCCTCCACCATAAGGTCTCTTGGAGTGTATTTGGGGTGTCGCTTGAATGTGTCACCCTTCAGTTCACCCTTGGCGCTCTCTACACGAAGGTAGCTGTGAAATCTCTCGTTGAAAGGAACGACCCTCAAATCAGTGGCAAAGATGGACTGCATCGTGCGTAGCAGGATCTCCCAAGGGTCGTTCGAGCGCAGCCATTTCAGCGAGGAATCCTTCAACTTTCTGCTGTTTCCACGCAGGCGTTCACGTTCCCTCCTGTTGTGTTCGTGCAGATCGAATAGGACGTTGCGAATGACTCCACCCGATAGGCCTTGGCCTATCAGACGTTCTCTCATGGCAGGAGTCAGTCTGCCTTCACGATCAGTGATGCCAGCGAATGGCGGTAGATATCCCACTCGCGGGACGTTGCCATCGATCGGCTCGCCCTTTGCGTTGACGATCTCAGCAGCTACCAGATTCGTTGAAGTGGTTCGCACAAAGAGACGATCATTGGCCTGTGACAGACCTATCTCCAAGTGCCGCTCCTGTTTGTCGGGCAGGTCCCAATAGACGCCAATCTTCAGTGTATAGCCGTCGGGCTCGTCGTCCTTGCTAGTCTTCAGATTGGTCCAGAGATGGCTGAGCGATGGAATTTGCATCGGCGTGAAATCCGCAATACCCATGCCCAGGCCAGTTTTGTTCTTGGTTTGCAGCCAGCTGGATCGCCCTTTCTCGATCTCTAGCATAGTCTTGCAGAACTGCCAGATAGCGAGAGCTTGCAGAATCGAGGACTTGCCGGAGTTGTTTCCTCCAACAACAAGCGAAAGGCCTTGATCAATCTCTATCTCTGTGTCCCGAAACTGCTTAAAGCGATGTAGCGTGATCTTCTTTATATGCATGTATCCCCCCTAGAAATTTTTCATTTCCATTTGCGACGAAGTCAATGCTCAGCCGATTTCGTTCGGCGAATTCTCCGTACCCGCTACCGTAGCAGGAGGCGGAATGGAATTGGAGTGACCTAGGAGCTGGAGAGAAGATGCGCTCCCTTCAGTCTGACGGAGTAGGACAACTGCGCAGCAGGGGTAGCTGGCTAGAATTGTGTCCAATGTTCCACCACGATTGCCAGATTCTAGTTGGCGGCGCTCTATCGGGCAGACGAAGAGAGATCCTTGCATGCTGCGCAGTGTTGAGGGCAGCACATTGATTGATTTGGTTGACGGATTCGTCTGCATCGCCGCCATCTCTCAAAAGCAATGGGCCGATGTGCTTGAGGTCGTTCGCAGAGCCAAACCAATTTCGATATCATCAGATAGTCAAGAAAATCACCTCAAACGGTGGCGAGGACATGAACGCAATTGATCGAGATATCCTGATCGTCGGCTTGTTTATCGCTTCTTTTGCCGTCTTCTTTGTCGGGTGGGCCTGCTGGCTCGCTGCGCGTCGGCGGCCTTGCCGGCGATCTGAGCGGAAGGTCTGAGTGAGCCTCAGGGCTATTCACGCCTAGATCTTCTTGGTCTCAGTGCCGCTCGCCCAGGCTACTCGGGGCGTACCCCTAGTCGGTGCCCGAGAGTGTTCCCATAGTTGGGACGCCGATGTGTTCCCATAGTTGGCGTTCAAGTGCCCAACTATGGGCACGTGGCTAAATGCCATGCGGAGTTCCCTGAACGCCAGCCTTATTTATACACCAGTCAGTTCAATATTCAGGGTTGATTAGACCCCCTAACGGATAATTCACACCTGTCGACCGCCTCCTCTCTCCCCCCTCCCGGGAGGCGGTCGACGAAACCAAAATAATTAAAGGTGTGTCCCGATGAACAAGAATTCGCTGCTTGCCCTGGGTCTTCTGGCTGCTCTGCCGTTCGCTGCATCGGCAACCGATGGCCTGTCGTACAACTACGTTGAAGGCGGCTACGTGAACACCGATGCCAAGGGCGGCGACGCCGATGGCTGGAAGGTGAAGGGTTCCGTTGCGGTGCACCCGAACTTCCACGTCTTTGGCGACTACAGCGCCCAGGAAACCGACAAGTTCAAGAATGACGTCGACCAGTGGCGCCTGGGTGTCGGCTACAACTACGGCATCGCACCGAACACCGACCTGGTGGCCCGTGTTGCGTACCAGAAGTACGACGAGAAGCGCGGCCTGGACTTCAACGGCTACTCCACCGAAGTGGGCGTGCGCACCGCGTTCAACCCGTACGTGGAAGGCTACGTGATGGCCGGCTACGAAGATTTCAGCAAGAAGCACGGCTACAACCCGGACGGCGAGTTCTACGGCCGCGTCGGCGCCACCGCCAAGTTCAACCAGAACTGGGGCCTGAGTGGCGAAGTGAAGCTGGCCAAGGCCGGCGACCGCGAGTGGTTCGTGGGCCCGCGCTTCACCTGGTAACAAACGCCTGTCGTTAGTGCGTGTTGTGCTGGCGTGTGACTCTCTCTCTCTCTCCCACACGCCAACCGAAGCCCGGCCTCGCGCCGGGCTTCACTTTTATGCGGGCTCACTGACGCCCTGCTGCGGCATCCCATACCACTGCTGCACGCTTGGCTTCGATGGCACGGCGCTGGTCCTGCAAGCCCTGCTGACGCAGGAATAGTGCTGCAGCGCCGGCATCGGAACGAGAACCGCTCCGTCCCCGGTCAGGCGGTTCCGCTATGATCGCCCGCACATCGCCACACGCGATGCGCCCGCCTCAAGCCAGCAGGAATCGCCGTGAACTCCCAGCCCGCACCGATCACCGCCCTCAACCACACGCTCGACAACGAGCCGCAGCAGATCACCGCGCCACTGACCCATTCGGCGGCGTTCCTGGTGCTGAAAGTGAAGGATGACGAGGCGTCGATCGCCAAGGCACGCGAGGTGCTGGCCAGCACCGATGACCTGATCAAGAACACGGCCATCCGTGAAATCGAGCGCACCTTCACCTGCAACGTGGCCATTGGTCACCGCGTGTGGCAGCCGTTGGTGGGCACCACGCCGCCGCGTGAACTGAAGCCGTTCCGCGAGATCAAGGGCGCGACCCACACCGCGGTGTCCACGCCGGGTGACCTGCTGTACCACATCCGTGCGCGCACCATGGACCTGATCGTGGCATTCGAGCGCAACCTGCTGATGGCGTTCGGCGATGCGGTGGAAACGGTCGATGATGTGGCCGGCTTCCGTTATTTCGATGGCCGTGACCTGCTCGACTTCGTCGACGGCACCGCCAATCCGGAAGGGCTGTCGTTGCCGGAAGCCACCATCGTGGGCGATGAAGATCCGGAGCATGCCGGCGGCAGCTACGTGGTGGTGCAGAAGTACCTGCACAACCTCGATGCCTGGCGCGCGCAGAAGACCGAGGCGCAGGAAGCGATCATCGGCCGCACCAAGCACGACAACATCGAACTGGACGATGCGCCGGCCGATGCACAGAAATCGCACAAGACCCTGTGCACCATCGAAGACGCCGACGGCGAGCACGAGATTCTGCGCGACAACATGCCCTTCGCCAACCCGGGCCGTGGCGAGTACGGCACCTACTTCATTGGCTACACGCGCCGCCTGTGGGTGATCGAGAAGATGCTCGAGCGCATGTTCATCGGCAATCCCGCGCCGCTGCATGACCGTATCCTCGATTTCTCCACCGCCACCACCGGCGTGACCTTCTTCGCGCCCTCGCGCAAGGTGCTGGCCGACCTAGGCGATTGATCGCGCCGGGGAGTGCCGACCGCCATCTGCCTGTCATCTACCGCGCCGACCATCAGCCGTTGGATGAGAGCGCAGGAGCGGGCGATGGCGATGGCAAGGAACACAACCGGCGCACGCCGCTGGTGGCGGCTGTTGGCCGCGCTGTTCGGTGCGCTCGCACTTGGAAGTGCCAGCGTTTCCGCACAGGAGGCTCCCGCACACTGGATGGCCTATGCCGCCGCCGTGGGCGGCCAGCTGCAGCAGCGCCTGCAGCAGGAGCAGAACCCGCAGGCGCAGCGCGTGCTGGAATGGCTGCAGGCACACCCGGATACGCCGACGCCGCTGCCGGTGAGCGTATGGATCGCGGCGGATGGCCGCATATCGAAACTGGAATTCGACAGCCTGGGCGATGCCCAGGTCGACGCCGACCTGCGCGCGACGCTGCAGGCCGCGCCGTTGCAGGCGGCACCGCCGCCCGACATGCGCCAACCGCTGCGGCTGGGCCTGCTGCTTACCCAGTAGATCCACGCCATGCGTGGATGCGCCTGGTAGATGCCGACCTTGGTCGGCACGCGCGCCAACCAAGGTTGGTGACTACCGGTAAGCCCCGGCCACGCATGGCGTGGAGCTACTGATCTTGCGGGTGCAGTAGATTCAGGCCCTGCGTGGATGTGTTGGGTAGATGCCGACCTTGGTCGGCAGGTGTGCGCCAACCAAGGTTGGCGACTACCGGTAGGCCCCCAGCCACGCATGGCGTGGCTCTACTGATCTTGCGGGTGCAGTAGATTCAGGCCATGCGTGGATGCGCCGGGTAGATGCCGACCTTGGTCGGCAGGCGTGCGCCAACCAAGGTTGGCGACTACCGGTAAGCCCTGGCCACGCATGGCGTGGCTCTACTGATCTTGCGGGTGCAGTAGATTCAGGCCATGCGTGGATGCGCCGGGTAGATGCCGACCTTGGTCGGCAGGCGTGCGCCAACCAAGGTTGGCGACTACCGGTAAGCCCTGGCCACGCATGGCGTGGCTCTACTGATCTTGCGGGTGCAGTAGATTCAGGCCCTGCGTGGATGTGTTGGGTAGATGCCGACCTTGGTCGGCAGGTGTGCGCCAACCAAGGTTGGCGACTACCGGTAAGCCCCGGCCACGCATGGCGTGGCGCTACTGCGTTGCTGCCTCTGGTTCACGGGCTGCCGCGCTCCATGCGCGCAGGCCGAACACGGCCAGGCCGAGGAAGAACACGTACAGCGCGGCGGTCACGTGCAGCGACTTGAACAGGTAGGCACCCACGTAGACCACGTCCACCGCGATCCACACCCACCAGCAGGCCACGTGGCGGCGCGCCTGCCACCACTGGCCGACCAGGCTCAGCGCGGTCAGCATCGCGTCCAGCCACGGCAGCGCGGCATCGGTGAAGGTGTGCATGGCCGCACCCAGCGCTACGCCACCACACAGGCCGATGGCCAGGTCGCGCAGCAGCTTGCCGCGTGCCAGTGGCACGATGCGGACGCTGCCCTCGTCGGCGGCGTGCTGCCGCCAGTTGAGCCAGCCGTAGACCAGGAAGCCACCGAAGGCGACCTGCAGCAGGGTGTCGGAGTACAGTTTGGCCTCGGCGAACACCAGGCCATACAGCGTCACCGACAGCAGGCCGACCGGCCACGCCACCAGCCGGCGCTTGGCCATCAGCCAGACGCCGAGGATGCTGCACAGCGCGGCGGTCCACTCGAGCATGACGCCGCTCACAGCGCGAACGTCACCGACAGGCGGGCCTGTCGCGGTGCGCCGGGGAACAGGTAGTAGTCACCGCCGCTGCTACCGGTATCGCGCCAGTAGAAGCGGTTGAACACGTTGTCCACCGACAGGTTCCAGGTCACCGCACGTTCGTGCAGGCGATGCTGGAAGCGCAGGCCGGCATCGAACACCGAGTAGTCAGGTGCGCGCACGCCACCGTCGGCGCGGGCCACGTTGGCACCGGCATAGCGCCAGCCGCCGGTCACATCCAGGCCCTGCACGAACGGCAGCGCATAGGCCACGTGCACGCTGGCGCGCACCTTCGGCACGTTCACCAGCTGATGGCCTTCATAGGCCGGCGTGCCAGTGTCGCGCGCACGTGCCTGCAGCATGCTGGCGCTGGCCACGATCTGCAGCGCATCGGTCAGCTGGCCATTGGCGGTCAACTCCAGGCCGGTGTGGGTCTGCTTGCCTTCCTCGACGAAGGTGTAGCCGACGTCGCTGTTGTCCGGCCTGGCGTACTGGTACGGCTGCGAAATGCGGAACATGGCTGCGCCCAGCGTCAGCGCCTCGACCGGCACGTACTTCACGCCCACTTCCAGCTGCCGCGACTGCACCGACGGCAGGAAGGTGTCGGCGTTGCTGGTCCAGAACGGCGCTTCTTGGCCCAGCGAGATGCCGCGCACGTAGCTGGCATAGGCGTTGAGCTGGTCGGTGGCCTTCCACACCACGGCGGTCTGCGGCAGGAAACGCGACAGGCGGCTGTGCCGCTGCGGGGTACCACGCTTGTCGTAGGCACGCTCGTCCAGGCGCACGAAGCGGCCGCCGGCCAGCCACTGCCAGTCATCACCGAAGCTCATCCGGTCCAGCGCGAAGAATGCGGTCTGGCGGCTGTCCAGGCGTCGTGCGGACGGCCCTGGCATCTTCGGCGACGGCGCGAACACCGGCACCTGTGCGTCGTGGATGTTGCTGGTGCCGACGTACTCGTTGACGCTCGGGCGCTTGTCTACCGTGCGGCGGAAGTAGTCGGCACCGAGGGTCAACTCATGGCCGACGCTGCCGGTCTCGAAGCGGCCGCGCAGCTCGGCACGGGCCTGCTGGTTGCGGCGGGTGTCGTCCGGGCTGCGGTAGTCGTAGACGTCGTAGTCGCCATTGGGCGCGAAGTAGTTGCCCGGCACGCTGCCATCGGCACACTGCGTGGCGTAGTAGCAGCCGTAGGCGAAGGCGACGTTGTCATCGATCACCGAGCGGCTGTGGCCGACCGAGACGCGCGACTGCCAGGCATCGTTGAAGTCGTAGGTGTGCAACGCGGTGATGTTGGTGCTGGCGATATCCACCGGGCGCTGCCAGGGCTGGTAGCCGAGCAGGAATTCGCGATCCACGCCGTGCGGCAGCTCACGCGCGCCCAGCAGCTGGTAGCCGGACACCGAACGCTGCGAGCTGGTCTGGTAGTTGGCATCCACTTCCAGCTTGCCGCGTTCGCCAATCAGCCAGTCGGCGGCCAGCGAGTAGAAGTTGCGACGGCCATCGGCGTGCTCGACGTAGGAATTGCTGGAATCCCATGCGGCATTCAGGCGCAGGCCGAAACGCGGGGTGATCCAGTGGCCGACATCGACGGCGACGTAGCGCGAGCCTTCCGAGTCGGTACCGAGCGTGGCGGTGCGCACTTCGGCCGGGCGCTTGCCGATGTAGTTGATGATGCCGCCGGGCGCCATCACACCCGCGGCCAGGCCGGCTTCACCCTTGAGGATCTCAACCGACTGCACGTTCTCCAGCGCCAGGCGCTGTTCGCCGGCGATGGACAGGCCGTTGAAGCGGTAGCTGGTGGCGGCATCCAGCGCGAAGCCGCGGATGGCGACGTTCTGGTAGTAGCCCACCGGCGCATACGCATCACCCAGCGAGGCATCGTTGCTGGCCAGCTCGGACAGCGAACGCACCTGGCGGCGGTCGAGGTAGTCGCGCTCGAGCACGTTCACCGAGGCCGGGGTGTCCCTCCAGGACCCACCACCGAAGGCGTTCACGCGTGAGGTATCGGCCTTGGGTTTGCCGGCCTGCACGCGCACTGCCGCCAGTTCGGTGGGCGAGCGCTCGGCGCCGGTGGCAGCCGCATCGGTGGCAGCGTCGGCCTCGCTGGCATGCAGCGGCAAGGCGGCGCAGAGGGCGAGGGAGAGCAGGGTGGGGCGCAGGCAGCGGTTCATTCGGTTCGTCTTCGGACAACAAGGGAGACGAAGCGACGGCGCGCAGGTGCACCGGCCCATGACGGGGGTGTGGCTGCGGCTCAAAGCTCCCTACGCCGGTGCAAACCGGATCAGGTTCCAAGGGACTCTCTCAGCCTGGCAGATCCAGGCACCCCCGCTTCAGGTGACCATTTCACTACAAATGGTACGGATTTGCGAGCCGGTGCCCTTCAGGCTGCCGCGTGCAGCGCCTGCAGCAGTGCCTGCCCCGGCGCGCCGTGGAACCACGCCGGGTGCCCCAGCATGAAGGGCTGCCAGGCCACATCCGCGTTCGCGGTCGAGCCAGTGATGCCTTCGAAGTACTCCACTTCGGACAGTGCGAAGTCGAAATGGACCATCGGCAGCAGGTCGGCCAGCAGCTGCACGCGTGCCGCCGACAGCGGCAGCACCTCGCGGTAGCCGTCGAGCAACGCCAGTGCGATGTCGATGCGCACCGCCTCCATGCCGCGCTGCAGTTCCAGCCACGCCACTGCGTTGCGCTCGATCGCGGTGGCGAGGTCGAACAGTGCGCTGGTGGGCGAAGCCAGGCCGAAATCCAGCACGGTGCTGACCTGCCCGTCGCGCCACAGCAGGTTGGAGACATGCCAGTCGTTGTGCGCCCACAGCCGTGGCTCGTCGCGCAGGCGCTCGGCCAGGCCCGTGTGCCAAGGCAGCACGTCGCGCTGCAGCTGTGCTTCCCACGGAATGCGCGCGAGATAGCGGGCCAGCCCCGGTCGTGTGGGCAGTTCGGCTTTGATCGCGGCGATGGGATCGTCGGCGCGGATCAGATCGTCGCGCGCGACTAGCAGATGGGTACTGCGCTGTGGCGCGTGATAGCTGGCGGCGGCACGGTGCAACCGGGCCAGCATGCGGCCGGCTTCGCGGGCCTGCGCGACATCGGTCAGCAACGACCACGACACGGCGTCGCGGTACAGGTCCTCGCCGACGCCAACCGCATGCAGCTCGAAGGTCCATTCGCCGTGCTCGACGGCGCTGCGGCCATCGGCTGCCGCAAGCAACTGCACCACCGGTACGCCGGCGGCAGCGAGATGGGCGATGAAGTGGTGTTCTTCTTCCAGGCAGGCCGCACTGCGCACACTGTGGTGGTGGCGCTTGATGAACACCGCGCCGTCCCTGCCATTGACGATGGCAGCGGCCGAGAGTGGCCGCGGGCTGTGCCAGTGCGGGTGGCTGTCTGCATCCAGCTGAGGGTAGCGCCGGCGCAGCCACGCAATGTCCGCCGCGCTGATCGGTGGCCAGTCGGCAGCAACCTCGTCGTTGTTGAGGCCCTGCACGCGGTGGGAGGAAGAAGTCATGCCGCAGCCCCAGTGGGGAAAGTCACATCCAAGGCTGCGCATTCAACGCCATGCACGCGGCCAACGCAAACGGGCGGGTCATCGACCCGCCCGTCCGTGCATCGGCATGGGGGATGCCGCGCTGCTTACCAGCCGCGATGGCGGCCGCGGTCGTGGTAGTAGCGGTTGTCGTAGTAGCGCTCGCGCTGCCAGCGACGGTCGTCACCGCGGTCGTAGTAGCCGCTGCGGTAGTAGCCACGGTCGTAACGGCGATCGTAGCGGTTGTCGTAACGGCGATTGTCGTAGTAACGACGATCGCGGCGGTCGGAGGTGGTCAGGTTGCCGATCGCGCCGCCGGCCACGGCACCGCCGACAGTGGCAGCAGGATCACCGTTGGAGAGCAGGTTGCCGGCCACGCCACCGACGACGGCGCCGACCAGGGTGCGCTTGTCCTTCCTCGACATCGCGCTGGCATCGCTGACCACGGCGACGCCGGCCAGCAGGGCCAGGGTCATCGCCAGACCACGGAAGCTGAGTGCGGAAGTACTGAGCATGTTCGTTCTCCTGTGAGGTGCATGCCACGCTGGGCAGGGAGGGCGCGGGGCGCCCCGGCTGCCGTGATGTCCACGCTGGCGTTCCAACATTGCCGGAACATTGCCTGGTCCACCGTGCGGCTTGCGCATTCATCTAGCGGCAGGCGGCATGAAGCAAGGCTGAAAGCGGCCTCGGCCGCTCAGCTGGCAGAAAGGGAAAAGGCCACGCGGACGTGGCCCTCCCTTCTCTCCCAAGGCGCCGCGGGCTTAGACGCCCATCGCCTTCTGGGCCTGCCGGGCCTGCTCCTGCTGGGCGTCCTGCTGCTGATGCAGCACGTTCGGCGCGCCCTGCACGGCACCGCTGCTGAGTGCCAGGCTCTGCTCGCTGGCGGCACGGGTCTCCACCGCCACGCGGCTGGCGGCGGGGTCGCCGATGGTGCCCTGCACGGCGAACAGGCGCTCACCGTTCGGGCTGGGCACCACCGAGTCGATGCGCTGCAGGCCGGCGGCATGCGCCTCCTTGGTCAAAGCCGCAGCAGCGCTTTCCAGCGCGTGGCGGTCCTTGAAGGTCCCGGCCGGCAGCAGTTCCAGCCCCTTGCTGGCCTGGATGAACAACGGATTGCGCGGGTGCCGCTCGTCGTTCAGCAACGGCCGTTCGCGTGCGTCCTTGATTGCCTCCAGGGTCTTCGCCCCGACAATGCCGTCGACCACCAGGCCGTTGTCCTTCTGCAGCTGGCGCACTGCCGCGTCGGTGTTGCGGCCGAAGCGGCCATCTTCGACCAGCGGCTTGCCGTCGGCGCCGACGTAGCCCAGGTGGCCCAGCTGCTCCTGCACCTTGCGCACGCCCTCGCTGTGCGCGCCCTGCTTGTACAGTTCGGCGTGCGGCGTGGCAGCGGCCTTGTGCTCGGCCGCAGGCTTGCCCTGGGTCTGCTCGTGCGACTGGGTGCGGTTTTCCAGCAGGTCGCGCGCCTTGGACAGCGGATCGGAGGCGTACAGCTTCCAGTTCGGGTGGTCCTTCACCTGCTTGAGGTAGTCCTCGACCGGCATGGTGTGCACGCCCTTGCTGCCGGTGGACTGGCTGATCAGCAGCTTGTCGGTGTTGGGGTCGCGCACCACCATCACGATGTGGTCGATGCCGTTCCAGTGCTCATGGCGGGTCCTGGCCGTATCCAGGCCGATGATCATGCCTTCCTTCAGCGCATCGGGCTTCAGGATCGCGTCGCGGTCCAGCAGCACGCCGGACTGGTCGAACGCCTTGCGCACGATCCCACCGGAACCGAGGTTGCCCAGGTCGATGCGATCAGCCTTGCTGAACACCGCGTGCCCGGCCTTCTGGTTGATCTCGTCCATGGTCCGGTTCTGCAGCGTGCCGACCCAGCCGGAACAGTCGATGTAACCCTGCTCCACGTTCTTGCCGGTCTTGCCCGGTACGTACAGTGCGTGGCCCGGAATGTTGATGGCGTACTTGACGTCGTCGTACTTCACGCCGGCCTCGTAGGCGGCCTGCAGTTCAATGCCTGGCTTCGGTGTGGCAGCTGCCGTTGCGGTTGCCGCCAGCGTGGCTGCACCCGCCGCCACGGCTGCGCTGGCCTGCGCAGGTGCTGCCGGGGTCTGGCCCTGGCCCTGTACTACCGCCTGCGGTTCGATGTTCTTTTCCGGAATGCTGATCGCTGCGTACTTGTGGATGTAATAGCTGGAGAACGTCCGCGCCAGGTCGCCGTCGTTCATCCCGCGCATCTCGGCCAGGGTGTGGCCGGTCAGCGCCTTCGCGTCGGAGCCGATCTGGTTCAGCACGTTGCGGCGCATGTTGATCTCGTCGCCGTGGCTGTTGCGGACCACACCGAAGGTGCCGGTGGCAATGGCAGTCTGCACCGAGCCGTAGCCGGCGCTGCCCTGCTGGTGGGCCAGGTACAGGTCCAGTCCGGTGGGCGTGTTGCCCCCGGACAGGTACGGGTTGCCGGTGCGCTCGTTGCGGCGCGCCATCGAGTCCAGGTTGTCCTGGTACATCTGCGCGGCCGCTTCGGTGTTGCGGGTGGGGTCGAACTCGTGGCCGGTCAGGTGGTACTGGCGCGCGGAGCCGGGCACGAACTGGAACAGGCCCTTGGCGCCGGATGAGGTGTTGTGGGCGCGCTCGTTGAAGGTGCCGCCGGTCTCGATGTGCGCGAAGCGCATGAAGTCATCCACAGGGATGCCCTTCTGCCTGGCGACCTGCTCGACGATGTCCAGGACTTCCTTTCTGCTGTAGTCATGCTGTGCCATGACGTTTTCCTCGGGGTTGATGGAGCGGCGCGTGCCGCGAATCGCCAACCGGACTCATCCGTGAGTCAAGAACATGTCGGTCAACAGGGAACCCGCGCGTGGCGGGTGCTATCAGGGCGCGACGTACTGCTGGGTCGCGCTGTCGAAGGTGTAGTGCACGGCGTCGCCGGCACCCAGTGCGCGGGTCTTGCCGGGGCCTTCGATGGTGGTGCCCTTGAAGGTCACGGTCAGTCGCGGCAGGCCGTTGCCGTCGGCAGCGAAGGCCAGTTCGCCATCGCTGTCGGTGCAGGGCATCACGTTGCCGTCGTCGCAGGCGGCACTGTTGTCCTCACCCGTGCGCACTGAACCGACATAGCGCCAGACCTTGCTGTCCACGTCGTCTTCGCTGCGCCTGGGGTTGAACAGCAGCAGCGCATAGCCGGTGCTGCTGATGCCGCGGTCGAAGCTGCTGGTCGGCACCGCCAGCAGCAGGCGACCATCGGCCGTGCGATGTTCAAGCGGCTTGCGCCGGGTATCGACATCGTCGGCCTTGTCGTACGCGCCCAGTGCGCCGATGGTCCATTCCTGGCCACGGAACTTCCATGGCTTCCTGGCGTCGGTGCCGGCCAGCACGAAGGTGGCCTCGGCAAGGTTGGCGCGGTCATCCGGACCGGCCGGCGTCTGCTCGCCCGGCTTGCCGTAGTGCTCGCGGGTATCCCAGGAGAAACCCGTGTAGTACGTGGTGCCATCGAGAGTGAAGGTGTGGCCGAACCAGAAGGTCGCCACGCTGCCGTTCTGGACCTCATAGGAGGTCGCGCCATCGCCGTCCACCTGGTAGGTGAAATACATCACGGTCGGCGCGTCGGGCGGGGTGGCGGCGGCATCGGGGGTGGGGGTCTGCATCGGGGCAACATCCTGTCGGGGCGCATTGGCAGCCTGCGCAGGGGCGCCGGGCTGGGAGGACGAGGGGGCCGGATCGGCGGCGCTGCAGGCGGCAGCGGAAAGAGAGACGAGCAGGCACGCCGCGAATGCGCGCAGAGGCCGCAACGGCAGGGTCCAACGTAGCTTGGGGGGATGATGCATGCGCCTCTCCATGGTCAGCGTTGCCGGGCCAGACGGCCGGCAGGAAACCGCGCCACGTCCACCAGGGACGGGAGCGAGGACATGAGCCGGTCGATTCCTTCGACCTCGCATTGAGAACTCATGCCGGACCATCTTGGCACAGATCGGCGGCCGGTCAAAGAGGGCGATGGCAGCTGCCCTTCTTGTGTGATCTGGCTCTCAGATCTTGCCGTCGCGCAGGTAATCGAACAGCTCGGCGTCGCCCTTGAGGCCCAGTTTGAGCATGGCGTCACCCTTCTGCCGGCTGATGGTGCTGACGCTCTTGTGCAGCTGCAGCGAGATTTCCTTCACGGTCATGCCGGTGCCCAGCAGCCGCAGCACCTCCACCTCGCGTGGCGACAGTGGCTTGCCGTCGCCCTCGCGCATGCGCCAGCTGCCAGCGGCCTCGACCCGCTCGCGCAGGCTGCGGCTGATGTAGGGCTGGCCCCGGTAGACCGCCTGGATGGCCTGTGGCAGTTCGTCCATCGACGAACTCTTGTCGACCAGGCCGAGCACGCCGCTGTCGAGCACCATGCGCAGGATCGCCAGGTTGTTGGAGACACTGAGCATCAGCACCGGCAGGTCGGGATAACGGCGGCGGATCATGCCGATCATGGCGAAGCCGTCGGCCTGGGGACTGCCCGGCATGGAGTAGTCGGTGACCAGCAGGTCACAGGGTTGGCTGCCGAGCAGGGCCATCAGCGCCTGCGCGCTGTCGGCTTCGCCGACCACGCGGCCCACCCCGCTCGATTCGATAACGGCACGGGTACCGATACGGACCACCGGGTGGTCGTCTGCGATGATGATGCGCAAGCTCATGCTCTAGTATGGCCACCGGGCACGCCGGACCGCGACCATCGCGGTTCCTGGCAGGATTCTAGGAGATCGACGCCGATGCGTAGCTGGGCTGTTCGCGGGCTGGTCCTGCTGCTGGCCGTGCTGGTGCTGCCTGCCGCACCGGTACAGGCCGTGCCAGGACTGCTGCCGCTCACTCCCCTGCAGCGCGAGTACCTGGCCGCGCATCCAAGCATCGTTGTGGGCCAGTATGACAGCGGCTGGCCGCCGTTCGAGTCCCTCCGTGATGGTCGGCAGATCGGGCTGGGGCCGGATTATCTGTCGCTTATCGCCCGTCAGCTGGGCGTGAAGGTGGAGGCACGACGCTATCCCGACTGGACATCCGTGCTGGATGCGGCATGTCGTGGCGAGATCGATGTAGTGATGAATGTCGGTCTCAGTGCCGACCGCACCCGCTGCATGGTCTACACCGCCGCCTATGGCGAGGCACCGCTGGCCCTGGTGGGACGCCCGGATGACCTGCGTGCCTCCGATATCCCCGACCTGGATGGACTGCGGGTGGTGATCGAGCAGGACTTCCTGACCGGCCCGCAGGTGCGGGCGCGCTTTCCCCGGGCACGACAGCTTGTCGCAAACAGCTCGTTGGCGGCGCTGGAGATGGTCAGAGACGACAAGGCCGACGTTTACATCGGCAATGCCTACGTGGCCACCGAACTGATCGCACGCGAGGACCTGCAGGGGGTCGTGCTGCTGCGTCCCAGCGATCTGCCGCCCGAACGGCTGCACTTCGGTGTTCCCAACAGCAAGCAGCCGTTGGCCGAAGCATTGGACCTGGCACTGGCTGCGACCAGCCAGGCCCAGCGCGATGCGCTGGTGCAGCGCTGGCTGCCACCTCCGCAGTGGTCGGCATCGGCACAGCTGGCGTTGAGCCAGGCCGAGAAACGGGTATTGGAGCAGCCGTTGAAGATCGGCTTCGCGCCGAACGCGGCGCCGCTGTCGTTCGCGGACCAGGATGGCAAACCCAGTGGCCTGGCCAGCGAATACCTGCGGCGCCTGCTGCAGGCTGGCGCCAACCTGCAGGTGGAAAACAGCCATGACTGGTACGAGGTGCGCGAGAAGGCGCGCCGCGGCGAGCTGCAGGCGGTGATGGGCATTCCTGCCGATTCTCGCTACCTGGGCCCGGACTGGGTGTTCAGCCAGCCCTTCATCAGCGTGCCGAACGTGATCGTCAGCCGGAGTGACAGCCCGGCGTTGCTGGGTCTGTCCGACCTGCAGGGCAAGCGGGTGCTGCTGTCCGATCCGGAACGTGTGCGTGGCTATGTGCTGCAGCAGGCGCCGCAGGCGCGGATCATCGCGGCACGCAGCGCGGAACAGGCCCTGCAGCGCCTGATCAATGGCGACGCCGATGCCTACGTAGGCAACCTGGCACTGGTTGACCATCTGCTGCGCAACCGCTTCCCGGGGCGCCTGCAGGTGGCGGCACCGGCAGGTTTCAACGATCAGCTGGTGCTGGCGGTTGAGCGCCGCCATGCCGCCCTGGCCACCACCTTCGACCGCCTGCTGCTGCAGATGACGCCGCGCAAGCGCGAGGCCCTGCGCGGGGACTGGCTGGCCGTCGAGTACCGCAACGGCCTGGACTGGAACAGCGCGATGCGCTGGGGCGTGCCGCTGCTGCTGGTGCTGCTCACCGCGCTGCTGGTGCACGCCATCGGGCATTGGCGGCTGCGCCGCGAGGTGGCCGGACGGCGTCACCTGGAACAGCGCCTGGCCGAAGTCACCGACAACCTGCCCGCCGTGGTCTATCAGGCTCGCCGCGCGGCAGATGGAACCCTCAGCTTCCCGTTCATTGCCGGTGACCTGCAGGCGTTGTTCGGGATCAGCCGGCAGCAGGCCGAACAGGATGCAATGTGCCTGCTGGAGCGCATCGAGGAAGACGACCGCGAGCACATCCTGCATGCGGTCGAGCAGGCGGCGCGCCAGTTCGCACCGCTTGTTCTCGAGTTCCGGCTGCGACCTGAAGGCACCGGCGCGCGCGGGTGCGCAGCCAGGCCCATCCCTATGCGGCGGAAGCGGGCGTGGTCACCTGGAGTGGATACTGGGTGGATGTCAGCGAGGCGCGTGCACAGGCCGAGGCCCTGACTGCGGCCAAGGCCGACGCCGAACAGGCGGCGGAGGCGAAGTCGCGTTTCCTGGCGACCATGAGCCATGAAATCCGAACGCCGATGAGTGGCGTGCTGGGCATGCTGGAAGTGCTGGCGCATTCGCCGCTGGATGCCGAGCAGCAGCGCATCCTCGGGGTGATCGAGGATTCGGCGCAGATGCTGCGACAGATCCTCGACGATATTCTTGACTACTCGCGGCTGGAGGCCGGCGCACTGCGCCTGGAACCGGTGCCGCAGCCGCTGCGGCCATTGCTGGAAAGCGTGTGCCGGTTGTTGTCGGCGCAGGCCAGTGCACGTGGGCTGGACCTGCACGTGCAGATCGACCCGCAGCTGGCGGCCGCGCACGAAGTGGATGGCGTGCGCCTGCGCCAGATCGTGTTCAACCTGCTCAGCAACGCCATCAAGTTCACCGTGCGCGGCGAAGTGCGGCTGCAGCTGGACGTGCTGGGGCCGACCGCCGAAGACGGCAGCCAGCCGCTGTGCCTGAGCGTCACCGACACCGGCATCGGCATCGCGCCGGAACAGCTGCAGCACCTGTTTGCGCCGTTCACTCAGGCCGGTGCCTACATCCAGCGCGACCATGGGGGTACCGGCCTTGGCCTGAGCATCTGCCAGCGCCTGGTGCAGATGATGGACGGCGAGCTGGAGCTGCACAGCACGCTGGGCGAAGGGACCCGCGCCGAGGTGCGGCTGTCGCTGGTGGAAGCCGGCAGCGGTGATGTGGAAGCGCTGGCCGCCGAGCAGGAACAGGCCTCGCTGCTGCCGCCGGCGCTGCGCCAGGCGCGGGTGCTGGTGATCGAAGACCACCCGACCAACCAGGCGATGATGGCCTGGCGACTGCAGCAGCTGGGGGTGCCGCATGTGATGGTCGGTGACGGCCAGCAGGGCTTGGATCGGCTGTCGTCGGAGAGTTTCGATCTGGTGATCACAGACTGCCGGATGCCGGTGCTCGATGGCTTCGGTTTCACCCGCCTGCTGCGCGAACGCGAGGGCCGCAACGGCCAGCCGCGGCTGACCGTGCTGGCGCTGACCGCCAGCGTGCTGGATGACGATGCACGGCGCTGCCGCGAGGCCGGCATGGACGAAGTGCTGGCCAAGCCGCTGTCACTGGCCACGCTGCGCACCGCACTGCTGCGCTGGTTGCCGCAGGCGCAGGGACAGTCGTTTGAGGAGCCGCAGGCCGGGTCCGCCGTCGACGATGCTGGGACGCTGCCCGATCTGGACAGCCTGCAGCGGCGCTTCGGCTCACGTGCGGTGGCCGAGCAGCTGCGCGACAGCCTGTTGCAGGCCAGCGAGGGCGATCTTGCCGCCGTGCAGCGCGCTGCAGGCTGGAGATCGCGAGGCGGCCGCACTGCACCTGCATCGTCAGGCCGGTGGGTTGGGCGCGGTGGGAGCGACAGTGCTGGCCGGGCAGGCCAATGCGTTGGTGGAGCGTCTGCAGGATGCGGCGGAAACCGATGTGGCGCCGTTGTTCGCGGCGGTGGCGGAATTTGTGGCACGGCTGCAGCGACAGCTGCAGCGCCTGGCTCACTGAGCCGACTGCTGCTGCAGGTAGGCGATCACCAGTGCGCGGCGTTCGGCGCTGGGGAAGGCGTTGTACATGCGCGTGCCGGGTACCACGTGGGTGGGCGACTGCAGGAACGCATCCAGGGTCTGCGCGGTCCAGGTGATATCGGCGCGGCGCATGCCGTCGGAATAGCCATAGTCCGGCAGGCTGCCAGCGCGGCGGCCGATCACGCCGTGCAGATTGGGTCCGAAGCGGTGGATGCCACCAGGTTGCACGGTGTGGCAGCCGGCGCACAGCTCGAACGCGCGCTGCATGGCCTGCTGCTGCGCCTGTTCCGGCGTGGCCGGTGCCGCAGGCGGGCGCTGGCAGGCCGTGGCCGCCAGGGTCAAAGCAATGGTGATGAGCAGGCGGAAAGCACGCATGGGCGGGCAGGATAGCGACGCAGCGGGGCAGGTGGGCTGCGACACGCGGTCGCAGCCCGGAGCAATCACATGCCCGAATAGTTCGGGCCGCCACCGCCCTGCGGGGTCACCCAGACGATGTTCTGGGTCGGGTCCTTGATGTCGCAGGTCTTGCAGTGCACGCAGTTCTGCGCGTTGATCTGCAGGCGCGCGTTATCGGCTTCACCGACGAACTCGTACACACCCGCCGGGCAGTAGCGGGCTTCCGGGCCGGCGTACTCGGCCAGGTTCACCTTCACCGGAATGCTGGGGTCCTTCAGCGTCAGGTGGCTGGGCTGGTTCTCGTCGTGGTTGGTGCTGCTGAGGAACACCGAGCTGAGACGGTCGAAGGTCAGCACGCCATCCGGCTTCGGGTAGGCGATACGGGTGTGCTTGGCCGCCGGCTCCAGGCAGGCATGGTCCGGCGTCGTGCGGTGCAGGGTCCACGGCGGATTGCGCACGCCCAGCTTCGGCAGCAGCCACTGCTCCACGCCGGTCATCAGCGTGGCCACGGTCTGGCCCTTCTTGAACCACTGCTTGAAGTTCTTGGCCTGCTGCAGTTCGGTGAACAGCCAGCTGGCTTCGAACGCCTTCGGGTAGGCGCTCAGTTCATCGTGCTGGCGGTCGGCGGCCAGCGCGTCGAATGCGGCATCGGCGCACAGCATGCCGGTCTTGATCGCGGCATGGCTGCCCTTGATGCGGCTGGCGTTGAGGTAGCCGGCCTCGCAGCCGACCAGCGCGCCACCGGGGAACACGGTCTTGGGCAGCGACAGCAGGCCACCGGCGGTGATCGCACGCGCGCCGTAACCGATGCGCGTGCCACCCTCCAGGTGCTTGCGGATGGACGGATGGGTCTTGAAGCGCTGGAACTCTTCGAACGGGCTCAGCCACGGGTTCCTGTAGTCCAGGCCAACCACATAACCGATGGCGACCTTGCCGCCGTCGGCGTGGTACAGGAACGCACCACCGTAGGTGTCGCTGTCCAGCGGCCAGCCGGCGGCGTGCACCACCAGGCCCGGCTCATGCTTGGCCGGGTCGATCTGCCACAGTTCCTTGATGCCGATGCCGTAGGCCTGCGGGTCCTTGCTTTCGTCCAGCTTGTAGCGCGCGATCAGCTGGCGGCCGAGGTGGCCGCGTGCGCCTTCGGCGAAGATCGTGTACTTGGCCTGCAGCGCCATGCCCCGTTCGAAGGCCGGGCCGATGCTGCCGTCCTTCTCGATGCCCATGTCGCCGGTGGCCACGCCGATCACTTCACCGTTGTCGCCGTACAGCACCTCGGCTGCGGCGAAGCCGGGGAAGATCGCCACTTCCAGCGCTTCGGCCTGCTGCGCCAGCCAGCGGGTCACTTCACCCAGGCTGATGATGTAGTTGCCTTCGTTGTGGAAGCACTCCGGCAGCAGCGCATTGGGCGTGCTGCGTGCGCCGGTTTCGCTGAGGAACAGGAATTCGTCGCGGGTGACCTTCTGCTTCAGCGGTGCGCCGCGCTCGGCCCAGTCCGGGAACAGTTCGGTCAGTGCGCGCGGATCCATCACGGCGCCGGACAGGACGTGCGCGCCCGGTTCGGAGCCCTTCTCCAGCACGCACACCGACAGTTCGCGGCCGACTTCGATCGCGCGCTGGCGCAGGCGGATCGCGGTGGCCAGGCCGGCGGGGCCGGCGCCGACGATCACCACGTCGAACTCCATTACTTCACGCGGGGGCAGGGCGTTGGCTTCAGCGCTCATCGATTGCATGACTCGTGGGTAGGGCCGGCATCGGGGCCACCGGCGGTGCCTGGGAATCGCGCGTGCAGCCACGAGCGAAACGGTTGTTTGAATGTGTCAGGGTACCGGGCCGCGCGTGATCGAGCTAGATCGACGATGTTCACACCCGGATTGCTGCAATGCAGCGTAGGGCCGTGGCTCTGGTGGGTGCCGACCTTGGCCGGCACGTTCTGCCCGGATGACCGACAATGGCCCGGTCCTGACTGCGCGTGAGTGCCATGGCTTTGCATCCGTACGATCTGTTCGATGTCCGTTCCCTGCTCAACGAGGAAGAGCGCGCGTGCAGGAGAGCGTCGCCCGCTTCACCAACGAGCGCGTGCTGCCGATCATCGGCGATGCCTTCGACCAGGCCCGCTTCCCTTCAGAGCTGGTGCCGGAGATCGCCGCGCTGGGCCTGCTCGGTGCCACCCTGCCGGCCGAATACGGTGGCGGCGACCTCGGTGCGGTCAGCTATGGCCTGATCTGCCAGGAGCTGGAGCGCGGCGATTCGGGCCTGCGCAGCTTCGTCTCGGTGCAGAGCTCGCTGTGCATGTACCCGATCTATGCCTACGGCAGCGAGGAGCAACGCCAGCAGTGGTTGCCGGCGATGGCGCGCGGTGAGCTGATCGGCTGCTTCGGCCTGACCGAGGCACACGGCGGTTCCGATCCGGCCAGCATGAAGACCCGCGCGGTGCGCGACGGCAGCGACTGGCGCATCAGCGGCAGCAAGATGTGGATCACCAGCGGCCCGGTGGCCGATCTGGCCATCGTCTGGGCGCAGACCGAGGACGGCATCCAGGGCTTCGTGCTGGAAAAGGGCATGGCCGGCTTCACCACGCAGGAGATCAAGCACAAGATGAGCCTGCGCGCATCGCTGACCGGCGCGCTGTTCTTCGACGACGTGCGCGTGCCCGACAGCCACCGCCTGCCGAACGTGAAGGGCCTGAAGGGCCCGCTGGGTTGCCTGACCCAGGCCCGCTACGGCATCAGCTGGGGCCCGATCGGCGCTGCCATTGCCTGCCTGGATGAAGCGCTGGGCTATGCCAAGGAACGCGTGCTGTTCGGTCGCCCGCTGGCCGCCACGCAGAGCGCGCAGATCAAGCTGGCCGAAATGGCCCGTCGCATCACCACCGCGCAGCTGCTGGCCCTGCAGCTGGGCCGCCTGAAGGAAGCCGGCCAGCTGCAGCCGCAGCAGGTCAGCCTGGCCAAGTGGAACAACTGCCGCATGGCCATCGACATCGCCCGAGAGTGTCGAGACCTGCTGGGCGGGGCCGGTATCACCACCGAGCATGTGGCGATCCGGCATGCACTGAACCTGGAATCGGTGATCACCTATGAAGGCACCGAGACCGTGCACCAGCTGGTGATCGGCCGCGAACTGACCGGCATCAACGCGTTCTGAGTGCACCGGTAGTGCCGGCCGCTGGCCGGCATTGCCCAGTAGCGTATTCGCAGGCGAGCGATCGGTGTACCGAACCGCGCACCGTACCGAGATGGGTTCAAGGACAGCCTGTACCGCGCGGCTGTTGGGTCCGCCTTGAAGCGAGCCGAGCACCGCAGGTCCGGCGGGGGCGAAGAGGCGCGGGTGTCTGAGCGCAGCGAGTTCCGCGCCGTCCCCCGGCGGGCCGAGGAGCGCAGGGCACCGGTGCGCAGCACCGGCTCGCGGATGGCGGCG
The DNA here is from genome assembly GCF_056481145.1 of Stenotrophomonas sp. 93052_Sma. Classification (NCBI taxonomy): domain Bacteria; kingdom Pseudomonadati; phylum Pseudomonadota; class Gammaproteobacteria; order Lysobacterales; family Lysobacteraceae; genus Stenotrophomonas; species Stenotrophomonas sp. 93052_Sma. Next base: position 236,644 of record NZ_CM151134.1, read on the forward strand.
CGTTTCTTTTGGTTACTTTTCTTTCCGCGCGGAAAGAAAAGTAACGCCCATGAACGCATGCGCCCGCCACAGCAACGACCAGGCAGAAGAGAGACGCGTGGCGTTACGCCCCGCCCGCAAACCCGTGCTGCCGCCACGCTTCGTACATCACCACCGCAACGGTGTTGGAAAGATTGAGGCTGCGGTTGTCCGGCCGCATCGGCAGGCGCAGGCGGCGGCCATCGGGCAAGGCATCGAGCACGTCCTGCGGCAGGCCGCGGCTTTCCGGGCCGAACAGGAAGGCATCACCATCTTCAAAGGCCACGCTGTCGTAGCGCACGCTGGCCCGGGTACTCAGTGCGAACAAGCGCTTTGGTGCGATCCGCGCCAGCGCGGTGTCCAGGTCGGGGTGCACCTGCAGGCGCGAGTACTCGTGGTAGTCCAGGCCGGCGCGCTTGAGCTGCTTGTCTTCCAGTGCGAAGCCGAGCGGCTCGACCAGGTGCAGCTGCGCGCCGGTGTTGGCGCAGAGCCGGATCACATTGCCCGTGTTGGGCGGGATTTCCGGTTGGAACAGGATCACATGGAACTGGGGCGCGGCATTCATCGGCGCAGTGTACCTGCGACGACCGCCGCCTTTACGGCGCACGCCCTGCGCTGGGCAGGGCGGCACCGCTTACGGGCGCAGCAGGACCTGGGCGGTTTCGGTGGCCAGGGCCTGCAGGTCGGCGGCGCTCGGGCGCACCTGCAGGGCCGGCAGGTTGACGATGACCGAGTTGGCGACGTTGGTGGCGGCAGCAGCCAGGGTGGCGGCGTAGCGCTGGGCTTCCATTTCGGCGGCCAGGGCGACGCGCTGTTCCAGGCTCGGGCGCACTTCCACCGAGGCCAGGGTGGTGATCGGCATCGCGGCAGCAACCGGGGCGGCAACGTAGCCGTTGCGCTCGGCCAGCTGGTCGGCGCTCGGACGCACTTCCACGGTAGCCAGGGTCGGGATGCCGCTGGCCTGTTCCCAGGCCTGCTGGGCCAGCTGGTCGGCGGCCGGGCGGACCTGCACGGTGGACAGGGTCTTGATGGATTCGGAGGCCTGCACCGACGAAACAACCGCGGTGCCGGCGATCAGGGCGATGGCGATGGCAATGGTCTTGGTGTTCATGACGGGGCCTGTTTAGTGTTGGTGATCAGTGGTGTGGTAGTAAGGTAGTACACCGATTCTGGGCTTGCAAGGAAAATTTTCGGTTTCCTGCATTTGTTCAGTCTTCAGTCAGCTTTCGTCTGAAGCCCTTCCTGGCGCAGGAAGTACCAAGCAATCCCTGTGCCAACTTTTAGTTGTTGATTTATAAGGGTTTTATGTTCATCGGAAAGTGTCCGGTGGGCGGACACCTGTCCATTCGATGTGCCGCGGACACTGTCCGGACGCCTTAAGCCGGCGCATGTGACGTTTCAGGAGCGTCCGTGGGCGCCGGGCTGGATGGCCATCGGGGCAAACACCCCCAGTGACTGGCGACCGATTCCTGCCGCTGCCTGCGCAGGCTAGGATCGGGGTTCACCTATGTGACCAAGGATCCGGATATGTCTCTCGCCCTTCGCCCGCGCGCTGCACTGCTGGCCGTCGCCCTCAGCACCGCCCTGGGCACGCTTGTGCCTTCCCATGCGCTGGCGGCCAAGCCGGCCGCACCGGCCAAGGTCGATATCCCGTATGAGCAGTTCACCCTGCCCAACGGCCTGCGCGTGATCGTGCATACCGATCGCAAGGCGCCGATCGTCGCCGTCAATGTCTGGTACCACGTGGGCAGCAAGGACGAACCGGCCGGCCGTACCGGCTTCGCGCACCTGTTCGAACACCTGATGTTCCAGGGCAGCGAAAACCACGACGGCGAATTCTTCGAACCGTTCAAGCAGGTCGGTGCCACCAACCAGAACGGCACCACCAATACCGACCGCACCAACTACTTCGAGAACGTGCCCACCACCGCGCTGGACATGGCGCTGTGGATGGAGTCGGACCGCATGGGCCATCTGGTCGGTGCGATCGACCAGGCGGCGCTGGACGAGCAGCGTGGCGTGGTGCAGAACGAGAAGCGCCAGGGCGAGAACCAGCCCTACGGTCAGGCCTGGGACCAGCTCAACAAGGCGCTGTACCCGGTAGGCCACCCGTATCACCACGGCGTGATCGGTTCGATGAACGATCTGAACGCGGCGTCGCTGGATGACGTGAAGACCTGGTTCCGCACCTGGTACGGCCCGAACAACGCGGTGCTGGTGCTGGCCGGCGACATCGACCTGGCCACTGCCAAGGAAAAGGTCGGCAAGTACTTCGGCAGCATCCCGGCCGGCCCGACCATGGCGCAGCCGGCAGTGAACGTGGCCAAGCGCAACGCCGACACGCGCGAGACGATGACCGACAAGGTGCCGCAGGCGCGCATCTACCGCGCCTGGAACGTGCCGCAGGTCGGCACCACGGATGTCGATCAGCTGCAGCTGTTCGCGCAGGTCCTGGGCGGTGCCAAGTCCTCGCGCCTGAGCCAGCGCCTGCAGCACCAGGACAAACTGGTGGACAGCATCGCCTCGGGTCTTTCGACCTCGCAGCTGGGTTCGAACTTCGTGATCATGGCGACGGTCAAGCAGGGCCAGGACCCGGCCAAGGTCGAGAAGATCATCGACGAGGAACTGGACCGCCTGATCAAGCAGGGCCCCACCGCGGCCGAGCTGGAGCGCGCCAAGACCGGTGCCCGCGCCGGCTTCATCCGCGGCATCGAGCGCATCGGCGGCTTCGGCGGCAAGGCCGACGCACTGGCCGAGTGCGCGGTGTTCACCGGCGACCCGGGCTGCTTCCGCACCTCGCTGGCCAACAGCGAGAAGGCCAGTGCCGCTGATCTGAGCCGGCTGGGCGCGCAGTGGCTGGACAAGGGCAGCCACACCCTGGTGATCGCACCGGGTGAGCGTGTGGCGCTGAAGGAAGACCCGAGCCAGGCGCCGAAGCCGTTCAACGTTCCCGCGGTGGACCCCAAGTACAGCACCCTGCCGGAGCAGGTCGACCGCAAGGCCGGCGTACCGCAGACCCGCGAGTTCCCGCAGCTGAAGTTCCCGGCGCTGCAGCGCGCCACGCTGAAGAACGGCACCCAGGTGATCCTGGCCGAACGCCATGAGATTCCGGTGGTGCAGTTCAGCTACCAGTTCCCGGGCGGCTTCAGCGCCGACCAGGGCCGCAAGCCGGGCACCGCCAACTTCACCATGAGCCTGATGACCGAAGGCGCCGGCAAGCTCGGCTCGCTGGCCTTCGCCGATGCTGCCGATGCGCTGGGCGCCAGCCTGGATGCCTCGGCCGGCCTGGACTCGATGAGCGTGGACCTGTCGGCACTGAAGGAAAACCTGGCACCGTCGCTGGCGCTGTACCGCGACCTGCTGCGCGAGCCGCGCTTCGAGCAGGGTGAGATCGACCGGGTCAAGGCGACCTGGATCGCCGGCATCCAGCAGGAGAAGGTCAACCCGGGTGCGGTGGCGATGCGCGTGCTGCCGCCACTGCTGTATGGCAAGGGCCACCCGTATGCCATTCCGTTCACCGGCAGTGGCGATGAGGCGGCGATCAGCGGCCTGACCCGCGAAGATCTGGTTGATTTCCACCACGACTGGCTGCGCCCGCAGAACGGCACCCTGATCGTGGTCGGTGATACCACGCTGGCGGAAATCGTGCCGCTGCTGGACAAGCAGCTGGGCGACTGGAAGGCTGCCGGCGATGCTCCGCAGGTGAAGGCGGCGACCGACGTCGCATTGCCGAAGGGCCCGCGTGTGTTCCTGATCGACCAGCCGGGCGCGGTGCAGGCCAACCTGTTCGCCGGCCAGGTGGTCGCGCCGTCCAGCGCCACCAGCTCGACCCGCTTCGATATCGCCAACGGCGTGATCGGTGGCGACTTCACCTCGCGCCTGAACATGAACCTGCGTGAGGACAAGCACTGGTCGTATGGTGCGCGCAGCAGCGCGATCAATTCGGTGGGCCAGCGCCCGTGGATGGCCAGCGCGCCGGTGCAGATCGACAAGACCGGCCCGGCGATGGCGGAAATGCGCAAGGAAATCGCCGCGTTCGCCGACGGCAGCAAGCCGGCCACCGCCGCCGAGGTCAACCGCATCCGCAACATCCAGACCCTGAGCCTGCCCGGTGCCTACGAGACCGCCAGCGCGGTGGCGTCGACCATCGGTTCGATCGTGCAGTTCAAGCGCCCGGATGACTACGTGCTGCGCCGCAAGGCCGAGATCGAGGCGATGACCCCGGCACAGGTGCAGCAGGCCGCCGCCGAGATCAAGCCGCAGGCGCTGACCTGGGTGGTGGTGGGTGACCTCAAGCAGACCGAAGCGGCCGTGCGCGCGCTGAACCTGGGCGAGGTGACCGTGATCGACGCCGAAGGCAACCCGGTCAAGAAATAAGGGATGCGCCTGCCCGCCCCCGCGGGCAGGCCTCCCCGGGTAGTGCCGGCCGCTGGCCGGCAACCTTGCTCTGGTAGTGCCGGCCGCTGGCCGGCAACTCCGTGACCCGAAGGCGGGGTCAGGCTCCCCTGCGGGGGATCTGACCCCACCCACCGGCTACCCCCGATTCAGGCTGTTCAGGCAGAATCCCCCCATACCCTTCCAGGATCTGCCCATGCGCGTTCTGCTGCTTTCCTCCCTGCTGCTCACCGTCACCGCCTGTACCTGGGTGCCGATCGAACCGGCCGGCAAGGCGACCCGCGTGCTGCCGGCAGGCCCGGTTCCCGCTGGCTGCATCGCCAAGGGCGAGGTGGTGGTCACCGTGAAGAGCAAGGTCGGCTTCTACAACCGCAACCCGCTGCGTGTGCAGGAAGAGCTGGAAACCCTGGCCCGCAACGAGGCGCCGAGCGCCGGTGCCAATGCCGTGCAGGCCGCCGCGGCTCCGGCCGATGGCAGTCAGCGCTTCGCCGCTTTCCAGTGCCCGCCGCGCTGAACCCTTCACCATACGGCCAAGCCTGAATTCGTAAAGATGCGGTGAAGGCCCCGGGGGTTATAGAATAGCGCCCCCTTTTGCCTGAGCCTTGGCGCTAACCTCGATGCTCTTCAAGAATGTCTCGATCGCCGGCCTGGCACACGTTGATGCGCCGCACACGCTGACGACCAAGGAAATCAACGAGCGGCTGCAGCCGACGTTGGATCGCCTCGGTATCCGCACCGACGTGCTCGGCGATATCGCCGGCATCCATGCCCGCCGCCTGTGGGACAACGGCGTGCTTGCGTCCGATGCCGCCACCATGGCCGGCCGCAAGGCGCTGGAAGACGCGGGCATCGATGCAACGCAGGTTGGCCTGCTGGTCAACACCTCGGTCAGCCGCGACTACCTGGAGCCGTCCACGGCCTCCATCGTGTCGGGCAACCTCGGCGTCAGCGACGAGTGCATGACCTTCGACGTCGCCAATGCCTGCCTGGCCTTCATCAACGGCATGGATATCGCGGCGCGCATGATCGAGCGCGGCGACATCGACTACGCGCTGGTGGTGGATGGCGAGACCGCCAACCTGGTGTACGAGAAGACCCTGGAGCGCATGACCGCCCCGGACGTCACCGCCGACGACTTCCGCAACGAGCTGGCCGCCCTGACCACGGGTTCGGGCGCCGCCGCGATGGTGATGGCGCGCTCGGAGCTGGTGCCGGATGCGCCGCGCTACAAGGGCGGCGTGACCCGCTCGGCCACCGAGTGGAACCAGCTGTGCCTGGGCAACCTGGACCGCATGGTCACCGACACCCGCCTGCTGCTGATCGAAGGCATCAAGCTGGCCCAGAAGACCTTCACCGCCGCCAAGATCGCCTTGGGCTGGGCCGTGGAAGAGCTGGACCAGTTCGTGATCCACCAGGTCAGCCAGCCGCACACTGCTGCGTTCATCAAGAACTTCGGCATCGACCCGAAGAAGGTCATGACCATCTTCGGCGAGCACGGCAACATCGGCCCGGCCTCGGTGCCGATCGTGCTGAGCAAGCTCAAGCAGCTGGGCAAGCTGAAGAAGGGCGATCGCATCGCGCTTCTGGGCATTGGCTCGGGCCTGAACTGCTCGATGGCTGAAGTGGTCTGGTAAAAAAGTCACCGCTGACCTGCTGCGCGATTGCCTCGCCAATCGCTCGCGACGGACAGCGATGATCTTCCAAGTGTCCAAGGGCCGGTTCTACCGGCCCTTTCTACAGGTGCGATCCGATGTCCCAGCTTCCCGGTTACCCCGCCCACCCGCAGCGCTTCGAGGTCCGCCCCGGCCTGTCGATGAACTATCTCGACGAAGGCCCGCGCGATGGCGAAGTGGTGGTGATGGTGCACGGCAACCCGTCGTGGAGCTATTACTGGCGCACGCTGGTGGCCGGCCTGTCGGACACGTACCGCTGCATCGTGCCGGACCACATCGGCATGGGCCTGTCGGACAAACCCGATGACAGCCGCTACGAGTACACGCTGCAGTCGCGCGTGGACGACCTTGATGCGCTGCTGAAGCACCTGGGCATCACCGGTCCGGTGACCCTGGCCGTGCACGACTGGGGCGGCATGATCGGCTTCGGCTGGGCGCTGTCGCACCACGACCAGGTGAAGCGCCTGGTGGTGCTCAACACCGCCGCGTTCCCGATGCCGGCGGCGAAGACGATGCCGTGGCAGATCGCGCTGGGCCGGCACTGGAAGATCGGCGAGTGGATCATCCGCACCTTCAACGCGTTCTCGTCCGGTGCCTCGTGGCTGGGTGTGGAGCGGAAGATGCCGGCCGATGTGCGCCGCGCCTACGTGTCGCCGTACAACAACTACGCCAACCGCATCAGCACCATCCGTTTCATGCAGGACATCCCGCTGTCGCCGGCCGACAAGGCCTGGTCGCTGCTGGAGCGTGCCGGCAAAGCGCTGCCGTCGTTCGCGGACCGCCCGGCCTTCCTCGGCTGGGGCCTGCGCGACTTCGTGTTCGACCACCACTTCCTGAAGGGCTTCCAGGCCGCGCTACCGCAGGCCCAGGTGCATGCCTTCGAGGATGCCGGGCATTACGTGCTGGAAGACAAGCATGAAGTTCTGGTGCCGGAAATCCGCGCGTTCCTGGACGCCAACCCGCTCTGATCGGATCCCGGTAGTGCCGGCCGCTGGCCGGCAAGCGCTGTCGCGCGCCGGGTTCATGAGGTTGCCGGCCAGCGGCCGGCACTACCCCTACGCCGCGATCGGCGCCTGCGGTGACGGGCTGTTGCCGTTGTCGTCCGGGTGGTCGTCGTCGTTGCCCGCTTCGTCGCGCCAGCGCCAGTCGGCCAGGGTCAACGGATCCAGGCCATAGGCAATGCGCGCCTTGTCGCACTGCGGGCTGGCCTTGCCGTACTCCCACGATGCATCCACCTCACGGCACACGCTGGGCCGGTTGGGGTGGATGGTGCAGCGTGAATACACGCCGATCTGCGCATCCAGCGCCACGCAGCGCACCGGCTTGGAGTGGGTGCCGCGCATGCACAGGCGATGCGGGTCCAGCACCTCGGTCAGCTGGTGCGGTACGCCGCCGGGGGTGACCTCGTCTGATTCCATCCAGTGGAAGGCCACGCGGTATTGGGTGCAGCAGGCGCCGCAGGTCATGCAGGGATGTTGCATGGGCAAGCCGCCTCGGGCGGCAGTCGGAATCAGGAACGAGGGTGCGGATTTTCCACGAAGTGGGCCGCCGCGCAAGAAATTCCGTAAGCGGCGACAATGAACGGATGAACCGACCCTGCAATATTGCCGCCCGTTTGCCTGAACTGGCGCGTGAACGGCCCGACCAGATCGCCATCCGCTGCCCGGGCCGCCGTGGCGCCGGCAACGGCATGGCCGCCTACGACGTGACCCTGGATTACCGCCAGCTGGACGCCCGCAGCGACGCCATGGCGGCTGGCCTGGCAGGCTACGGGATCGGTCGCGGGGTGCGCACGGTGGTGATGGTGCGGCCGTCGCCGGAGTTCTTCCTGTTGATGTTTGCCCTGTTCAAACTGGGTGCGGTGCCGGTGCTGGTCGACCCGGGCATCGACAAACGCGCGCTGAAGCAGTGCCTGGATGAGGCGCAGCCGGAGGCTTTCATTGGCATTCCGCTGGCACACGTGGCGCGGTTGGCGCTGCGCTGGGCGCCCTCGGCGACCCGCCTGGTCACCGTCGGCCGCCGCCTCGGCTGGGGCGGGACCACGCTGGCCGCGCTGGAGCGCGCCGGTGCCAACGGGGGGGCGATGCTGGCCGCCACCGATGGCGAGGACATGGCCGCGATCCTGTTCACCAGCGGCTCCACCGGCGTGCCCAAGGGCGTGGTCTACCGCCACCGTCATTTCGTCGGCCAGATCCAGCTGCTGGGCAGTGCCTTTGGCATGGAAGCGGGCGGGGTGGACCTGCCGACCTTCCCGCCGTTTGCCTTGTTCGACCCGGCGCTGGGCCTGACCTCGGTGATCCCGGACATGGACCCGACCCGGCCGGCACAGGCCGACCCGGCACGCCTGCACGATGCCATCCAGCGTTTCGGCGTGACCCAACTGTTTGGCTCGCCTGCGCTGATGCGGGTGCTGGCCCGTCACGGCCGGCCGTTGCCGACGGTGACCCGGGTGACCTCGGCCGGCGCCCCGGTGCCGCCGGATGTGGTCGCCACCATCCGCAGCCTGTTGCCGGCCGATGCGCAGTTCTGGACCCCGTACGGTGCCACCGAGTGCCTGCCGGTGGCGGTGGTGGAAGGCCGCGAGCTGGAGCGTACCCGCGCGGCCACCGAGGCCGGTGCCGGTACCTGCGTGGGCAGCGTGGTTGAACCGAATGAGGTGCGCATCATCGCCATCGATGACGCACCGTTGGCCGACTGGTCGCAGGCGCGCGTGCTGGCCACCGGCGAGGTGGGCGAGATTACCGTGGCCGGACCGACCGCTACCGACAGTTACTTCAACCGCCCGCAGGCCACCGCGGCGGCGAAGATCCGCGAGACGCTGGCCGATGGCAGCACGCGCGTGGTGCATCGCATGGGTGACGTGGGCTACTTCGATGCGCAGGGCCGCCTGTGGTTCTGCGGCCGCAAGACCCATCGCGTGGAAACCGCACAGGGGCCGCTGTACACCGAACAGGTGGAGCCGGTGTTCAACACCGTGCCGGGCGTGGCGCGCACGGCACTGGTTGGCGTTGGCCCGGCGGGTGCGCAGGTGCCGGTGCTGTGCGTGGAGCTGCAACGTGGTCAGTCAGACAGCCCGGCGCTGCAGGAAGCGCTGCGTGCGCACGCAGCAGCCCGCACGCCAGAAGCCGGCCTGCAGCACTTCCTGATGCATCCCGCGTTCCCCGTCGATATCCGTCACAACGCCAAGATCGGCCGCGAGAAGCTCGCCGTCTGGGCCAGCGCCGAACTGGAGAAGCGCGCATGAAGATCCTGGTCACCGGTGGTGGTGGTTTCCTTGGCCAGGCGCTGTGCCGCGGGCTGGTCGAACGTGGCCACCAGGTGCTGGCGTTCAACCGCAGCCACTACCCGGAACTGCAGGCGATGGGGGTGGGACAGATCCGTGGCGATCTGGCCGATGCGCAGGCGGTGCTGCACGCGGTGGCCGGCGTCGATGCGGTATTCCATAACGGCGCCAAGGCCGGCGCCTGGGGCAGCTATGACAGCTACCACCAGGCCAACGTGGTCGGCACCGACAACGTGATCGCCGCCTGCCGCGCGCACGGCATCAGCCGGCTGGTCTACACCTCCACGCCCAGCGTGACCCACCGCGCGACCCACCCGGTGGAAGGCCTGGGGGCTGACGAGGTGCCGTACGGCGAGGACTTCCAGGCACCGTATGCGGCGACCAAGGCGATCGCCGAACAGCGCGTGCTGGCGGCCAATGACGCCTCGTTGGCGACGGTGGCGCTGCGCCCGCGCCTGATCTGGGGCCCGGGCGACCAGCAGCTGGTGCCGCGCCTGGCCGAACGTGCGCGGCAGGGCCGCCTGCGGCTGGTCGGCGATGGCAACAACAAGGTCGATACCACTTACATCGACAACGCCGCGCTCGCGCATTTCCTCGCCTTCGAAGCCTTGGCACCGGGTGCCGCGTGTGCGGGCAAGGCCTACTTCATTTCCAACGGCGAACCGCTGCCCATGCGCGAGCTGGTCAACAAGCTGCTGTCCGCTGTGGGGGCACCAACGGTGGACAAGGCGATCAGCTTCAAGACCGCTTATCGAATCGGTGCGGTCTGCGAGCGGCTGTGGCCGCTGCTGCGCCTGCGTGGCGAGCCGCCGCTGACCCGCTTCCTGGCCGAGCAGCTGTGCACGCCGCACTGGTACAGCATGGAGCCGGCGCGCCGTGACTTCGGCTACGTGCCGCAGGTCAGCATTGAAGAAGGGCTGCGCAGGCTGAAGGCTTCATCTGCCGCATAGGTCGCCATCACTGGTTGCACACCGCCAGATCGGGAGGATGGACCCACGCCATCCAACGGCCCGGACATCTGCGAGGAGCACCATGCTGCATTACGCCGTTATTTTCTTCGTCATCGCCATCATCGCTGCCGTGCTCGGCTTCTCCGGCATCGCCGGTGCCGCCAGCAACATCGCCTGGATCCTGTTCGTTGTGTTCCTGGTACTGGCAGTGATTTCGATGTTCCGCAAGCGCGGCTAGAAGACCGCTGGGTAGTGCCGGCCGCTGGCCGGCACTGTTCTTTCCGGTGGGTGCCGACCGTCGGTCGGCACGCATCTTTGTAGAGTCGAGCCATGCTCGACTCATGAAAAGCAGTCGAGCATGGCTCGACTCTACAGAGAGCGCTGCTACACAGCGCTGTGCAATCCGCGATCGGCTTCATGGCGCTGCAGCGCCAGTTCGATCAGGCGCGTGATCAGCGTGGTGTAGTCCACACCGCTGGCGCCCCACAGCTTCGGGTACATGCTGATGCGGGTGAAGCCCGGCAGCGTGTTGACCTCGTTGATGACGATCTCGCCGTCTGCGGTGAGGAACACATCCACGCGCGCCATGCCCGCACACTCCAGCGCCTGGTAGGCCCGCAGCGCGATCTGCTGGATACGCGCCTGGGTTGCAGCATCGATATCCGCCGGCACGACCACCTCGGCGCCATCCTCGTTGATGTACTTGGTGTCGTAGGCGTAGAACTCGTCGTGCACCACCACCTCGCCGCACAGGCTGGCCTGCGGCTGTTCGTTGCCCAGCACCGCGCACTCGATCTCACGGCCGGCCACCGCCGATTCGACCAGCACCTTATGGTCATAGCGCAGCGCCAATGCAAGTGCCGCGGCGAAGCCCGCCGCATCCTTGACCTTGCTCACACCCACCGACGAACCCTGGTTGGCCGGCTTCACGAACAACGGCAGGCCGAGCTTCGCGATCACCGCATCGACATCAACGTCAGCGGCCTGGTGACGTCGGATGCACAGCCACGGCGCCACCTGCAGGCCAGCGTCGCGCAACAGGCGCTTGGTCACGTCCTTGTCCATCGCCATCGCCGAGCCCAGCACCGGCGAACCGACGAAGGGCAGGTTCGCCATGCGCAGCAGCCCCTGCAGCGCACCGTCCTCGCCCAGCGGCCCGTGCACGATCGGCAGTACCACATCGATCTGGCCCAGCGCGCTGGCCGCATCGGAGGGCTGCAGCTGTGCCTGTTCCACACCCGGGCGCACCGCCAGCGACGTACCGGACCGATGCAGCGCGATGCGCGACGGATCATCGGCATTGATCAGGAAGGTATCCGGCTGGCTCAGATGCCACTGGCCCTGCTTGTCGATACCGACCAGCACCGGCTCGAAGCGCTCGCGATCAAGCGCATCGAGGATGTTCTTCGCCGACTGCAGCGAAACTTCGTGCTCGGAGGACTTGCCCCCGAAGATGATGCCGACCCGGGTCCGTGCCATGGTGTTGCGATGTCCTGTGCGTTGCGTGGCCGTACAGCATGAACCTTCCATTGCCGCACAGGTGAGGCACAGATGAACCGCCTGGCGGCCGGCTCGAGTAGCGGCCAACCTTGGTTGGCACCCTCGGAAATCCAGCGCCGACCAAGGTCGGCATCTACCAGAGCACGTTCCGGCAGATCGCAGGAACCTGTCGAAGGCGGGGTGGGTCCGGTTGCGGGGGCCTGAGCCGCATGGGCCCGAGGCATGCCTCGGGCGGGTTGGGCAGGACGCCCAACCCCGGTCTTGCCGTGTGCGCAGGACAGCGCACACGAGCATGCGGCGACCGAGCTTACAGGGACGTACTTGCAGCGGTCCCCGCAACCGGACCCACCCCGCCTCTCCACAGGAAGCCAGCCTTTGATGTTGCTCTCGCAGTGGCATCTGCGGGTGCCGGGCGGCAGCCCGGCCCAAGCCCCCCACCCACGCAGGTAGAATGCGCACATGGCTCTCTCCCTGCTCAAGTCCCTCAAGCCGGTCGCTGGCCGCGCCCTGCAGATCGCCCTGAACCGCGCGCTGGCGCTGGATCCGGATACCCGCCATGCACTGGCCAGCCTCGACGGCCGGCACATCGACCTGACCCTGGAAGCGCCGTCGCTGGCCATGCGCATCAGCGTCGACGGTGATGCACTGCGGGTCGGCCCGGTGGACGCGCAGGAAGCCGACCTGGCCGTGCGCAGCAGCCTGGCCGGCGTGCTGGCGCAGCTGCCGCTGCTGGCCAACGCACGGCGCGGCGACAACAACGGCAAGGGTCGCGTGCGCGTGGCCGGTGATGCCGAACTGGCGCGTCGCCTGCAGCAGCTGGCCAAGGGCTTCGATCCTGACTGGCAGCAGCCGTTCGTCAGCGTGTTCGGCGACGTGCTGGGCGTGCAGGTGGCCAACACCCTGCGCAGCGCCCTGCAGCATGCGCGCCAGGGCGCGATCGACCTGGCCCACAGCGCCGCCGAGTTCATCACCGAGGAATCGCGCGACGTGGTGCCGCGTGCCGAGCTGGATGCCTTCCACGACGATGTGGACGTGCTGCGCGACGACGTCGAACGCCTCGGTGCACGCGTGCAGCGTCTGCGGGGTGCCGCATGAAGGCCGTGCTGCGTGCCAGCCGCATCGGCCGGGTGATCCTGCGTTACCGCCTCGACGACCTGTTGCAGGGCACTCCTGCCGAGCGCTGGCTGCGCCTGGCCAAGCCGTTCGTGCCGCGCGCCTCGGCCGACATCGCCGCTCAGTCGCGCGGTGCACGCCTGCGTCTGGCGCTGCAGGATCTGGGCCCGATCTTCGTCAAGTTCGGCCAGATCCTGTCCACCCGCCGCGACCTGGTGCCGCCGGATGTGGCCAATGAACTGACCCTGCTGCAGGACCGGGTCAAGCCGTTCGATGGTGAGACCGCGCGTCGCATCGTCGAGGAAGCGCTGGGCCTGCCGGTCAGCGAGGCCTTCGCCAGCTTCGATACCGAACCGCTGGCCTCGGCCTCGATCGCGCAGGTGCACGCAGCCACGCTGGCCGATGGCCGCCAGGTGGTGGTCAAGGTGCTGCGCCCGGGCATCGAGAAGCAGATCGACGCCGATATCGCGTTGCTCAATTCGCTGGCTGCCCTGGTCGAGCGCACCCACCCGCGCGCCGACAAGATCCGCCCGCGCGAAGTGGTGGCCGAAGTCGAGAACACCCTGGCTGCCGAGCTGGACCTGCAGCGCGAAGGCGCCAATGCCAGCGTGCTGCGCCGCTTCTGGGAAAACAGCGACGATCTGTACGTGCCGGAAGTGATCTGGAGCCACACCGCCGAGCGGGCACTGACCCTGGAACGCGTGTGGGGCATCCCGTCCGATGACATCGCCGCACTGGACAAGGCCGGCATCGACCGCAAGGCGCTGGCCGCCAAGGGCGTGCGGGTGTTCTACACCCAGGTGTTCCGCGACAACTTCTTCCACGCCGATGCGCACGCCGGCAACATCTGGGTCGACACCGATCCGGCGCGCCGCGCCAACCCGCGTTTCATCGCGCTGGACTTCGGCATCATGGGCCAGCTCTCGCAGGAAGATCAGTACTACCTGGCCGAGAACTTCATGGCCATCTTCAACCGCGATTACCGCCGCATCGCCGAACTGCACGTGCAGGCACGCTGGATGCCGGACAACGTGCGCATCGATGACCTCGAGGCCGCCGTGCGTTCGGTGTGCGAGCCGTACTTCACCCGGCCGCTGTCGCAGATCTCGCTGGCCGAAGTGCTGATGAAGCTGTTCCGCGTGGCCCAGCGTTACCAGCTGACCCTGCAGCCGCAGCTGATCCTGCTGCAGAAGACCCTGCTGAACATCGAAGGCGTCGGCCGCCAGCTCGACCCGCAGATCGACATCTGGGCGGTGGCCAAGCCGGTGCTGGCGAAGATCCTGCGCGAGCGTTACAGCCCGCGCCGGGTGGTACGCGAGATCGGCAAGCGCCTGCCGGAAATCATGACCCATGCGCCGGACATGCCGCGCCTGGTGCACGCCTGGCTGACCCAGCAGGTGGAAGGCCGCCACGAACTGTCGATGCGTTCGCGCGACCTAGCCGCACTGGATGCCAGCGTGCAGCGCCTGCAGAAGCATGCGGTCGGCGCGATCACCGGTGTCGGCCTGCTGGCCATCGCTGCACTGATGTATGTGCTGCAGCCGCCGGGCTGGTACTGGGGCGACGTGCCGGCGTGGAGCTGGCTGTCCGGTGCGCTCGGCGCAGTGGCGCTGCTGCGCGCGTGGTGGAAGTAGGCCCCATGCTGCAGGCACTCAAGGACGAACTGATCCGCTTCGGCGCCGACAACGACGCACGCGAGAGCGAGCGCGGCCGACGCATGCTCAACATCACGCCCGACACCGGTGAATTCCTGTCGGTGCTGGTGCGCTTCGGCAACGCTCGCCGGGTGCTGGAAATCGGTACGTCCAACGGCTATTCCACGCTGTGGCTGGCCGAGGCAACCGCCGCCATCGACGGCCACGTGACCACGCTGGAATACGCCGAGGACAAGGTGGCGATGGCGCGTGATACCTTCGCGCGCAGTGGTCTGGCCGATCGCATCACGCTGGTCCACGACGATGCCGGGCTCTGGCTGGCGCAGGCCGCCGATGCCTGCATCGACCTGCTGTTCCTCGATTCGGACCGCGGGCAGTACGCCGGCTGGTGGCCGCAGCTGCGTCGTGTGCTGCGCCCGGGTGGCCTGCTGGTGGTGGACAACGCCACCTCGCATGCGGAAGAGATGCAACCGCTGCGCGTGCTGCTGGACGCTGATCCGGACTTCAGCACCAGCCTGGTGCCGGTGGGCAACGGCGAGCTGCTGGCCGTGCGCAGCGCCTGACCGCTCTACAGGTAGGTGCCAATCTTGGTTGGCACGCTGTTGCCGGCCGCTGGCCGGCAACCGCAGCCATCCGACTGCCCGGAGACAGCCGGCCAGCGGCCGGCTCTACCCCATTCAATGCCCAGCCCCGATAATCCTGCCGTGAGCACCGAACCCGATACCCTCGCCGCGGTCGAGACCGACACCGCGCCCCTGCAGCTGCTGCACCTGGATGAGCGCCTGGCCGTGGTCAACAAGCCTGCCGGGCTGATGGTCCACGACAGCAAGCTGGCCCGTGGCGAAGACGACTTCCTGGCCGACCGCCTGCGCGAGCAGCTGGGCCGCCCGATCTTCCTCGTGCATCGCCTGGACCGGGCCACCAGTGGCTGCCTGCTGCTGGCCTTCGACCGCGACACCGCCAGCGCGCTGGGCAAGGCACTGATGGGCGGCGAAGTGCTGAAGGACTATCTGACGGTCTGCCGGGGCTGGCCGGCCGAGCTCGCCTGGCAGGTCGATCATGATCTGGACGGCGGCCCGGGCAAGCCGGTGAAAAAGCCGGCGATCACCGACTTCCAGCGCCTGGCCACCGGCGAGCTGTCGGTGCCGGTCGGTGAATTCATCAGCTCGCGCTACGCGCTGCTGCGCTGCCAGCCGCAGACCGGGCGTTTCCGGCAGATCCGCCGGCACCTCAAGCACCTCTCGCATCACATGATCGGCGACACCAGCCACGGCGATGGTCGCCACAACCGCATCTTCCGCATGCAGGGCGTGCACCGCATGCTGCTGCACGCCGAGCGCCTGCGCTTCCCGCATCCGGACGGTGGCACGGTGGACGTGCGTGCGCCGTTGGACGGCGGGTTCCAGAAGGCGCTGGACCTGTTCGGCTGGCAGGTGGATATCGATTGACGGTAGTGCCGGCCGCTGGCCGGCATCTGCGCGATTCCAGATGTAATGGGGAGCCAGCCAGCGGCCGGCACTACCTCATTTCTTTTCCGGCTCGTTGACGATCGCTTCCAGATCCTTCTGCAGGTCCGCGAACAGCGGCTGCATGCGCGCCTGGATCGCCACCATCACGTTCTGCATCAGCGCCGGGGTCTTGTCCAGCAGGCTCTGGCCGGCCGCGCTCTCGTAGAACTCGGCCATCGCCAGCACGTCTTCCTTGCTGAAGGTCTTCTTGTACAGGTCCACGTACATCGGCCGCAGCTGCTGCCAGGACAGGGCCTGGCGCAGGGTCTGGCTGGTCCGTGCCTGGATCCGCTTCAGCTGTTCCTGCTGCTGGGCATTGAGCTGGCGCTGTGCGGCTACCTGCTGGAACTGCTGCTGCTGCATCGCCTCGATCTGCGGCAGCATGGTGTCGATCATGCTCTGCGCGCGTGAGGCCGACAGCAGGCGGTTGATGTCGCCATCGGTCGGTGGCGCGGCCAGGGCCGGAACGCTGGCCACGGCCAGCGCCAGCAGCAGGGCGGCGCGGCGCAGCAGGGACGGCAGGGCGGGTGCGGTGCGGGTCATGCGGGGCTTCCTGCAGTACATGGGACGGCCAGCATACCCGCAGCCAAGGCGAAGGCGGCGTGTTCGGTACCTGATCGGCGGCATACGGGGCGCGATGCCGCACTCCGGTGCGTGGCTGCCGCTACAATGCGCGGATGGGCAGTGGACCGGTCACCATCAGCGCGCAGCTTGAAATCCCCGACGGCGAGATCGTCGAGCGGTTCGTGCGTGCCAGTGGCGCCGGTGGCCAGAACGTCAACAAGGTCTCCACCGCGGTGGAACTACGTTTCGATGTGGCCAACTCGCCCTCGTTGCCCGAACCATTGCGCGCGCCTGCTGGCGCGGCGTGACCGGCGCATGACCGGCGAAGGCGTGCTGGTCATCGACGCGCAACGTTTCCGGACCCAGGATCGCAATCGCGAGGATGCGCGCGATCGGCTGGCGGCCTTCATCCAGGCCGGGCTGAGCGTGCCCAAGCCGCGCAAGGCCACCAAGCCGACCCTCGGGTCGAAACTGCGTCGTCTGGACGCCAAACGCGGGCGCGCAGATCAAGCGCGGGCGCTCATCACGTGACTGGGAGTGATTGCTTGAACAACCCGACTTCGTTGCTGCCGGCCGTGCCGCCGCAGATGCCGCAGGTCAAACCCAACGCCTTCCTGCGCTGGCTGGCGCGCTGCACCCTGCGCATGGGCGGCTGGAAGGTGACCGGTACCCTGCCTGACATCCCCAGGCTGGTCTTCATCATCGCCCCGCATTCGTCCAACTGGGATGGCCTGTGGGGCATGGCCGCGAAGATCGCGCTGGGCATGAAGGTGAAGGTGCTGGGCAAGGCATCGCTGTTCTGGTGGCCGCTCGGCCCGCTGCTGCACAAGCTGGGCGTGATCCCGCTGGACCGCAGCTCGCCGCAGGGCACCGTCGGCCAGGCCGTGGACCTGCTGCGCAACAACGAGAAGATGTGGTTCGCCATCACGCCCGAGGGCACCCGCAAGGCCGTGAAGGACTGGAAGGCCGGCTTCCTGAAGATCGCGCGGATGGCCGACGTGCCGATCCTGGCCGCGTATTTCCACTACCCGGAAAAGACCATCGGCATCGGCCCGCTGTTCACGCCGACCGGCGATGACGCCGCCGACATGGCCGCCATCCGCGAGTTCTACCGGCCCTGGATCGGCAAGACCCGCGGTACGGTCTGAGCCAGCCGCAGGCCGCCGCATAGACGCCACGTCCGGCACATGCCGGGCGAGCGCGACAGGAGTAGGGTGGAGGGCTGGTATCCCGTACCGTCTGCCCAAGGAGTGTTTTACATGTCGCGTACCGTAGTCCTGGCCGCCGCCATCAGCCTGGCGCTGGCGGCCTGTTCCGGCAAGGAGTCCACCCCCGTGTCCGATGCCCAGAAAGCCCCGGCCCAGCAGCCGGCCGAAGCCTCCACCAATCCGCTGCTGAGCGCCAGCACGCTGCCGTTCCAGGCGCCGCAGTTCGACAAGATCAAGGACAGCGACTACCTGCCGGCGTTCGAAGAAGGCATGCGCCAGCACCTGGCCGACGTGCGCAAGATCGCTGACAGCAGCGAGCCGGCCACCTTCGACAACACCATCGTGGCGATGGAGCGCAGCGGCGAGACGCTGAACCGCGTGTCGCGCATCTTCTTCGGCCTGGTCCAGGCCGATACCAACGATGCGCGCCAGAAGATCCAGGAAGACGTGGCGCCGAAGCTGGCCGCGCACCAGGACGAGATCAACCTCGATCCGAAGCTGTTCGCGCGCGTGAAGTCGCTGTACGACCAGCGTGACACGCTGGAGCTGGACCCGGTGCAGAAGCGCCTGGTCGAGCACTACTACGACGGTCTGGTGCGCGCCGGTGCGCAGCTGTCCGACGCCGACAAGGCGAGCCTGCGCAAGCTCAACGTGGAAGAAACCACCCTTTCCACCCAGTTCCACACCCGCCTGGTGGCGGCCACCGCCGCTGCGGCCGTTGTCGTCGACGACAAGGCCAAGCTGGCCGGCCTGGACGAGAATGCGATCAACAATGCCGCCAATGCAGCCAAGGATCGCAAGCTGGATGGCAAATTCCTGCTGCCGCTGCAGAACACCACCCAGCAGCCGGTGCTCGGCTCGCTGAGTGACCGCGACCAGCGTGCCGCCGTGCTGAAGGCCTCGGAAACCCGCGCCGAGCGTGGCGATGCCAACGACACCCGGCAGACCGTGCAGCGCCTGGCCCAGCTGCGTGCGCAGAAGGCCAAGCTGCTCGGCTTCGACACCTTCGCCGACTACCAGCTGGGCGACCAGATGGCCAAGACCCCGGCTGCCGCGCTCAAGCTGCTGACCGACACCGTGCCGGCCGCCACTGCCAAGGCGCGTGCCGAAGCCGGCGAGATCCAGAAGGTGATCGACGCGCAGAAGGGTGGTTTCCAGGTCGCTGCTTCGGACTGGGACTTCTACGCCGAGCAGGTGCGCAAGGCCAAGTACGATCTGGACGAGTCGCAGATCAAGCCGTACTTCGAACTGGACAACGTGCTGCAGAACGGCGTCTTCTACGCCGCTACCCAGCTGTACGGCATCACGTTCAAGCCGCGTACCGACATTCCGACCTACAACCCGGACATGAAGGTGTACGAAGTGTTCGACAAGGACGGCACCTCGCTGGCCCTGTTCTACACCGACTACTTCAAGCGTGACAGCAAGTCCGGCGGTGCCTGGATGGACGTGTTCGTCGAGCAGGACGGCCTGACCGGTGCCAAGCCGGTGGTCTACAACGTCTGCAACTTCACCAAGCCGGCCGCCGGCCAGCCTGCGCTGATCAGCTTCGACGACGTGACCACGATGTTCCATGAGTTCGGCCACGCACTGCATGGCATGTTCTCGAACGTGAAGTACCCGTCGATCGCCGGCACCGCCACCTCGCGTGATTTCGTCGAGTTCCCGTCGCAGTTCAACGAGCACTGGGCGCTGGATCCGAAGGTGTTCGCCAACTACGCCAAGCACTACAAGACCGGCGAGGCGATGCCGCAGGAACTGGTCGACAAGATCCTCAAGGCACGCAGCTTCAACCAGGGCTATGCGACCACCGAGTACCTGTCGGCCGCACTGCTCGACCTGGCCTGGCACACGCAGAAGGCTGACGCCCCGCTACAGGATGTTGGCGCCTTTGAAGCCAGCGCGCTGAAGAAGTTCAAGGTCGACCTGCCGCAGGTGCCGCCGCGCTACCGCACTACCTACTTCGATCACATCTGGGGTGGCGGTTACTCGGCCGGTTACTACGCCTATTTCTGGGCCGAAGTGCTGGACCATGACGCCTACCAGTGGTTCACCGAACACGGTGGCCTGACCGCGGCCAACGGCCAGGAGTTCCGCGACAAGATCCTCTCGCGCGGCAACAGCGTGGAGCTGTCGACCCTGTACCGCGATTTCCGCGGCAAGGACCCGTCGGTGGAACCGCTGCTGAAGTTCCGCGGGCTGAAATAAGAAACAGAAAACGGCGGGGGCAACCCCGCCGTTTTTCTTTGTGTAGCGTCGAGCTTGCTCGACGGTCTTTCCGCGAAAAGCCAGTCGAGCAAGCTCGACTCTACACAAGCGGCTTACGTCCCCACGTGCACCCGGTTCGCCTGCTCGGCCAGGCCCAGGTGATCCAGCGCGATATCCAGCGCCAGCACATAGCTCTGCGCGCCGTAACCAGCGGCGATGCCCAGGCGCTGGCCGACACCGGCCGGCAGGCACGGCTCGGCCACTGCACCGTCGTCATGCACTTCCACATAGGCGTTGTGCAGGTAGGGCAGCAGGCGCTGCAGGCGCAGGCTGTTGGCACATGCACCCGGATCCAGCAGGGTCACCTCGCCGCGGCTGTGGTCGGCCACACGCAGCGCATCCAGCAGTTCCTGTTCCGAACCGCAGGCACGGATCGCCACACTGGTACCGGCGTCGATCGCGCGATGCACCAGCGACTTCAGTACCGGCGCCGGCAGCGGCATTGCTGTGCGGATCAACGCACCGGACGCTTCCGGGCCACGGATGATGAAGATCGACATGGCTCAGCCCTCCTGTGCCAGGCGGCGGCCGACGATGGCCAGCGACAGCGGATAGCCGGCCTGCTGGCTGCGCTGGTCGACCACTACCGCGGCAGGACCATGCTGCAGGCGCAGGCGCGCATCCAGGCCGGGTTCGCTGGGTGACTGCAGTTCGATGTACTGCGCCGGCAACCGTTCCAGCGCCGCCTGCAGCGCGCCCCCCTCGGCCTGCCATTGCGCCTCGTCGGCCACGCCGACATCCAGCAGCACCCAGTCGGCCGAGCGCGCCTGCGGCTGGCACAGGCACTGGCGCACTTCAGACAGGCTGGCGCAGTCGCTGCACAGCACGCGATGGCCGGCCAACTGTGCCGGCAGCTGCGGACGCGGCGCCGACGAAGATGCGTGGCGGATCACCAGGAGGGTCATACAACACCTTGCGGAATGCGCCCTGCGGCGCGGTGGGCACACGATGCGCGTGCTGCCCGTAAAGGTGCGATGCCCGCTGCCGGGCCGGGGCGTAAAACCTGCGTAACCCGTGTCCGGCGCTACCGGGAACCTGCGGCGCCTGCGTGTGGTCTGATACCGCTATCACCTACCCGGAGCCTGTCATGGATGCTGTTGCCCGCCCTCCCTTTTCCGAACGCGCGCTGGCCTGGCTGAAGAAGGAAGCATTGCCGCTGCTGGTGATGCTCGGCCTGCTCGCCGCCGCCCGCGATACCCTCGCCAACCACTACGTGGTGCCCAGCGGCTCGATGCAGCCGACCCTGCAGCCCGGCGACCGGGTGGTGGTGGACATGCGCGCCTATGGCCTGCGCCTGCCGTTCACCGGCAAGGAACTGATGGCGACCGGCACCCCGCAGCGCGGCGAAGTGGCGGTATTCGACTCGCCGGCCGACGGCACCCGCCTGATCAAGCGCGTGGCTGCAGTGGCCGGTGATCATGTGCAGCTGCGCGAAGGCCATCTGAGCATCAACGGCCAGCCGCTGCAGACCGCCGACCTGCAGGACGTGGAAGCCTTCGGCGACCGCCATGCCCGCCTCGACCTGGACATGGGCGGCGGCCCGGACATCGCTGACCTGGTGGTGCCGGACGGCAAGGTACTGGTGCTGGGTGACCACCGTGGCAACAGCTTCGACGGTCGCTTCTTCGGCTTCGTTGACGCCGACAAGCTCTACGGCCGCGCCGTGGCGGTGTACTACCGTCGTGGCGACGGTTTCGAGTGGCAGCGTCTGTAAGCTGAATTGATACTTCTTATGTATCAATCCTGACCTACCAGGTTATGGATCGACTGGATCGACGGGCCTAGTCTGAGGCCCGTTCCCTCCCACGCTTGGCCGCCCCACCGGCCCATCGATCCCATGACTGGCGAAACCGCGGCGGCCGTCGAACGCCGCCCCCCCACTGTCGATCCCATCGCCGAGACCCGCATCCAGCAGGGCACGCCAGCCTTCCGCCGCACCGCGCTGGCGCTGTTCCTGGCCGGCTTTTCCACCTTCGGCCTGCTGTACACCGTGCAGCCGCTGCTGCCGGAGTTCAGCCGTCATTTCGGCGTGTCCGCCGCCGGCAGCGCGATGTCGCTGTCGTTGACCACCGGCACGCTGGCAGTGGCGATGCTGCTGGCCGGCCTGCTCTCCGACGCGGTTGGCCGCCGCCCGATGATGATCGCCGCGCTGCTGGCCTCGGCCACGCTGTCGCTGTGCACGGCACTGGTGGATGACTGGACCACGCTGCTGGTACTGCGCACCCTGCTCGGCCTGGCGTTGAGCGGCGTGCCGGCAGTGGCGATGACCTACCTGGTCGAGGAAATGGACAGCCGCGCGCTGGGCCTGGCGATGGGCCTGTACATCGGCGGCAACGCCATCGGTGGCATGAGCGGGCGCCTGCTGGCCGGCATCATCGCCGACCACTGGGGCTGGCGCTGGGGCATCGGCGTCGTCTCAATCATCGCCATCGCCAGTACCGTGCTGTTGTGGCTGCAGCTGCCACCGTCGCGGCACTTCCATGCACGTCGCGGCGGCCTGCGCCAATTGCCGTCGCGCTGGCGCACGCTGTTCGCCGACCCGGGGCTGCCGTGGCTGTTCGCTACCTCGTTCGTGCTGATGGGCGTGTTCGTCACCCTCTACAACTACCTCGGGTATCACCTGCTGGCGCCGCCGTACCACCTCAGCCAGACCGTGGTGGGGCTGATCTTCAGCGTGTACCTGGTGGGCACCTTCAGTTCGGCGTGGATGGGCCAGCAGGCGACGCGTTACGGGCGCGGGCGCATCCTGTCGATCTCGTTCGCACTGATTGGTGCCGGCATCGCGCTGTTGGCGATGCCGTGGCTGAGCACGATGGCACTGGGTATCGCGCTGGTCACGTTTGGGTTCTTCGGCGGTCACTCCGTGGCCAGCAGCTGGGTCGGCAGCCGCGCAGGTGCAATGCGCGCGGAAGCCTCGGCGCTGTATCTGTTTGCCTACTATCTGGGTTCCAGCGTGCTCGGTGGTGTAGGCGGCCTGGCCTATGCGGCGTGGGACTGGCTGGGCGTGTGCCTGTTCGCCGCCGTGCTGACCCTGATCGGCGGTGGCATTGTCTGGGCGCTGCAGCAGCGCGCCCCGCAGCCGGTGACGGCGTGATCCTGCTCTGGTAGATGCCGACCTTGGTCGGCGCTGTGGCCGTGGGCCAACCAAGGTTGGCCGCTACCGGGTGGGTTGCACCTCACCCTTCCGCGAACGCCTCACGCAACAGCCCGGCGAAGTTGCGGATCAACGGCGTCACACCCTCGCGGTGCCACGCCAGCTGCACTTCCGAATGCGCACCGGCATCGGCCAGCGCGACGAAGCGCGCCTTCCACCCGGATGTGATCGCAGGACGACGGCAGGATCGCCGCACCCAGGCCAGCAGCGGCCAGACTGATCAGCGTCGATGCCTCACCGGCTTCCTGCACGATGCGCGGAGTGAACCCGGAAGCCGCACACAGCGCGATCATGTGGTCGTGGATGCCGGCACCGGCACTGCGGCGGAACGCCACGAACGGCTCCTGCGCGAAGTCGCGCATCGACAGCGTGCCCTGCTTCGACAGTCTGCGCAGGGCAGGATGGTCGGCATGCACGATCAACGCCAGCGGATCGACGAACAGGCTGTGCGCCACCAGTTCCGGCGGCAACGCGCGCTTGCGGATGATGCCCACGTCCAGGCTGCCATCGAGCAGTGCATCGATCTGCTGCAGGGTGTTCATCTCGCTCAGCTGCAGCCGCACCTGCGGATAGCGTTGGCGGTACTGCAGGATTGAACGCGGAATCTGCGGTGACAGCGGCGTGGCGCGGGTCAATCCGATGCGCAGCTCACCCTGCTCACCGCGCTGCGCGCGCTGCACCTCGTCCACCGCCGTTTCCACCTGCTGCACGATGGCGCGTGCACGTTCCTGCAGCAGCTCACCGGCAGGCGTCAGCTGCACACGACGATGGCTGCGCACGAACAGGCGCGCACCGATCAGATCTTCCAGCTGGCGGATCTGCTGGCTGAGCGGCGGCTGCGACATGCCCAGCCGCTCCGCCGCCTGTCCGAAGTGCAGCGTATCGGCAACGGCGAGGAAATAGCGCAGATGGCGGAGTTCGATGGACATGCAGCAGCGGCAGATGACGCGCCCGGTCGGCCTGCCTATCTTACGGTCAGGAATCCACCTTGGCCGGAACCCCATGCCCTTCGACCCGACAATCCACCGCGAATGGTTGAACGCCTTCCTGGCCTGGGCTGCACCCCATGGCATCGCCACGCGCTGTCCCCCCACCGCCAACACGGCTGGCAGGCTTGACATCGGTACCGCGCAGGTCATCGCCCGCATCACCTACTGGAGTTCCGGCGAATGCGATGCCGAGATTCTCGATGTTGAATCAGAGCAGCGGATCTACCAATGCAGTTGGACCAACCTGCAGCCCGCACATTTCGACACCGCGTTCGCGCAATGGCTCGCCATCGTGCACGGTCCCACGGCGTAATCGCTCCCGCCGTGAGCTTCACGCAGGGTCAGAGCCCGTGGATCCAACAGTTCGATCATTTGTACGTCACCCACGCATGGCGTGGATCTACCGTGTCGACCAAGGTCGACACCTACCAACTGCGCTAGTGATCTGTCGAAGGCGGGGTGGGTCCGGTTGCGGGGGCGTGAGCCGCATGGGCCCGAGGCATGCCTCGGGCGGGTTGGGCAAGACGCCCAACCCCGGTCTTGCCGTGTGCGCAGGACAGCGCACACGAGCAAGCGGCGACCGAGCTTACAGGGACGTACTTGCAGCGTCCCCCGCAACCGGACCTACCCCGCCATCTCACGGAAGCCCGCCTTTTGACGTTGCAGTTGCCGTTGACGTTGATTCGGCAGGTGCAGGGCGCAGCCCTGCCGAACAACCCTCACCGCTCGGAATGCCCGCTCTGGTCGTAGTCGCGCGGACTGAACAACTCCGGCTGGATCAGCTCCACAAACGCCCGCGCCTGCGCCGACAGCGCCTTGCCACGCCGCACGATCACCCCGTAACTGCGCTCCGGGAACCAGCGCTTCATCGACCGCGCCGCCAGCCGCTCGCGGTCCGCCTCGTTCAGGCACAGCGCCGGCACGATGGAAATGCCCATGCCCATCGCCACGTACTGCTTGATCACCTCCCAGCCACCCACTTCCAATGCCACGATGTAGGCGATGCGGTGGCGCTGGAATACTTGGTCGACCAGGCGGTAGGTGATCTGCCGCTTCGGTGGCAGCACCAGCGGAAAACGCGCGATGTCGGCCAGTTCCAGCTCGCCACCGCTGGCCAGCGGATGGTCGTGCGGCGCGATCAGCACCTGCTCGAAACGGTAGGCCGGTGCGTAGCTGAGATCGGCCGGCACATCAGTCATCGAGCCGATCGCCAGGTCGGCGGCATCCTCGCGCAGCAGGTCGGTGCCATCGGCACTGATCGCGTTGTGCAGGGTCAGCCGCACATCCGGATGGTGCAGGCGGAAGCGTTCGACGATCTTCGGCAGCAGGTACAGGATGGTCGAACTGTTGGCGGCGATGTTCAGCTCGCCCGCGTCCAGGCCGCGCACCTTGTCGCGGAAGCGCGCCTCCAGCCCGTCCAGGCTCTCCACCAGCGGCTGTGCCATCTCGTAGAGCAGCTGGCCCTCGCGGCTGGGCACCAGGCGGCGCCCGCTGCGCTCGAACAGGGGTACCCCCAGCTCACGCTCCAGCGCCTGCAGCTGCAGGCTGATGGCCGGCTGGCTGACGAAAAGCGCCTCAGCCGCCCGTGAGACCGAGCCCAGGCGCACGGTCTGGCAGAACGCGCGCAGCGGCTTCAACCGGTCGGATTTGTAGGAAAAACGAGGACTTGGCGAAGGGCGCGTGGTCATGGCGTCACAAGTATTAGCACAACTTATGTAGAGCATTGCAAAAACTGTTTTGCCAAATACTCGGCGCCGACGGCACCGTGGAGGCGTTCCCCCACCGCTGGAGTCGCCCCATGTCCGCCGTCGCTTCCGCTGTTCCCACCCCCGCCAGCAAGGCCACCCCCGGCATCGCCCTGGCGACCCGCGTGGCCGGCCAGGACACCCTGCTGCCGGCGCCGCTGCTGGCCCTGCTGGTGTCGCTGCACCGTGCGGTGGAACCGGGCCGGCAGGCACGGCTGCAGGCACGCCGCGTGCGCCAGGCGTTCTTCGACCAGGGCGGCCTGCCGGACTTCCGCGAGGACACCGCCGCGATCCGCAGCGGCGACTGGCGTGTTGCCCCGCTGCCGGCCGCGCTGCAGGACCGCCGCGTCGAGATCACCGGCCCGACCGACCCGAAGATGGTCATCAACGCGCTGAACTCCGGCGCCAAGGTGTTCATGGCCGACTTCGAGGATTCGACCTCGCCGACCTGGCGCAACCTGCTGGCCGGGCAGCAGTCGCTGGCCGCCGCGGTGCGTGGCGATCTCGAGTACACCGCACCGGCATCCAACGGGAAGGCCGGCAAGCACTACACCTTGCGCCCGTTCGACGAACAGGCGGTGCTGATCGTGCGCCCGCGCGGCTGGCACCTGGACGAGAAGCACGTGCGCATCGATGGCCAGTTCATCGCTGGTGGCCTGTTCGACGCGGCGGTGTTTGCCTTCCACAACGCCCGCACCCTGCAGGCCAAGGATCGCGGCCCGTATTTCTACCTGCCCAAGCTGCAGAGCATGGAAGAGGCGGCGCTGTGGGAGACCGCGCTGTCGCACATCGAAGGGATGCTCGGCCTGCCGCATGGCCAGATCAAGGTGACCGTGCTGATCGAAACGCTGCCGGCGGTGTTCGAGATGGACGAGATCCTGCACGCGCTGCGTGACCGCATCGTCGGCCTGAACTGCGGGCGCTGGGATTACATCTTCTCGTACCTGAAGACCTTCCGCCGCCATGCCGACCGCGTGCTGCCCGAACGCGGCCAGGTGACCATGACCCAGCCGTTCCTGAAGGCGTATTCGGAGCTGCTGATCCAGACCTGCCATCGCCGTGGTGCGCATGCGATGGGCGGCATGGCCGCGCAGATTCCGATCAACAACGATGCCGCTGCCAACGAGCAGGCGATGGCCCGTGTGCGCGCTCGACAAGCTGCGCGAGGTCACTGCCGGCCACGACGGTACCTGGGTGGCGCACCCGGCGCTGATTCCGGTGGCGATGGCGATCTTCGACGAACACATGCCCGGTGCAAACCAGCACAGCGTGCTGCGCCAGGATGTGCGCGTCGGCCGCGACGAACTGATCGCGCGGCCGCCGGGCACCATCACCCGTGCCGGCTTTGAGGGCAACGTGGAAGTCTGTGTGCGCTACCTGGCGGCGTGGCTGGATGGCAACGGCTGCGTGCCGATCCATCACCTGATGGAGGACGCGGCCACCGCCGAGATCAGCCGCAGCCAGCTGTGGCAGTGGCTGCATACGCCGGGCCAGCAACTGGACGATGGCACCGCGATCGACCTGGCGCTGCTGGATTCCACCCTGTCGCAGCTGCCGGCACGGCTGGGCGATACCGCCGCGCTGCCCGGTGGTGCACGCATCGGCGAGGCCATCACCCTGCTCGGCGAACTGAGCCGCAGCGACGAACTGACCGATTTCCTGACCCTGCCGGCCTACGCGCGCATCGACTGATCGCCGCCCGCGTATCCCGCCGTTTCCCTCCCCGCTGCACGCACGAACCGAACTGGAGAAAGACATGAGCAAGCTGCCCACTGCCGAACAGATCCAGCACGACTGGGATACCAACCCGCGTTGGGAAGGCATCCAGCGCAATTACAGCGCCGCCGACGTGGTGCGCCTGCGCGGCACCGTCCACATCGAGCATTCGCTGGCCCGCCTGGGTGCAGAGAAGCTGTGGGCATCGCTGCATGAGCGCGAGTTCGTCAACGCGCTGGGTGCACTGACCGGCAACCAGGCCATGCAGCAGGTCAAGGCCGGCCTGAAGGCGATCTACCTGTCCGGCTGGCAGGTGGCGGCCGACGCCAACCTGGCCGGGCAGATGTACCCGGACCAGTCGCTGTACCCGGCCGATTCGGTGCCGGCGGTGGTCAAGCGCATCAACAACACGCTGCTGCGCGCCGACCAGCTGCACCACGCCGAAGGCAAGGACGACATTGACTTCCTGCAGCCGATCGTGGCCGATGCGGAAGCCGGTTTCGGCGGCGTGCTCAATGCGTTCGAACTGATGAAGGCGATGATCGAGGCCGGTGCCGCCGGCGTGCATTTCGAAGACCAGCTGGCCTCGGTGAAGAAGTGTGGCCACATGGGCGGCAAGGTGCTGGTGCCGACCCGCGAGGCCATCGAGAAGCTCAACGCTGCGCGCCTGGCCGCCGACGTGCTGGGCGTGCCGACCCTGCTGGTGGCACGTACCGATGCCGAAGCCGCGGATCTGCTGACCAGCGACATCGATGGCAACGACAAGCCATTCGCCACCGGCGAGCGCACCGTGGAAGGCTTCTACAAGACCCGCAACGGCCTGGACCAGGCGATCAGTCGTGGCCTGGCCTATGCGCCCTACGCCGACCTGGTGTGGTGCGAGACCGGCAAGCCGGACCTGGAGTTCGCGCGCAAGTTCGCCGAGGCGATCCATGCGAAGTTCCCGGGCAAGCTGCTGGCCTACAACTGCTCGCCCAGCTTCAACTGGAAGAAGAACCTGGACGACGCCACCATCGCCAAGTTCCAGCGCGAGCTGGGCAGCTACGGCTACAAGTTCCAGTTCATCACCCTGGCCGGCTTCCATGCATTGAACTACGGCATGTTCAATCTGGCCCACGGCTATGCACGTCGACAGATGAGCGCGTTCGTGGAACTGCAGGAAGCCGAGTTTGAAGCGGCCGAGCGCGGCTTCACTGCGGTCAAGCATCAGCGTGAGGTTGGCACCGGCTACTTCGATGCGGTGACCCAGGCGATCCAGCAGGGCCAGTCGTCGACCACCGCATTGACCGGCTCGACTGAGGAAGAGCAGTTCCACGGCGGGCGCAGCGAACGCGCGGCGTGATGCGGTAGTGCCGGCCGCTGGCCGGCAACCACGCGATCCTTCGGGCACCACAGGGAAGCCGGCCAGCGGCCGGCGCTACCGAAGCCTCGAAATCCGATCAGGGTGGCCAGGGAAGGGCCAGACAACGCCGGCCGGTCGGGGGACCTGCCGGCGTTGTTGTATCGATGCAAGGGAGCAGCGCGCAGCCAGCGTCAATCAGGCGCACCCCCGCGTGCCGGCAACTTGGCCGAAAGCCTGTGAAACCCAGCATCGGATTGATCCAGCAGGGGTTTTGCCCGGACACCCGTGACCAGAACGGGCCACCACCGATCTTCACATCAATCAAGATCGGCAGACGGGTCAAAATGAGATAGGGCGCACACTTTAAAGCGGTGCTATGCTCCGCGGCTCACCAGGGGACGCTGGCGGCGGGTGCAGGGAATGACCGGCAGGGGTGCGGCCGAGAACAGTGATGTGACGTCAGGTATCGCCCGGGTGGCGATGGCCGAGATCGTGCACGCGCTGCTGTCCGCTGCCGAGGTCGCATTGTTCGCCAGATTTGCCCGTCCATGCAAGCTTCATGCCGGACAATGGCTGTTCCAGCGTGGCCATCGCGGCGAACGGATGTATGTGATCCTCCAAGGCCAGATCGAACTGGACTTCGGCGAGGACCTGGTGATCAAGACGCTCGGCCAGCATGAGTTCTTCGGTGAGCTTGGCCTGCTGGTCGGCGATCACCTGCGCAGCGCCAGTGCACGCGCGCTGGCCGACTGTGAAGTACTGGAGCTGGGCCCGGCCGACTTCCATCGCCTGGTGGAATCCGATCCCGGCCTGGTCGCCTACTTCCTGCGCCGTACGATCATGCGCGTGCTGACCAACGAGCAGGCGCTGATCAGCCAGCTGCGTCGGCGCAACCACGATCTGGAAACCGCGCTGGACAACCTGTACATCACCACCCACCAGTTGACCCACACCCGTGAACTGGTACGTACCGATGAACTGACCGGGCTGCACAACCGTCGTGGCCTCACCCTGTACCTGCAGGAATGCCGCGCCGATGGCGAAGGGTTGCCGCAGGCACTGCTGCTGATCGACTGCGACCGCTTCAAGCAGATCAATGATCGCCACGGCCACCAGGCCGGCGACCGTGTACTGCAGAGCATGGGCAACATCCTGCGCTCGATGGCCGGTGAGCAGGACCTGGCCTGCCGCCTCGGCGGCGATGAGTTCTGCCTGATCCTGCGCCGTGGCAACCATGAGATCGTGCAGCACGCGGCCGAGTTCATCCTCAGCGCGGTGCATGGCCTGCTCGAACGCAGTCATGGCACGCCGCACGTCAGCCTGGTCAGCATCGGTGCCAGCCTGCTGGCGCCGGAGGCAGGCTGGAGCGAGTGGTACGCCAACGCGGACCGCGCGCTGTACCAGGCCAAGCGCGATGGTGGCAACTGCCTGCGCTGGGGCGGCGACTCCGAAAGCGGACAATGAGCAGCAGAGGTGGCAATGGACGGCATTCCGGATTTTCTCCCGATGCAGAGTTCGCAGGTGCGGACTCTGCTGTTCACCGATCTGTGCGATTCGCTGCAGCTGGTCGAGCGGATCGGTGACATTGCCGCCGCTGAGCTGTTCCAGCAGCATGACCGCCTGGTGCTTGGCCTGCAGCAGCGCTGGAACGGCCAGCTGATCGATCGGTCTGACGGATTGTTCATCCTGTTCGAACGTCCCATCGATGGCATCGGCTTTGCTCTTTCCTACCAGAACGCCGTTGATGCACTGGGGCGCGAACGTGGCGTTGTTCTGCGTGCACGCGCCGGCCTGCACGTGGGTGACGTGCTGCTGTGGAACAACAGTGCCGAGGCCGTTGCCCACGGCGCAAAACCGGTGGAGGTGGAAGGCCTGGCCAAGCCCATGGCTGCGCGCCTGATGCAGCTGGCGTGGCCTGGACAGGTCCTGCTGTCCGCGGCCGCCGAACAGATGACGCGTCGGGCAGCCAGCGAACTGCCCTGGGCGGCTGACGAGCTGCGCTGGAAGGATCACGGCTGCTGGCGCTTCAAGGGCATCGGCGAACGCCAGGAAGTATTCGAAGTGGGGTTGCGTGGCAGCGCCCCGCTACGTCGCCCGCGCTCGGGTGAAAAAGCGTGGCGGGATCTGCCGCTGTGGCGTCGCCCAGCGGCGCTGGTGACCGAGGCGGCACTCATGCTGGCGCTATGCGGAGTGCTGTGGACGCTGTTTCGGCCGGCACCGGCCATCGCCTTCGCCGAACGCGACTGGGTGATCGTGGCGGCGGTGCACAACGCCACGGCATATCCCCAGTTGGACAGCAGCCTGGAGCAGGCGCTGTACATCAGCCTGGGGCAGTCGCGTTTCGTCAACATCCTCAGCGAGCTGAAGGTGCGTGACACCCTGCAGCTGATGCAGCGCCCTCCGCAGGCGCGGCTGGACCGCAGGCTGGCCATCGAGGTCGCGCTGCGTGACGGAGTTCGTGCGGTACTGATCCCCAGTGTGCTGGAGCTCAATGGCAAAGTACGGGTCAGTGTCGAAGTCGTGGATCCGCGTAGCGGACAGACCGTTTACACACGCTTTGCCGACGGTCGCGGGCTGGATTCGATCCTCGCCTCGACGGATCACGTGGTTGCGGCGCTGCGTACGGACCTTGGCGAAGCGCTTCGTGACGTCGGCGCAGACCAGCGGCCGCTGCCAACCGTGGCTACCGCCAATCTGGACGCACTGCATGCCTATGCCAAGGGCGTCGATGCAACGGCTGCCGCGCGCTATGACGATGCGTTGATGTTCTTCGAGCAGGCGACCCGGCTGGATCCTGCCTTTGCCTTCGCCTACGTCGGGCAGATGAACATCCAGCACGCAAAGGGCAATCTGGAGCAGGCCGCGGCGCTGTACCGCAAGGCGGTCAGCCAACGTACGCACCTGACCGCGCGCGACCAGCTCTATCTCGATGCCTGGGCGGCCGATTTCGAAGGGGCACCGCCTGCACGCATCGCTGACAAATGGCGCATGCTGACCGAGTTGTACCCGGACGACCCGGCCGGCTGGATGAACTACTCGATGGTGCAGTTCGCGCAGGGTGACTACGATGGCGCACTGGCCGCGACGCAGCCGCTGCTGGGACGCCAGCATTCGCGCCGTGCATTGGTGCTGGCGTTTGTTGCACGCATCCAATTGGCCCGTGGCGAAGCCTCCGTAGCGGAAGCAGCCCTGCGCGGTGCGCGGCTGCACCCGGGTTGGAACGGCGATGGCATGGAGCCGGTGATTGCCGCATTGGCTGGCGATTTCGACGCGGCCAACGCCGGGTTCACCGCGATGGGGCCATTGGGCCCCGGGACACGCATGGAGCGGGCTGCCGTGCTGACCATGCAGGGTCGCAGCGCTGAAGCTGCGGGCGACATGCAGCAGGCTGCGTCGCAGTGCCCCAGCGCAGGTGGGATGTGTGACATCCTCGCTTTGCAGGCGCTGGCCTGGCGTGCACGGCAAGGCGTTTCCGTGCCGGGACATGAGTACCAGCAGGTGCTCGATCGCGCGCTCGCGGCGATCGATCGTGACCAGCCTGCACCGGCACGGCGCAACGCATTCATCGCTCTTGCCGCTGCCTACCATGCGCTGCGCGCCGGCCAGGCAACGGTGGTCATGCAGCGAAGGGACGCGCTGCAGGCGCTGCCCGAACGCGACGACGATCCGCGCCTGCGCGAACTGTGGAACCTGCTGCAGGCACGCATGGCCCTGGACGCTGGAGAAACGCTGCGTGCACAGCAGTTGTTGGCGCAGCAGCGCCAGGCAAGTTTGTTCCAGTGGCGCGTGCTGCAGTTGGATCTGCTGCGATCCCAGGGTCAGCACGATGCAGCGCAGCGTCAGCTGCGCTGGCTTCAACACCATGCCGGCCTGGCCTTTGCAGAGAACATCGGCGACTACGCACTGCTGCCGTTGAACGTGAACGACGTGCAGCGGCTGGCATTGATCGAGAGTCCCGTGGCCTCTCACAGCAGCCCGGACGCAGCGGCACCCTGATCGTTACTCCTGCTGGAGACCAGGCAAGCCATCCTCGAACAGGAACGGCACATTGAAGGCGGCGCGTGTCCCAAGCAGGGTCCGCATGCGTGATGCGGCCTGGGCGAACTCCATCTTGCTGCCCAGGGACGCCAGTGATGCACGGCAGGCACGCACGGTGTCTTCGTCCGCACCTAGTGCGAGTAGGGCCAGGCCGGGATCCTTGGCAAACTCGGACCGGAAGGCATCATCGCTGGCCAGGCGCTCCAGCAGCTGCTGGACAACGTCGGCGGAAAGGGGGGAAGCAGACATGGGATCAGCACCAGCAGAATGGGAAAATGGAATTATCGGCGGTGGCGCCGCGAAGTTGATGGGTACGTGCACCCGCCACGCTATGATCGGCGCCCCGAACAGCCCTCGGATGCCATTGCGATGAGATTCCGTCGTTGCCGGACCTTGTTCGTCGAGCCGGTCGAACGCCCGTCCTTCAACCTGCAGGAACTGCTGGCTGGTGGTACCGGCGTGCAGCTGCAGCCGGTCCTGCAGGTGCGTGCGGCGCACCTGCCGTCGGTGCAGGTGATCGACGCGGAAAGCTGTGCCTGGTTGCTGGCCTGCAGTGCCGAACAGTGGCAGCCGTTGCCGGAAGCAGCGGACGCGCGCGGTCGGGTGCTGTCATTGCTGCAGCAGGGCCTGCTGGTCAGCGATGATCCGGCCCACGCCAAGGCCTGCGCTGCCGAGCAGCGCCTGCGCGATAGTCATTGGTGGCCGCTGTCGGCGCTGCACTACCAGCAGTCGTGCTGGGACGAGGTGGACAGCGTGCAGGACATGGAGCAGCACCAGCTGGTGACCGCACGCGATCTGGTGCGCAGCTACGGCAGTCCGCCACCCGAGGCACCTCCGCGTATACATGGAGCACAGGCACTGCCGTGCTACGAGGATGATCCGATGCAGTCGCAGCTGCAGGCACGGGCTACCTGCCGCAACTTCGATAGCGCGCGTGCGCTGCCGTTGCCACTGCTGGCGCGCGTGCTGCAGCAGGTGCTGATGGCACAGGCCGAGGTGGAAACCGATCCAGGTGTGCGGTTCCTGAAGAAGAACGTGCCTTCAGCCGGCAGCCTGCATCCGCTGGAGGCCTACTTGCTGGTACGCAACGTGGAGGGAATGGCCCCGGGGCTGTATCACTACCATGCGGTGGCGCACGAGCTGGGCCGGCTGCCGGCACAGCCACAGGACCTGGAGTCGCTGTGCCAGCGCTTGCTGGCCGGGCAGCATTGGTTCGCCGATGCACACGTGCTGCTGGTGCTGGTGTGCCGCTTCGAGCGCAACTTCTGGAAGTATCGGAACCATGCCAAGGCCTACCGCGCTGTCACGCTGGATGCAGGCCATGTTTCACAGGCACTGTATGCGTCGGCCACCGCACTGGGCCTGGGCGCTTTTGTTACAGCGGCCATCAATGAATCCGAGGCCGGGCGTGCGCTTGGCCTGCAGCCGATGGCCGAAGGTGCGTTGGCGATCTGCGGGCTGGGCTGGCGCAGTGGCACAAAGATCACCGCGGAGCTGGACCCGGATGGCCACGTGTGGCCGCGGGCGGACCCACGCGCAGGGAATGCCGATGCAGCCGGGCCCTAGGGCCCGGCGCGTCATCGTTCACGCCGCTTCGAAGTCCACCAGCACCGCACCATCACCCACCTGGTCGCCGGCCTTGGCGCGGTAGCCCTTCACCGTGCCGTCTGCCGGTGCCTGCAGGGTGTGCTCCATCTTCATCGCTTCCAGCACCACCAGCGGCGTGCCGCGCTTGACCTCGGTGCCGGCCGCGACCAGTGTCGCGACGATCTTGCCCGGCATCGGCGCCAGCAGGCTGCCGGCATCGGCCACGGCGTGGTCCGATTCGCCCACCGGATCGTGCAGGGTGAAGCGGTGCTGGCCATCGGCGCCGAACAGATACAGCTGGTCGCCTTCGCGCAGCAGCTGCGGTGACCAGCGGCGCTCGCCCAGCTGCACGGTCAGATGCTGTGCATCGGCCGTGCCAAGCACCTGCACCGGCGCGGCGTCATCGCGCTGCACGCGCCAACCATCGGCCTGCGCCCACACCTTCAGTGTTTGCTTGCGTTCGCCCTGCTGCAGCGGCAGCACGCGCGGTGCCGATGCGCCAAGGCGCCAGCCGTCCTGGGCCTGCCACGGCGAATGCGGATCGCGCGTCGGTGCTGGCGCCGCCCGTGCTTGCAACCGCAGCCACAGCGGCCAGCAGCCACAGGGCATCATCCGTGTCGCCCACTGCACTCAATGCCGCCTGCTCGCGCTCGATCAGCGCGGTGTCCAGCTTGGCGTGCGCGAACGAATCGGTGTTGACCAGGCGACGCAGGAAACCGGCATTGGTGGTCACGCCCACCACCTGGCAGTCGGCCAGCGCCTGGCTCATGCGGCGCAGTGCGGCCTCGCGGTCCACGTCCCAGACGATCAGCTTGGCGATCATCGGGTCGTAGTACGGGGTGATGCTGTCGCCTTCCTCCACGCCGGTATCCACGCGCACATGGGCCGACGGGGTCGGCAGGCGCAGGCGGCGCAGGGTGCCGGTGGAGGGCAGGAAGCCCCGGTCGGCATCTTCGGCATACAGGCGCGCTTCGATGGCGTGGCCGTGGATCGCCAGCTGTTCCTGGCGCAGCGGCAGCGGCTGGCCCGAGGCCACGCGCAGCTGCCACTCCACCAGGTCGGTGCCGGTGATGTACTCGGTCACCGGGTGCTCGACCTGCAGGCGGGTGTTCATTTCCATGAAGTAGAAATCGCCGTCCGGGCCGGCGATGAACTCCACCGTGCCGGCACCGACGTAGCCCACCGCGCGCGCGGCATCGACTGCCGCCTTGCCCATTGCAGCACGACGTTCTGCGCTCATGCCCGGCGCCGGCGCCTCTTCCAGCACCTTCTGGTGGCGGCGCTGCACCGAGCAGTCGCGCTCGAACAGATAGACCGCCTCACCGTGGCTGTCGCCGAACACCTGGATCTCGATATGGCGCGGGCGCTCGACATACTTCTCGACCAGCACATGGTCGTTGCCGAACGCCGAGGCCGCCTCGCGCTGGCAGCTGGCCAGCGCATCGACGAAGTCCTCGCTGCGCTCGACCTTGCGCATGCCCTTGCCACCGCCGCCGGCGCTGGCCTTGATCAGCACCGGGTAGCCGATGCCGTCGGCCTGTGCGCGCAGGAAGTCCGGCGCCTGCTGGTCGCCGTGATAGCCGGGGGTCAGCGGCACACCGGCCTTGGCCATCAGTGCCTTGGCCGCGCTCTTGTCACCCATCGCGCGGATGGCGCTGGCCGGTGGGCCGATGAAGGTGATGCCGGCGGCGGCGC
Organism: Stenotrophomonas sp. 93052_Sma; assembly: GCF_056481145.1. NCBI lineage: Bacteria > Pseudomonadati > Pseudomonadota > Gammaproteobacteria > Lysobacterales > Lysobacteraceae > Stenotrophomonas > Stenotrophomonas sp. 93052_Sma. The sequence continues at coordinate 273,045 of NZ_CM151134.1, forward strand.
AGGCGTCGGCGAAGTCGGCATTCTCGGACAGGAAGCCGTAACCGGGGTGGATCGCCTGCGCGCCGGTCAGGCGTGCGGCATCGAGCAGGGCATCACCGCGCAGGTAGCTCTCACGTGCGGCGGCAGGACCAATGTGGATGGCTTCGTCGGCCAGGCGCACGTGGCGGGCGTTGCGGTCGGCATCGGAATACACCGCCACGGTGGCGATGCCGAGGCGGCGGCAGGTGGCGATGACGCGACAGGCGATTTCGCCACGGTTGGCGATCAGGACTTTGGTGAACATGGCAACAGACTCGGTCATGGCACGGGTTACATGCGGAACACGCCGAAGCGCGTCTGCTGCGGGGCGGCGTTGAGGCTGGCCGACAGCGCCAGGGCCAGCACCCGGCGGGTGTCGGCCGGATCGATCACGCCGTCATCCCACAGGCGCGCGCTGGCATAGTAAGGATGACCCTGCTGCTCGAACTGGTCGCGGATAGGTGCCTTGAATGCATCTTCCTCCACTGCCGGCCACTGGCCGCCCTTGGCTTCGATGCCATCGCGCTTGACCGTGGCCAGCACGCTGGCGGCCTGTTCGCCGCCCATCACGCCGATGCGCGCGTTTGGCCACATCCACAGGAAGTTCGGCGAGTATGCGCGGCCGCACATGCCGTAGTTGCCGGCACCGAACGAACCACCGATGACCACGGTGAACTTGGGCACCTTGGCGCAGGCCACGGCCATCACCAGCTTGGCGCCGTCCTTGGCGATGCCGCCCTGTTCGTACTTGCGGCCGACCATGAAGCCGGTAATGTTCTGCAGGAACACCAGCGGGATGTTGCGCTGGGTGCACAGCTCGATGAAGTGTGCGCCCTTCAGTGCCGACTCGGAGAACAGGATGCCGTTGTTGGCGATGATGCCGATCGGGTAGCCGTTCAGATGCGCAAAGCCGGTCACCAGCGTTGCGCCGTAACGCGGCTTGAATTCATCGAAACGCGAACCATCGACCAGGCGCGCGATCACTTCGCGCACGTCGTAGGGCTTGCGCGTATCGGCCGGGATCACCCCGTACAGTTCGTGTGCCGGCAACAGTGGTTCTTCGCTGGCCTGCACCGCCATCGCCGGTTCCGGCTTGCGCCAGTTCAACTGCGCGATGATCGCGCGCACCCGCGCCAGTGCCTGCAGGTCGTTGTCGGCCATGTGGTCGGCCACGCCGGAAATGCGCGTGTGCACATCGGCACCGCCGAGTTCCTCGGCCGTCACCACTTCACCGGTGGCCGCCTTCACCAGCGGTGGGCCGCCGAGGAAGATCGTGCCCTGCTCGCGCACGATCACCGTCTCATCGCTCATCGCCGGCACATAGGCGCCGCCGGCGGTGCAGCTGCCCATCACGCAGGCAATCTGCGGGATGCCCTGCGCGGACAGGTTGGCTTGGTTGTAGAAGATGCGGCCGAAATGATCGCGGTCGGGGAACACCTCGTCCTGCAGCGGCAGGAAGGCGCCACCGGAATCGACCAGGTAGATGCAGGGCAGGTGGTTCTGCTCGGCGATCTCCTGCGCGCGCAGGTGCTTCTTCACCGTCATCGGGTAGTAGGTGCCGCCCTTGACCGTGGCGTCGTTGGCCACGATCACGCATTCCACGCCCCTGACGCGGCCGATGCCGGCCACCACGCCCGCGGCGGGCACGGCGTCTTCGTACATGCCGTGCGCGGCCAGCGGCGCGATTTCCAGGAAGGCGCTGCCGGGATCGAGCAGGGCGTCGATGCGGTCGCGCACCAGCAGCTTGCCGCGTGCGGTGTGCTTGGCGCGCGCGGCTTCGCTGCCGCCCAGCGCGGTGCGGGCGAGGGTGGCATGCAGGTCGTCGACCACGGCCTGCATGGCGGCACGGTTGCTTTCAAACGTTTCGCTGCCCGGTTGCAGCTGGCTGTTCAGGACGGTCATCGCGTTGGCCTTACAGGGTGCGCTGGAACAGTTCGCGGCCGATCAGCATGCGGCGGATCTCGGACGTGCCGGCGCCGATCTCATACAGCTTGGCATCGCGCCACAAGCGGCCGGTCGGGTATTCGTTGATGTAGCCGTTGCCGCCGAGGATCTGGATCGCCTGGCCGGTCAGCCAGGTGGCCTTCTCGGCGGCGTACAGGATGGCACCGGCGGCGTCCTGGCGGGTGGTGCGGCCCTGGTCGCAGGCACGTGCCACGGCATAGACATACGCGCGGCAGGCACCCAGGCCCACGTACATGTCGGCGATCTTGGCCTGGATCAGCTGGAAGCTGCCGATCGGCTCGCCGAACTGGTGGCGCTCGTGCACGTACGGCATCACCACGTCCATCGCCGCAGCCATCAGGCCCAGCGGGCCACCGGACAGCACCACGCGCTCGTAGTCCAGGCCGGACATCAACACGCGCACGCCACCGCCAACCTGGCCCAGCACGTTCTCTTCAGGAATCTCGCAATCCTGGAACACCAGCTCGCAGGTGGGCGAAGAACGCATGCCCAGCTTGTCCAGCTTCTGCGCGGTGGAAAAGCCCTTCATGCCCTTCTCGACCAGGAACGCGGTGATGCCCTTGGCACCCGCTTCCATGTCGGTCTTGGCATAGACCACCAGAACGTCGGCGTCAGGGCCGTTGGTGATCCACATCTTGTTGCCGTTGAGCACGTAGCGGTCGCCGCGCTTGTCGGCGCGCAACTTCATCGACACCACGTCCGAACCGGCACCCGGCTCGCTCATCGCCAGCGCGCCGACCAGGCTGCCGTTGCACAGGCCGGGCAGGAAGCGCTGCTTCTGTTCTTCGTTGCCGTTCTTGCGCAGCTGGTTCACGCACAGGTTGGAGTGCGCGCCATAGGACAGGCCGATGCCGCCGGAGGCACGCGAGATTTCTTCCATCGCCACCACATGGGCCAGGTAACCCATGCCGGTGCCGCCGTATTCTTCTTCCACGGTGAGGCCGAGCAGGCCCTGTTCGCCCAGCTTCGGCCACAGGGCCAGCGGGAACTGGTTGCTGGCATCGGCCTCGGCGGCCAGCGGTGCGACCTCGGCGGCGGCAAAATGGGCCACGCTCTGGCGCAGCAGGTCGATGTCTTCGCCAAGGTCGAAGTTCAGGGATGGCACGTGCATTGTGGTGGCTCCACGACGGGATGGCAGGAAATGGGCGCGCCCGGCGGGGGAGCGGGCGGCGGTCTGCAGGACCGCTGCCCGCACGGGCGATTGGCCCCCAGCGTAGCGGGGTTCGGGTAAGAAGTGAATACAAATTCAAAAATTGAAACTAGAATCAAAACATGGCCTACAAACGCTCTGCACTGATGGAAGAACGCCTGGCCGGGGCCCGTGAACGGATCCTGCTGGCCACCCGTGAGCTGGTCGCCACCGGCGGCTGGCGCAATGCCCCGGTGACCGCCGTGGCGACCCAGGCGGGGGTGTCCACCGGCCTGATCTACCGGCACTTCCCGTCCAAGGCCGAGCTGTTCGTGGAGGTTCTCAACGCCGCGGTGGCCCACGAGGTCGCGATCATGGAGCGCATCGCCAGCGGCCCGGAGGTGGCCAGCGAGCGCCTGCGGTTGGCGATCACCGCCTTCGTCCGCCGCGCCCTGGCCGGGCCGGGGCTGGCGCATGCCTTCATCGTCGAACCGGTCGACCCGGACGTGGAAGCCGAGCGCATGCGTGGTCGTCGTGCCTTCGGCGACGTGTTCCTGCGGCTGGTGGAGGAGGGCGTGGCCGCCGGTGAGCTGCCGGCGCAGGACGCGCATGTGGCCGCCGCCTGCCTCGTCGGCGCCTTCACCGAGGCGATGGTCGGCCCGACCGCGCCCAGCCGCGAAGCACACCGCGACGAAGACGCACTGGTGGATGCGATCTGCAGCTTCTGCCTGCGCGCGATCGGCGCCCGGTAATCCGGTAGAGCCGGTCGCTGGCCGGCTTCTGCACGATCCATCCGGCGGGCTGGCGATGCCGGGCAGCGGCCGGCACTACCGGGTCCGAATGCTGCGCCGCACCAGCAGTGACGCCTGTTGTCGCACGCAAAGCGCGTTCTATACTCGGTCCATCACGCAGTCGCTCAGCCGTGGTCCAACGACTATCAGCCAGGGGTAACGAAGAGTGCGGAATTACGATCTGGAGTTCCTGAAACGCTTCTCCATGGTGATCGCGCTGCTGGCGACCATCACCCTCGGCCTCATCCTCCTTGCCGCTTACATCCACACCCGGATTCCGCCCGAGGTGTCGCCGACCGCGGCCAAGCGCACCGAGCAGCGCATCTCGCCCACCGGCGCGGTCTATGCCGGCAGCACCGGCGCCGCCGCGCAGGCTGCGGCCAAGGCCGCCGCGCTGGCCAAGGCCGCCTCGCAGGTGGCCTACGGCGGCACCAAGGACGGCAAGGTCATCTTCGACAACCTGTGCACCGCCTGTCACACCACCGGCGTGGGCATGGCGCCGACGCTGGACCATTCGCACTGGGACAAGCGCATCGCACAGGGCAAGGACACTCTCTACAAGCACGCCATCGAGGGCTATACCGGTCCGGATGGCGGCATCATGCCGCCCAAGGGCGGCAACCCGGCGCTGACCGAGGAACAGATCCACGCCACCGTGGACTGGATGCTGGGCAACCTGAAGTAACCGGTAGTGCCGGCCGCTGGCCGGCAACCACGCATCGCACGAAGGTCATGAGGTTGCCGGCCAGCGGCCGGCACGACCCAGGCTTTGCCCACCAAGGTCAAAACCCTGCCCGCAGGCGGGGTTTCGCATTTCAGGGTTAGTCTGTGCGCCTCTTCCATGGAGTCGCCCGTCGATGCGCCGCCGTTCCCTCGCCCTTGCCCTGTCCCTGCTGCTGCCGGCCGGCGCCTTTGCCCAGGCCCAGCCGCAGGCCGCACCGGTCGCGTCGCCGTCCGCCGCGCGCAGCAGCGCCACCGTGGTGCTGACCACCGCGCCGGCCGACTGGCGTGCGCTGGATGGCCAGCGCGTGCGCATCGCCGCACCGCTCACCCTGGCCGGCACCGATGGCCTGGAGCGCTTTGGGCAGCTCACCGTGGCCTTCGATGGCCGCCTCTGGCAGCCGACCGAAGTGGCCGCGCCGGGTACTGCCGGCTATGAGCAGGTGATGGCCGACAACCAGCGCCGCCGCCTGCTGCTGGACGACGGCAGCGAAGCCCGCGACCCGGCCAGCGTGGCCTACCTGCCAGCCAACCCGGTGCTGCGCACCGGCATGCAGCTGCGCAATGTGGAAGGTGTCGTGCACGTGGACGCACAGGGCCGTCCGCGCCTGCAGGTCGAGGGTGCACTCACGTTGCCCGAGCTGAAGCGTCCGGCGGTGCCGACGGTGCCGGGCAGCCTGCATATCGCTGCATTCAACCTGGAGAACTTCTTCAATGGCGATGGCCAGGGCGGTGGCTTCCCGACCCTGCGCGGCGCGCACGCTGGAAGAGCACAAGGCGCAGGTCGGCAAGCTGGTGGCCACGGTCAACGCGCTCGGTGCCGACATCGCCGCGTTGATGGAACTGGAAAACGATGGCTATGGCCCGCAGTCGGCCATCGCCGAACTGGTCAGCGCCCTCAACGCCGGTCTTGCCGCCGACAAGCAGTGGGCCTTCGTCGATGCCGGCGAGGGGCCGGGCAGCAACCCGATCCGGGTTGGCATCATCTATCGCAGGAGCGCGTTCAAGCCGCTGGGCAAGCCGTTGACCAGAACCGACGGTCCTTTCGCCGAACACAGCCGCGCACCGCTGGCGCAGGCCTTCCAGGGCAAGGGCGCACCGTTCATGGTGGTCGCCAACCATTTCAAGTCCAAGGGCTGCCGTGATGCCAGCGGCGGCGATGCCGACCGCAACGATGGCCAGGGTTGCTGGAATGCCACCCGGGTGGAATCGGCAAAGCAGTTGAACCAGTGGGTGCAGGCCGAAGCTGGCCGCCTGAAGGTGAAGGACGTGGTGCTGCTGGGCGATTTCAACGCCTACGCGATGGAAGACCCGATCCGCACCCTGCATGACCTGGGCTGGCAGGACGCATTCAAGGTCGCCCAGGTCGAGCATCCTTACAGCTACGTCTACAACGGCTATACCGGCCGCCTCGACCATGCGCTGCTGAGCCCGGGCATGGCCCAGCGCCTGCGCGGTGCCGCCGAGTGGCACAGCAATGCCGACGAACAGGACGCCAGCGGCTACCAGGGCCGCAACGTGCAGGGCCCGTGGCGCAGTTCCGACCACGATCCGCTGCTGCTGGGCTTCGATAAATAACGGCCAGCGCCGGGTCGGATCCCATTCCAACGAAATGGGCTCTGACCCCGAGGCCGGGCTCAGCCCCAGGCGATCAATCCAATCGCCAGCACCGCCAGCGCCAGCCCGGCGCGGTTCCACTTCGTGGTGGCCTCGCCGAAGGCGAACACGCCCACCAGCGCGCCCAGCACCACCACGCCGATGTTCATGCCGGCGAACACGGTGGCCGGGCTCTCCGGCATGGACTGATGCGCGTGCACATAGAAAAGAATGTTGCCGCCGTTGAGCAGGCCCAGCAGCGCGCCCGCACCGAGGTTGCGCCAGGCCAACCGGCTGCGGCCACTGGCGTGCCGCCACAGCTGAAGTGCCAGCATCAGCACGAAGGCCACGCTGAAGCTGGCCAGCACCGCCGCCATCGACGGCGTGCCGGACAGCGCCACCTGCTTGAGCAGCACGTCGACCACCGCGAACCCGGCCCAGACGCCCAGCAGCCAGCCCCAGCCACCCGGTGAGGACGCCACCGCCGGGCCGCGCGGGCGCAGGCTGATCGCCACCATCGCCAGCAGGCCCAGGGCGAGACCGGCGAGCTTCCACGGCGTCGCAGTCTGGCCGAAGAACAGGAAGGCGGCGGCCAAAGACAGCAGCAACGACAAGCGCTGCGCCACGTCGCTGCGGACGATGCCGGCCACCGCCACTGCGCGGCCCAGCACCAGGAAGATCGATGGCAGCACCACCGCCAGTGCCAGCAGCGACAGCCACGGGGCATGTGGCGCGCAGTGCGTCCAGCGGCGGCTGCAGCACCACGGCGGTGAGCGTTGCCGCCACCAGATAGTTCCAGGTGACCATCTGCGAAACATCCAGCTGGCGGCGTCCGGCCACCTTCAACAACACCGAAACCAGCACGCTGCAGATCACGGCCAAGGACAGGTAGAGCATGGGGCGAGCACAGGGCAGGGGCAGGGGACGGTATCATGGTGCCATGCACAAGCCTTCGTTCCCCGTCGCCCCCGGCGAAACCGCCTGCCTCGAACTGGCCGGCCCGGCCGGCCCGCTGGAAGTGGTCGTCGACCTGCCCAAGGCCGATGTGCCGGCGCAGCCGATCGTGGCCATCATCTGCCATCCGCTGTCCACCGAAGGCGGCACCCTGCACAACAAGGTGGTCACCATGACCGCCACCACCCTGCGCGAGCTGGGCATCGCCACGGTACGCTTCAACTTCCGCAGCGTCGGCGCGTCGGCCGGTGAGTTCGACCATGGCGTGGGCGAGCAGGATGACCTGAAAGCCGTCGCCGCCTGGGTGCGCAGCCAGCGGCCCGACGACCGCCTGTGGCTGGCCGGTTTCAGCTTCGGCGCGTTCGTGTCGCTGAAGGCTGCTGCCGCGCTGCAGCCGGAAGCGCTGATCTCGATCGCACCGCCGGCCGGCCGCTGGGATTTCGATGGCATCGCGCCGCCGGCGCGCTGGCTGGTGATCCAGGGCGAGCAGGATGAGATCGTCGACCCGCAGGCCGTCTACCAGTGGCTGGACACGCTGGACGTCCCGCATGAGCTGGTGCGCATGCCGGAGACCAGCCATTTCTTCCACCGCAAGCTGATCGATCTGCGTGGCGCGCTGACCCACGGCGTGAAGCACTGGCTGGGCGCGGCGGCATGAGTGCAACCGAGCTGACCCCGTCGCAGCGGTACGCGGAAGGGGTTGCCCGTGGCGACTGGCAGAACGACCCGGCCCAGCACGCAGCGCTGGCCGAACTGGACCGCATCCACCTGGGCCTGGTCGACAGCGCCGAAGACGGCTGGCTGGACCGCCTGTCCTCGTTCTGGAAGAAGCCTGAGCCGGTGAAGGGTCTGTACTTCTGGGGCGGCGTCGGCCGTGGCAAGACCTTCCTGGTCGACCTGTTCTACGACGGCCTGCCGATCAAACAGAAGTACCGCACGCATTTCCACCGCTTCATGCGCAGCGTCCACGAGCGCCTGCGCGAGCACCAGGGGCAGAGCGACCCGCTGGCGAAGATCGCCCAGGAATGGCGCAGCAACCTGCGGGTGCTGGTGCTGGACGAATTCTTCGTCACCGACATCGGCGACGCGATGCTGCTGGCACGGCTGCTGGAGCGCCTGTTCGCCGAAGGCGTGACCCTGGTCACCACCTCCAACACAGCGGTGGAGAACCTGTACCTCAACGGCCTGCAGCGCGAGAGCTTCCTGCCGGCCATCGGCCTGCTGCAGCGCTTCTGCGTGGAGCTGTACGCCGAGGGCACCGAGGATTACCGGATGCGCGCGCTGACCCGCTCGCCGGTGTACCGCGCACCGCTGGCCGCCGACAGTGATGAGTGGCTGGCCACGCGCTGGAACGAACTGAGCGGCGGCCAGCCGGCCAAGCCCGGCAACATCGAGATCGAAGGCCGCAAGATCCCGGTGCGCGGCCGTGGCAAGAGCATTGCCTGGTTCGATTTCGCCGCGTTGTGCGAAGGCCCGCGTGGCCCGTCGGATTACATCGAGATCGCGCACGAGTTCAACACCGTGCTGCTGGGCGGCATCCCCGCCTTCGACCGTTTGAACGAAGATGCCGCGCGCCGCTTCGTCAACCTGATCGACGAGCTGTACGACCGCCACGTCAACCTGGTCTGCACCGCCAGCACCTCGCCGATCGAGCTGTACACCGGCCAGCGCCTGCAGGGCGCGTTCGAGCGCACCGCCTCGCGTTTGATCGAAATGCAGAGCGCCGAGTACCTGGGTACCCCGCACCGGGCGTGAGGGCGCCACCCAGGTAAATGCGTTGCCGGCCAGGGTTCCGGTAGTGCCGGCCGCTGGCCGGCATCCGCCGCGCGGTTACCGGGTCGGCGCCACCGCATTCCCACGCGGCCGCTCATCCGGCCCGGCCGACACATGCAGGCCCGAGCCATCGCCGTGCTCCACCCGCACGCTCTCGCCGCGCTCCAGCAGCCGCAGCGGCTGTCCCTGGTAGCGCACCTCCAGCGCGTCGTGGGCGTCTGCCAGCGACTGCACCAGCGGGCACAGCGCCTGCGCGCGGGCCTCGATGCGCTCGGCGCGGCCTTCCAGCTGCTGTTCCATCTGCGCGTCCAGGCGGTCGGCGCGTTCCTCCATCGCATCGCTGCGACCGGTGAACACCTGCCACAGCACGCTGCGGGCGATGGACGCGGACAGCGACTCGGCCATGTCCTGCACCTTGGCCTCGAAGCCCGGCCCGAACACTGCCTGTTCCCAGTAACCCTTGCCCAGCGTGCCGCCGATCCAGTCATCGGCCTGCCGGCGCAGGCGCCGGACCTTGCGGCTGTTGGCGGTGCCGGTGAGGCTCTCATAGACCCCGTCGAGCACGTCGAAGCTCAGCCCACTCACTTCATGGGCCAGCGCGGTGGCCGCCGGCATCAGCTGCCGCGCCCCGGCCTCCATCTGCCGCAGGCGGGCGGCGTCGGCCTCGCTGACCGGCACGATCGTGTCGTCCAGGCTCAGCACGCCATCGTGGAACACCACCTCGTGCGGCGCCTGCGGGCCATGCCGCAGCCAGATGCCGCCGCTGTCCACCAGCACGTCGTAGTCGGTATGGATGCCGCACTGGTCCGAACGCAGGTCCGGCCCTTCGGCGGCCAGCGCCGGGGCAATGAACAGGGCAAGCAGCAGGGCCAGCGCGGGCAACCGCAGGTGCATCGGAGCATCCTTTTCCGGGAGCGAGCGGCCAGCATCCGCTGCCAGCGCGCGGGCGTCACCGGCCGGAAGTCACCCGTCCACCGGATTCCCACCGGCTGCCCACCAGCTATCCACAGGGTTGTCCCTAGCCAGTTTCATCACTGTCATGTGAAGCTGTCATTGTTCCGTTTTCGCGGTGCGTTGTACCACCGCGATGACGCCTTTCGGGCTTGACTGCGCAGCCCGTTCCGGCAGGTCTGAAGCGTCTGATCCGGGCGCCGATGGCACGATCCTTGCGGCGCAAGGGATTGCCGAATTTCACTACATTTGGCGTTGACGGACCCCATTACCCCCACTATCTTGTGGCCGTCGGTCGCAGCAACCCCAATTCAAGGGGGTGCCCGGGGTACCCATCCGCGATCGTCAACGGTAGTGGCAGGCGCAGGGTCTCATCCCCTGCGACGCCGTCCTGCCATCCTGGGCTGTCATGTCCCGGGCTGCGTCACCCGATGCATCGAGCACCCACCAATCACGCCAAGAGGACACACGCCGTGACCACCGAATCCAGCGCCACCATCGAGAAGGAAAGCGAATTCCTGTTGACGTCGCCGCCGACGGCCAACGCGATGAGTGTGACCAAGCGCAATGGCACGACCGAACTGGTGGACCTGAACAAGATCGTGCGCGCGGTGCAGCGTTCCTCCGAAGGCCTGCACGCCGTCGATCCGATGCGCGTGGCCACCCGCACCATTTCCGGCCTGTACAACGGCGCCACCACCCGCGAGCTGGACGAACTGTCCATCCGCACCGCCGCCCTGCTGATCGGTGAAGAGCCCGAGTACGGCCGCCTCGCTGCGCGCCTGCTGGCCAACTACATCGCCAAGGAAGTCTCGGGCCAGGAAATCTACGCCTTCTCGCAGTCGGTCAGCCGTGGCCATGAAGTCGGCCTGATCAACGACCGCCTGCTGAACTTCGTGCAGACCAACGCGCGCAAGCTCAACGATGCCATCGACATCTCGCTGGACCTGAACTTCGATTACTTCGGCCTGCGTACCCTGTACGACCGTTACCTGCTGCGCCATCCGCACACCCGCAAGGTGATCGAGACCCCGCAGCAGTTCTTCCTGCGCATTGCCAGCGCGCTGAGCGAGGATGTGTCCGAGACCCTGGCGCTGTACAAGCGCATGGGCAACCTGGACTACCTGCCGTCCAGCCCGACCCTGTTCAATTCCGGCACCACCCACGAGCAGCTGTCCTCGTGCTTCCTGCTGGATTCGCCGCAGGACTCGCTGGAGTCGATCTATTCCAAGTACGGCGACATCGCCCAGCTGTCGAAGTTCTCCGGCGGCATCGGCGTCAGCTATACCCGCGTGCGTTCGCGTGGTTCGCTGATCAAGTCGACCAACGGCCACTCCAACGGCATCGTGCCGTGGCTGAAGACCATGGATTCGTCCGTGGCCGCGGTGAACCAGGGCGGCAAGCGCAAGGGCGCAGCCTGCGTCTACCTGGAAACCTGGCACGCCGACGTCGAGGACTTCCTCGAGCTGCGTGACAACACCGGTGACGAAGCCCGCCGTGCGCACAACCTGAACCTGGCCAACTGGGTGCCGGACCTGTTCATGAAGCGCGTCGAGGCCGACCAGGAATGGTCGCTGTTCGATCCGCGCGTCGTGCCGGAGTTCACCGACCTGTTCGGCGAAGCCTTCGAGCAGGCCTACCTGCAGGCCGAAGCCCAGGGCAAGGCCAACCGCACCATCTCCGCGCGCAAGCTGTACGCCCGCATGATGCGTACGCTGGCCGAGACCGGCAACGGCTGGATGACCTTCAAGGACAAGTGCAACCGCGCCAGCAACCAGACCCTGCGTCCGGGCAACGTGATCCACCTGTCCAACCTGTGCACGGAAATCCTGGAAGTCACTTCCAACGATGAAACCGCAGTGTGCAACCTGGGTTCGATCAACCTGGGCAACCACTTCGACGAGCACAACGAGTTCGACTTCGAGAAGCTGGCCGAGACCGTGCGCCTGGCCGTGCGCCAGCTCGACCGCGTCATCGACCTGAACTTCTACCCGATCGAAACCGCCCGCCGCGCCAACCTGCGCTGGCGTCCGGTCGGCCTGGGTTGCATGGGCCTGCAGGACGTGTTCTTCCGCAAGCGCCTGCCGTTCGACAGCGCCGAAGCCCGCGCCCTGTCGAAGAAGATCGCCGAAGCAATCTACTTCCACGCGCTGGAAACCTCTTGCGAGCTGGCCCAGGAACGCGGCAAGCACCCGTCGTTCAACGACACCCGCGCCGCCGGTGGCGAACTGCAGTTCGACGCCTGGAACGTGGTGCCGGAAGACGCTGAGCGCTGGGATGCCCTGCGTGCCCGCATCAAGGAACACGGCCTGCGCAACTCGCTGATGATCGCGATTGCCCCGACCGCGACCATCGCCTCGATCGCCGGCTGCTACGAGTGCGTCGAGCCGCAGGTGTCCAACCTGTTCAAGCGCGAGACCCTGTCCGGTGACTTCCTGCAGGTCAACCGCTACCTGGTGAACGAGCTGAAGAAGCTGGGCCTGTGGACCGCCGACATGCGCGATGCCATCAAGCTGGCCGAAGGCTCCATCGCCGGCGTGGCACAGATTCCGGAAACGCTGCGCGAGGTCTACCGCACCGCGTGGGAACTGCCGATGCGTTCGCTGATCGACATGGCCGCCGAGCGTGGTGCCTTCATCGACCAGTCGGCCTCGCTCAACCTGTTCATGGAAAGCCCGAACATCGGCGCGATGTCCTCCATGTACATGTACGCCTGGAAGCAGGGCATCAAGACCACCTACTACCTGCGTTCGCGCCCGGCCACCAAGATCGCCAAGACCACGGTGAGCAGCGCAGCCCCGGCCAAGGTGTTCAGCCCGGACGAAGCCATCGCCTGCTCGCTGGAAAACCCGGAAGCCTGCGAGGCCTGCCAGTAAGAGCGGCACCGCCGCGCGGTAGTGCCGGCCGCTGGCCGGCAACCCCGGCCAACGATCATCACCCACGGTAGCGCCGGGCCATGCCCGGCGGCTCACCCAGGAATTCAAGGAAACACCCATGGCCGACAAGCCCAAGCAGATGCTGCTCGATCCCGGTTTTGAACTGACCCTGCGCCCGATGCGCTACCCGCAGTTCTATGACATGTACCGGAACGCGATCAAGAACACCTGGACGGTGGAAGAGATCAACTTCCAGATCGACATCACCGATCTGCACAGCAAGATGTCGCCGGGCGAGCGTCACCTGATCCACCGCCTGGTCGCGTTCTTCGCCACCGGCGACTCGATCGTGTCCAACAACCTGGTGCTGAACCTGTACCAGCACTTGAACGCGCCGGAAGCGCGCATGTACCTGTCGCGCCAGCTGTATGAAGAAGCGCTGCACGTGCAGTTCTACCTGACCCTGCTCGACAACTACCTGCCGGATCCGGAAGAGCGCGTCAAAGCGTTCGCCGCGGTGGAGAACATCGACTCGATCAAGAAGAAGGCCGATTTCTGCTTCAAGTGGATCGACTCGATCCAGGACCTGAAGCGCATCGAGACCCGTGCCGAGCGCCGCCAGTTCCTGCTCAACCAGATCTGCTTCGCCGCCTGCATCGAAGGCCTGTTCTTCTTTGCTGCGTTCGCCTACGTGTACTACTTCCGTTCGCGCGGTCTGCTGCCGGGCCTGGCCTCGGGCACCAACTGGGTGTTCCGCGACGAAAGCGCGCACATGGAGTTCGCGTTCGAGTCGGTGCGCGTGGTGCGTGAGGAAGAACCGGACCTGTTCGACGACGAGATGAAGCAGCAGGTCTACGACATGCTGGCCGAAGCCATCGAATGCGAAGTGCAGTTCGCCGAGGACGTGCTGTCCGGTGGCGTGGCCGGCATCTCGACCCGCGACATGCGCCAGTACCTGCAGCACTGTGCCGACCAGCACTTTGCCAAGCTGGGCATGGAAAAGAAGTACAACGTGCGCAACCCGCTGCCGTTCATGGAACTGCAGGACGTGCAGGAGCTGACCAACTTCTTCGAACGCCGCGTCTCGGCCTACCAGGTCGGCGTGCAGGGCGAAGTCGCCTTCGACATGAACTTCTGATCGAACCGGTCAGATCTGTCGCAACAAAAAACCCCGGCCAACGCCGGGGGTTTTTTGTTGGTGGCGCCGGGCCATGCCCGGCGGAGCCTGCCTGGTGCTACCGGCCGTCATGCTGCACGCGGGCCTTTGTAGAGTCGAGCTTGCTCGACTGCCGTTCGCGCAAAGCGGTCGAGCAAGCTCGACTCTACAATCAGCGTCGCCCTTCCACCGCCATGCGTACCGCCAGCCCGGCCAGCACCGTGCCCATCAGCCAGCGCTGCACCACCTGCCAGGTCGGGCGCGCGGCCAGGAAACCGGCGATGCTGCCAGCGGTCAGCGCAATCATGCCGTTCACGGTCACACTCACCGCGATCTGGGTGGAGCCCAGCACGATCGACTGCATCAGCACACTGCCCTCGCCGTCCGGATGCAGGAACTGCGGCAGCAGCGACAGGTACATCACCGCCACTTTCGGGTTCAACAGATTGGTCAGGAACCCCATCGTGAACAGCTTGCGCGGGCTGTCCTGCGGCAGTTCGCGCACCGCGAACGGCGAACGGCCGCCGGGCTTGAGCGCCTGCCAGGCCAGGTACAGCAGGTACAGCGCGCCGCCGATGCGCAGCGCGTCGTAGGCGAACGGCACGGTCATCAGCAGGGCGGTGATGCCCAGTGCCGCACACAGCATGTAGAACACGAAGCCCAGCGCCACCCCGCCCAGCGAGATCAGGCCTGCCATCGGCCCCTGGCAGATCGAGCGTGAGATCAGGTAGATCATGTTCGGCCCGGGCGTGAGCACCATGGCCAGTGAAACCAGCGCGAAGGCCAGCAGGTCGGAAGTGGCGGGCATGGGCGGTCCTGGCAGTGGGCGTGGCGCAGTGTAACGCCTGCCGCAGGCGCGGCCTGCGCAGGCACCGCTGCCGGGTGACCGTTGCACGTGCATTCCGATGGCCATCACGCCGGTCGCTTAGAATCCGCAGCACCCCACACCGAAGCCCCCCCATGACCCCCATCCCCGAGACCGTGCCGCCCACCGAAGTGCGCATGGCCGAAATCGTCTTTCCCAACCACACCAACCACCTTGGCACCCTGTTCGGTGGCCAGGCGCTGGCGTGGATGGACAAGGCCGCCTTCCTGGCCGCCGCCCGTTACTCGCGCCGCACCGTGGTGACCGCGCGCAGCGACCAGGTCGACTTCAAGCTGCCGATCCGCATCGGCCAGATGGTGGAAACCATCGGCCGCATCGTCGAAGTCGGCCGCAGCTCGATGAAGGTGGAGGTGGAACTTGTCGCCGAAGATCTGCACAGCGGCGAGCGCAAGCTGTGCACCCGCGGTCACTTCGTGATGATCGCGCTGGACGAGGAAGGCCACCCGATCGCGGTACCGCCGCTGCCGGCGGCCTGACCCGGCCAACGGACCGGCGCTTGCGGGGGCGCCACCGCGCCCCCATCTGGCAGCCATGACCCTGCCACTGACCGACTTCATCGACCGTGCCCAGCGCCTGTTCGTGCTGACCGGCGCCGGCTGCAGCACCGCCTCGGGCATTCCCGATTACCGGGATGCCGACGGCCAGTGGAAACGCACGCCGCCGGTGACCTACCAGGCCTTCATGGGCGAGGCGGCCACCCGCCAGCGCTACTGGGCGCGCAGCCTGCTCGGCTGGCCGCGCTTCGGCCTGGCCCGGCCCAACGGCACCCACCAGGCCCTGGCCGCGCTGGAAAGCCGAGGCAAGCTGCAGGTGCTGCTGACCCAGAACGTGGACGGCCTGCACCAGCGTGCCGGCAGCCACAACGTGATCGACCTGCATGGCCGCCTGGATCTGGTGCGCTGCATGGGCTGTGAGCGTCGCAGCGATCGTGAAGACTTCCAGCAGCGCCTGCTGGACGCCAATCCCGGCTGGGACGCGCTGGAGGCAGGCATCGCGCCCGATGGTGATGCCGATCTGGAGACCGATTTCTCCGCGTTCGTGGTGCCCGAGTGCCCGCATTGCGGCAGCGTGTTGAAGCCGGATGTGGTGTTCTTCGGCGAAAACGTGCCGCGGGAGCGCGTGCAGGCGGTGCAGGAGCACCTGCAGCAGGCCGACGCCGTGCTGGTGGTGGGTTCATCGCTGATGGTCTATTCCGGCTTCCGCTTCGTGCAGGCGGCGGCCAGGGCAGGGCTGCCGGTGGCGGCGTTGAACCGTGGCCGCACCCGCGCCGACGACCTGCTGCAGTTCAAGGATGAACGGGACTGCGCCGAGGCGCTGGCCGCGTGGGCCTCATCCTGAGCCGAGCACACGCTCGGCTGCACGCCCACCGCGAAACAGCGATCCATCCAGACGGTTGATTCGCAGGCCGTGCGGCGGTGCAATACGCACCCCCTACGTCGTTCATCACCGTCTTGAGCCAGCTGTTTTCGCCGATCTCGTTCGGCCCCCTGACCCTGTCCAACCGCATCGTCATCGCGCCGATGTGCCAGTACTCCGCCGAAGACGGTCGCGCCAGCGATTGGCACGCCATGCATCTGGGCAACCTGGCGCAGTCCGGTGCCGGCCTGCTGATCCTGGAAGCCACCGCGGTCGAACCGCGCGGCCGCATCAGCTGGGCCGACCTGGGCCTGTGGGATGACGGCACCGAGGCCGCACTGGCGCAGGTGCTGGCCAGCGTCCGCCGCTGGTCGCCGATGCCGCTGGGCGTCCAGCTGGGCCATGCCGGCCGCAAGGCCTCGGTGAGGCGTCCGTGGGACGGTGGTGGCCAGTTGCCGGCCGACGATGCGCGTGGCTGGGCCACCGTGGCGCCGTCGCCGCTGCCGTTCCATGCCGCCGATCCGGCACCGCAGGAACTGGACGAGGCCGGCATCGCCGAGGTCATCGCCGCCTTCGCCGCCAGTGCGGTGCGCGCCGAGCGCCTGGGCTTCGAGCTGATCGAGCTGCATGCCGCGCACGGTTATCTGCTGCACCAGTTCCTGTCGCCGCTGAGCAACCGCCGCACCGATGGCTACGGTGGCTCGCTGCCGAACCGCCTGCGCCTGCTGGTGGAGGTGTTCGATGCGGTGCGTGCGGCAGTGTCCGACAAGGTCGCCGTGGGCGTGCGCATCTCTGCCAGCGACTGGGTCGATGGCGGCTGGGACCTGGTGCAGAGCGAGGCGCTGGCCCAGGTGCTGGACGCGCGACTGCAACTTCCTGCATGTCTCCAGCGGCGGCCTGGACGAGCGCCAGAAGATCACCGTCGGCCCGGGCTATCAGGTGCCGTTCGCGGCGGCGATCAAGGCCAAGGTGCGCATGCCGGTCATCGCCGTGGGCATGATCACCGAACCGGAGCAGGCCGAATCGATCCTGCGCCATCGCCACGCCGATGCGGTAGCCCTGGCGCGCGGCATCCTCTACGACCCGCGCTGGCCGTGGCATGCCGCCGCCGCATTGCGCGACAGCGTGGAACCGGCGCCGCAGTACCTGCGCTGCGAGCCGCGCGATGCGCGCGGCGTGTTCAAGACGCGCTGAGGCTCACACCCGCCAGGCCGGCGCCATGCCGGCCTGCAGGTGCTCGAACAGCGCGCGGATCTTGGCAGTGAAATCGCGGCGGTCGCTGACGCAGAAATAGACTTCCATCGGTTCGGGGCGCCATGCAGTGTCGGCGCCGAACACTGCCTGCAGGCGGCCATCGCGCAGGTACGGCTCGGCCACGAATGCGGCCAGCCGGGTGATGCCGGCACCGGCTGCGGCCAGCGTCGCCAGCGCATCGATGTCATCGCAGACCATGCTCGGCGGCAGTGCGGCGTCCACGCGCTGGCCATCCTTCAACAGGCCCCATCGCAGCGGCCGGCCATCGGTGGGGAAGCGGTGCAGCAGCCCGCGATGGCCGCTCAGCTCGGAGGGTTGCTGCGGGGTGCCGTGTGCCTTCAGATAGGCCGGCGAGGCGCAGAACACGAACGGCACGCGCGCCAGCTGCCGTGCGACGACACCGTCCTCCAGCTGTGCACCGATGCGGATGCTGGCATCCACCGCTTCCGGGCCGTGCTGCACGGCGCGGTCAGTCAGGCGCAGCTCCAGCTGCAGTTGCGGGTAGCGCTGCTGCAGCGAAGGCAGCAAGGGGGCAAGTACGTGGCGACCGAACGCGCTGCTGCTGGCGATGCGTAGTGGTCCGGCCGGTTCGATGTCACCAGAGGTGACCATCGCCTGCGCCGCGCCAGGTCGGCTTCGATGTGGCGCACCTGCGCCAGGTACAGCGCGCCGGCCTCGCTGAGGGCCAGCTGGCGCGTACTTCGGTTCAGCAACCGTACGCCCAGATGCGCCTCCAGCCGGTTGATGTTCTGGCCGACTGCGGTGGCGCTGATGCCAAGGATGCGGGCCGCTGCGGCAATGCTGCCGGTCTCTGCGGTGCGGGTGAAGCTGCGGATCAGTTGCAACAGGTTCATGACCGACCAGCTTGCCATGGAGAAACCCAAGTATCGCTTGGGACTGAACCAAGCAGGTCGGTTGCATCGGTGACCATCGATCCCGAGGACAGGCTGCTGCCCTACACTCGGGCGATGCGCCCCGATTCCATCCTCACCCTGTCCTGTCCCGACCGTACCGGCATCGTCTACCGCGTATCCGGCCTGCTGTTCGACCACGGCTGCAACATCCTCGACGCCCAGCAGTTCGGTGATGAGGAAAGTGGCCGCTTCTTCCTGCGCGTGCATTTCGATCGCGATGCCGGCCTGCCGCTGGAGACCGTGCACGCCGCCATGGCCACGCTCGCCGCCGGCTTCGGCATGGACTGGCAGCTGCATGATGGCCGCCGCCGTGCACGCCTGCTGGTGCTGGTCAGCAAGCAGGGGCACTGCCTCAACGACCTGCTGTTCCGTGCCCACAGCGGCCAGCTGAAGGTGGACATTGCCGCAGTAGCGTCCAACCACGCCGACTTCGCGCCGCTGGCGGCGTCCTACCAGGTGCCGTTCCACCACCTGCCGGTGACCGCTGATACGCGCGTGGTGCAGGAGCAGCAGATCATCGACCTGGTCGAGCGCGAACGCATCGATCTGGTGGTGCTGGCGCGCTACATGCAGATCCTGTCACCCACGCTGTGCCGCGCGCTGGCCGGCCGTGCGATCAACATCCACCACAGCTTCCTGCCCAGCTTCAAGGGCGCGCAGCCGTACCACCAGGCACACGCGCGCGGGGTCAAGATCATCGGCGCCACCGCGCACTACGTCACCGAGGATCTGGACGAAGGCCCGATCATCGAACAGGACGTGGCCCGCGTGGACCACGCGATGGCGCCGCGCGAGCTGGTGCGGCTGGGCAGCGATACCGAATCGCTGGTGCTGGCGCGCCGTGCGCCGCCATGTGGAGCACCGCATCCTGCTCAACGGGCACCGAACGGTGGTGTTCCGGTAATCGCCCATCCCGCGTCCGCCGGGCATGGCCCGGCGCTACCACGGGTGCTATCCGGTAGTGCCGGCCGCTGGCCGGCAACTGCAGAGATCCCGAGGTTGCCGGCCAGCGGCCGGCACTACCGCTCTGGGTCAGACGATCGCGATCCCCGCCTTGCCCAGCGCCTCGCGCACCATCGCGTCGTTGGCGTCGGTCACCGGCTTGGTCAGCTCCCACAGGAATTTCACCCGGAAGCCGGACTTCACCGCGTCCTGCGCGCTCCACAGCACGCAGTAGTCGCGGGCCAGGCCGCACACGTGCACTTCGCGGATGCGGCGTTCGTGCAGCCAGCCGGCCAGGCCGGTGGCCGGGCGCTCGCCATCGGGGCCATGGTTCTCGCGGAAGGCGCTGTATGAATCCACCTGTTGGCGCGTGCCCTTGCGCAGGATCAGGTCGGCCACGGTCCAGTCCACGCCCGGATGCAGCGCGGCACCGGCGCTGCCCTGCACGCAGTGGTCCGGCCACAGGGTCTGCGGCTGCGCGTGCAGCAGGATGGTCTCGAAGGGGCGTTGGCCGGGGTGCTGGCTGGCGAACGAGGCATGGTCGGCCGGGTGCCAGTCCTGTGTTGCCACCACGGTGCGGTAGCGGCGCTGTGCCAGCAGATCGGCGATCGGTGCCACCAGCGCATCGCCTTGGTCGCAGGCCAGCGCGCCGCCGGGCATGAAGTCCGGCTGCAGGTCGATCACCAGCAGGGCGACATCGGCGGGCAGGGCGGTCATGGCAGTTCCGGTACAGCAGAAGGGGCGACCAGCGTGGCCGCCCCATGCCCACACGTCAATCGCCCTGCGGCGTCTCAGCGTCCTGCCCGTAGTACAGCAGGCCGATCTTGATCCGTTCGCGGCCATTCTCGCGGCGGTGACGGTTGGCATCGCGCAGCGAGTACACGCAGCCGCAGTATTCCTGCTGGTAGAACTGCTCGCGCTTGCTGATCTCGATCATGCGGCTGGCACCGCCGCCCTTGCGCCAGTTGTAGTCCCAGTACTGCAGGCCTTCATAGCGCGACGCGGCACGGATGCCGCAGTCGTTGATCTGCGCCATGTTCTTCCAGCGCGAGATGCCCAGCGACGAACTGATGGTGTCGTAGCCGTGCTCGTGCGCGTACAGCGCAGTGCGCTCGAAGCGCATGTCGAAGCACATCGTGCAGCGGATGCCGCGCTCGGGCTCGTTTTCCATGCCGCGTGCACGGCTGAACCAGTTGTCGGTGTCGTAGTCGCAGTCGATGAACGGGATGTCGTGCTGTTCGGCGAAGCGGATGTTCTCCTGCTTGCGCAGCTCGTATTCCTTCACCGGGTGGATGTTGGGGTTGTAGAAGAAGATCGCGTAGTCGATCCCGGAGGCGGTGATCGCCTCCATCACTTCGCCGGAGCAGGGGGCGCAGCACGAGTGCAGCAGCAGGCGCTGGCCGTTTTCGGGCAGGGACAGGGTGGGGCGTTGGAGCTCGGTCATCGTCAGGTACCGCATGGACCGCCGGCAACGGCGGTGGCCCATGCATCAGCGCGTGGGTGAACAGTCTGGCCGGAAACCGTGAACAGGACGCACGCGGCCGCACCGCCTGCAGGCGCAGGACAACGACGGCCCCGGCAACCTCCCCGCGGAGATTCCAGGTCGAGTCAGGGGACGGTCGTGTCCCCCGGCCGGGGCCGGTATTCGGGCTGATGGACACGGGCCGCAGCCCACCTACTACCTGCCGCTTCCCAGGCGTGAGCCCAGTGCTGTTGGCAGGATTCGTTTCCATTCACCGCTGCGGGGCAGCTCCGGAATGGGCGCGCAAGGCGCCTTCACCGGATTCCCGTTTAAATCCCTGCCGCCATCAATGCCACGGCAAGGATACCTTCGGCGTGCCCACGGTGGACGCGTCGAGGCCAATGGTCAAGGGCCAATGAAAGCGCAGGGCTGTGGCTCGCTTCTCAGGCTGTGAGAGCGCCTCTTGCCATACTGGGCACCGACAGACGGGAGGTGGCTCGTGGCGGCGAAGTACTGCGATCTGGTCATGAAAGGCGGCATCACCAGCGGCATCGTGTACCCCAATGCGGTACTGGCGCTGGCGCGCGAGTATCGCTTCAAGAGCATCGGCGGCACCTCGGCCGGCGCCATTGCCGCGGCGGTGGCGGCCGCGGCGGCGTGCGGTGATCGTCGCCAGCAGGCCGGCGAGCACCTGCCCGGCGATGCCGGCTACGGCGGGCTGTCGGCGGTGTCGGCGCAGCTGTCGCGGCGCGGCTTCATCTACAGCCTGTTCCAGCCGGCACGGCGCGCGCGCCGCCTATCGGTTGCTGGTGGTGCTGACCGGCAATGCCGGCCTGCCACACAAGCTGCTGTGCCTGGCCATCGCGGTGTTCGAGATTGCGCCACTGGAGGTGCTGGTGTCGCTGGCGTTGCTGCTCGGCCTGGGCTGGTGGGGCGGCGGTTGGAGCGGTGTGGCCGCCACGCTGCTGCCATCACTGCTGTGCGCGTATGGTGCCGGCGTGGCCGGTGCCGCGCTGCGGGTAGCGCGGGTGGCGCGCCGTAACCTGCTGGGCCTGTGCAGCGGCCTCGGCCGCGATGCACGCACGCCGGCGTTGACCGAGTGGCTGCATGAATGCCTGCAGCAGCTGTCCGGCAAGCCGCTGGATGCACCGCTCACGTTCGCCGACCTGCACGATGCGCCGCGCTATGCCGGCGAGCCGGACAGCCCGCATGCGATCAGCCTGCAGATGATCACCACCTGTGTGTCGCACAACGAGCCGCGCACGCTGCCGCTGGGCGGCGCGCAGTTCTGGTTCCTGCGCGAGGAGTTCGAGCAGCTGTTTCCGGCCAGCGTGGTGCAGTGGCTGGTGACGCAGGCCGGCCCGCCACTGGAGGTGGAAGGGCGCCGGTACTACCACCTGCCGCAGGGCCCGAAGCTGCCGGTGCTGGTGGCCACGCGCATGAGCCTGAGCTTCCCGCTGCTGATCAGCGCGGTGCCGTTGCATGAGCCCTCACGCCGCGAGCGTCGCTGTGAACCGACCGCACCTGCGGCCGACCAGGAGCACAACGTCGCCGACAGCATGGAAGGGCTGACCAGTGCCGGGCAGACCTGCGGACCGGTGATCACCGCGTTCCGCATCTGCTGGTTCTCCGATGGTGGCATCAGCAGCAACTTCCCGATCCACCTGTTCGATGCCGCGTTGCCGCGCTGGCCAACCTTCGCCATCAATCTGGTCTACCCGCAGCACGCCGAAGACGTGTGCCACGGCAGCAGTGGCCGTCAGGCGCTGGAACACGCCGTGTTCCTGCCCACCGAGAACCGCCACGGCTGGCAGCGTACCTACCAGTCGATCGCTACGCCGCTGGCGGCCGCAGAACTGGGCCGTTTCCTGTTCGCGGTGGTGGCGACCATGCAGAACTGGCGCGACCTGCTGCAGGCGCGCGCACCGGGCTACCGCGATCGCATCGTGCACGTCAGCCTGCAGGGCGACGAAGGCGGCATGAACCTGGACATGCCACAGGAGGTGCTGACCCGCATCGCCGACAAGGGCAGCCTGGCCGGTGCGCGCTTCTGTTCGTTCTCGTTCGAGAACCACTATTGGATCCGCTGGCGCAACCTGGCCTCGGCCTACCAGCGCTACACGCTGGAAGTGGCGCGCACCGACGACCCGGCGCAGCAGGTACTGGCCTACCGCGCGGCGTACTCGATGGTTGCCAGTGGCCAGCCGGCGCCACCGTCGTACAAGCTGGGCTCGGAAGACAAGCGGCTGGCATCGCAGCAGTTGTGGGGGCTGATGGTCGAGCAGGGACGTACCTGGGAGGACCTCGGCCCGGACCTCACCGACGGCGCACCGCGCCCGCTGCCGCAGATGAAGGTGACGCCGATCTATTGATCGCGATGGATACAATCGCGGCTCCCCATTGCAAGGAATGCCCCATGTCCCCTCGCCAGAAGCTGCTGGACGTGCTTGAACGCCTCGATCAACGCGATCCGGAGCACCTGCCGGTGGTGCCGCTGGCCGCGTATTTCGAAGGCAACGATTTCGAGGAGTGCATCGCACCGAACCAGTGGGGCTATGGGCGCCCACCGATTGCCGAGGTATACGCACGCTTGGTTGCGATTGCGGCAAAGCCTGAAGTGGAAGGTGTCTACGTGGGCCTGCACCAAGACTGGGGCAGTGCATTGGAAGACGACAGCGAATGGCCAGCTGCAGAGAACGTGCACGTCTTGACCAGCGCCGATGCCGCAACCGTGGAAGGCTGGCTGCAGGGCCTGGAATGCGACGGCGTCGGCGAAGGCTGGCCGTACGGGCAACACATCGACGCGCCTGCGCCCTCCACAGGTCACCGCGTGTTGACCGTGTTCTGGGACTAGTAGAGCCACGCCACGCGTGGATGCACTTCGCGCACGGCAAGGTTGTGCCAACCAAGGTTGGCACCTACCAAATCGGTTGTCCGGACCCGCCCCGCCAACCCATGGAATGCCAGCTGTTGCTTTTGAGGTTGCCGGCCAGCGGCCGGCACTACCGCAGGTGCAGGGCGCAGCCCTGCCGAACCAACCCTACCGCCCCGGCAACTGCGCGAACGCGCGCTGCATGCAGTCCTCACGCGGACACACCCGGCACCCCGGTCCGATCGACACCGAATTACCCGGACTCTGCACATCCAGCCCCAGTGAATACACCAGCCGCTCGGCGTGCTGCAGATCGCAGCCCAGCGCCACCGCGAACGTCTTGCGCGGCTGGCCATGGCCGACCGGACCACTGCTGACCTGCCGCGCCAGCCAGAAATGACGACGCCCATCGGGCATGCGCGCGGTCTGCGTAAGGATGCGCCCCGGCTGGTTGAACGCCTCGTAGACGATCCACAGCGGGCACGACCCTCCCACCTGCGAGAAATGGAAATCGGTGGCCGAATGGCGTTTGGACACGTTGCCGGCACGGTCCACGCGGATGAAGAAGAACGGCAGGCCGGGCGCGCTGCGCCGCGCCAACGTGCTCAGCCGATGACAGACCGCTTCAAAGCCCACGCCGAACTGGTGCGCCAGCAGCTCGATGTCGTAACTGCTGGCCTCGGCCGCACGCAGGAAACGCATGTACGGCATCACCAACGCACCGGCGAAGTAATTCGACAAGCCAATCCGCGCCTGCGCGATGCGTGCCTCATCGGTAAAGCCAGCGCGCCACTACCGCATCGATCTGCGGCAGGTAGCCGTGAAGGGCCAGCTCGGCCGCCATCTGGAACGCCTGCTGGCCGGGCTCAAGGTAATCGGGCAGCCACAGCCGCCGCGCACCGGCATCGTATTGCCGTTTCTCGCGCCCGGCCTGCAGTGCGGCCACTTCCACCTGCACACCATGGCGGTCGGCCAGCAGCTGGCGCAGCCGCGGTGCCACATGCCCGGGCGACAGCCCCCATTCGGCGAACAGCTGCTCGGCCAGCTCGTCCAGTTCGGGGATGTGGTTGTGCATGCGGTTGAAGAACTCGCGCACCTGGTCACCGGCGGGCAGGGTGCTGCCGGCACCGGGCTCGCCCAGCTGGAACTCCAGCGCGGCGGCATGCTCGCGCAGCGCCAGGTGGCGGCGGTGCAGGTCCAGCAGCGCGCGGCTGACCTGCGGCAGGTTGCCAGCCAGGGCGCGCAGCTCGGTCGCGCTGACTTCGGCCAAGCCGAGGTCGCGCAGGGTCTCGCCCAGCGCTTCCTGCAGGGCAGCGGGCTCATCTTCGTCGAACAGTGAGGAAACATCGCCCAGTACCTCGCCCAGCTTCTTCTGCACGGCCGGGGTGAGTGGGCGCTTGTTGCGCTCGATCTGGTTCAGGTAACTGGCCGACAGGCCCAAGGCGCGGGCCAGGTCCACTTGGCTGTAGCCGCGCTGCTCGCGCAGCCGTAGTAGGCGCAGGCCAAGTTGTCGCTGGGGGGCTGAATAATTCACAGAATTAACATGAATCGTCTGGCGTGTTGGCCAGATTAAGCGGATTCAGCCCGGAAATCGAGGTGGGTGCTGTGAATAATGCCAAGCATCTTTCGCACCCTGTGGGATTGTCGTCATGACTGTTGCAGCGCCCCGTATCCGCATGCTGATCGATGGCCAGTTCGTTGAATCGGCCACCTCCCACTGGCAGGACGTGATCAATCCGGCCACCCAGGACGTGCTGGCCAAGGTGCCGTTCGCCACCACCGGCGAAGTGGACGCCGCCGTCGCCGCCGCCAAGGAAGCCTTCAAGACCTGGCGCAAGACCCCGATCGGCACCCGCGCGCGCATCTTCCTGAAGTACCAGCAGCTGATCCGCGAGAACATGAGCGAGCTGGCCCACATCCTCACCGCCGAACAGGGCAAGACCCTGCCGGACGCCGAAGGCGATGTGTTCCGTGGCTTGGAAGTGGTCGAGCACGCCGCCGCCATCGGCAACCTGCAGCTGGGCGAACTGGCCAACAACGTGGCCAATGGCGTGGACACCTACACGATCATGCAGCCGCTGGGCGTGTGCGCCGGCATCACCCCGTTCAACTTCCCGGCGATGATCCCGCTGTGGATGTTCCCGATGGCGATTGCAACGGGCAACACCTTCATCCTCAAGCCGTCCGAGCAGGACCCGATGGTCACCATGCGCCTGGTCGAGCTTGCGCTGGAAGCAGGCATTCCGAAGGGCGTGCTGAACGTCGTCCACGGCGGCGAGGAAGTGGTCAACGCGATCTGCGACCACCCGGACATCAAGGCCGTGTCGTTCGTCGGTTCCACCCGCGTCGGCACCCACGTCTACAACCGTGCCTCGCTGGCCGGCAAGCGCGTGCAGTGCATGATGGGCGCCAAGAACCACGCCGTGGTGCTGCCGGACGCCAACAAGGAACAGACCCTCAACGCGATGGTCGGCGCCGCCTTCGGTGCCGCGGGCCAGCGCTGCATGGCCGCCTCCACTCTGGTGCTGGTCGGTGAAGCACGCAACTGGGTGCAGGACCTGGTCACCAAGGCCAAGACCCTGAAGGTCAGCGGCGGCACCGTCGCCGGCACCGATGTGGGCCCGGTCATTTCCTGCAGCGCCCGCGAGCGCGTGGAAGGCCTGATCGCATCGGGTGTGGAGCAGGGCGCCAAGCTGGTGCTGGATGGCCGCAAGCCGCAGGTCGATGGTTTCGAGAAGGGCAACTTCGTTGGCCCGACCATCTTTGCCGGTGTCACCACCGACATGCGCATCTACCAGGAAGAAATTTTCGGGCCGGTGCTGGTCATCCTCGAAGCGGAGACGCTGGAAGAGGCCATCGCGATGGTCAACAGCAACCCGAACGGCAACGGCACCGCACTGTTCACCCAGTCCGGCGCCGCCGCGCGCAAGTTCCAGGAAGACATCGACGTCGGCCAGGTCGGCATCAACGTGCCGATTCCGGTGCCGGTGCCGCTGTTCTCGTTCACCGGTTCGCGCGCCTCCAAGCTGGGCGACCTGGGCCCGTACGGCAAGCAGGTGGTGCTGTTCTACACCCAGACCAAGACGGTCACCGCGCGCTGGTTCGATGACGAGACGCTCAGCCATGGCGTCAACACCACGATCAGCCTGAAGTAACGGCAGGAGCAGCCATGAGCCACTCGATGACGACGGAACTGGAAGAAGCGCAGCAGGCGTACCGCGAGGCGGCGCGCGACTTCGCACAGGCCGAACTGGCGCCGCACGCCGCGCGATGGGATGCGGAGGGCATCTTTCCGCGCGAGGCGATCGCCAAGGCCGGTGAACTGGGTTTCTGCGGCCTGTACATGGACCCGGAAGTGGGCGGCAGCGGCCTGAGCCGACTGGACGCCGCCGTCGTCATCGAGGAGCTCGCCAACGTCGATCCGTCGACCGCAGCGTACATCAGCATCCATAACATGGCCTCGTGGATGGTGTCCAAGTGGGGCCAGCCGGCGCTGCGCGATGCGTGGGGCACCGATCTGTCTTCGGGCAACAAGCTGGCCTCGTACTGCCTGACCGAACCCGGTGCCGGTTCCGATGCGGCGTCGTTGAAGACCACCGCCGTGCGCGATGGTGACTTCTATGTGCTGAACGGCTCGAAGGCCTTCATTTCCGGCGCCGGTGCCACCGAGCTGCTGGTGGTGATGGCGCGTACCGGTGGTGCCGGTGCCGGTGGTGTCAGCGCCATTGCGGTGCCGGCCGACCTGCCGGGCATCAGCTTCGGCCGCAAGGAAGAGAAGATGGGCTGGAACAGCCAGCCCACCCGTGGCATCACCTTCGAAAACGTCCGCGTGCCGGTCAGCCACCTTCTGGGCGAGGAAGGCGGCGGCTTCAAGCTGGCGATGAAGGGGCTGGACGGCGGCCGCATCAACATCGCCGCCTGTTCGCTGGGTGCCGCGCAGGGCGCGCTGGATGCCGCGCGCCGCTACATGGGCGAGCGCCGCCAGTTCGGCAAGGCGCTGGCCGAGTTCCAGGCGCTGCAGTTCAAGCTGGCCGACATGGTCACCCAGCTGGTGGCTGCACGGCAGATGGTGCACACCGCCGCGCGCAAGCTCGATGCCGGTGCCAGCGATGCCAACGTCTGGTGCGCGATGGCCAAGCGCTTCGCCACCGATGCCGGTTTCAACGTCTGCAACGAAGCACTGCAGATCCACGGTGGCTACGGCTACATCCGCGAATACCCGATCGAGCGCCTGCTGCGTGACTGCCGCGTGCACCAGATCCTGGAAGGCACCAACGAGATCATGCGGGTGATCGTTGCCCGTCACCTGCTCAACACCGAAGAGGAACTGCGATGAAGGATTGGCGTACCCAGGAGCACGTGGGCCTGAAGGTGGAGGTGGATGGCCACACCGCCGTGGTCACCCTGAACAACCCGCCGGCGCATACCTGGACCGTGCACAGCCTGTCGGCGCTGCGTGATCTGGTCGGCGCGCTCAACGCAGACCGCGACATCTACGCGCTGGTGATCACCGGTGGCGGCGAGAAGTTCTTCTCCGCCGGTGCCGATCTCAACCAGTTCGCCTCCGGCGACAAGGCCGCTGCACGTGAAGCCGCGCGCCGCTTCGGTGAAGCCTTCGAAGCGCTGTCCGGTTTCCGTGGCGTGTCGATCGCCGCGATCAACGGCTACGCCATGGGCGGTGGCCTGGAATGCGCGCTGGCCTGTGACCTGCGCATCATCGAAGACCACGCCCAGGTCGCGCTGCCGGAGGCCACCGTCGGCCTGCTGCCGTGCGCCGGTGGCACCCAGAACCTGCCGCGCCTGGTCGGCGAGGGCTGGGCCAAGCGCATGATCCTGCTGGGCGAGCGCATCAACGCCGAGACCGCGCTGCGCATTGGCCTGGCCGAAGAAAAGGTCGGCAAGGGCGAAGCCAAGGCGCTGGCGCTGGAATGGGCGAAGAAGGCCGGCAAGCAGAGC
Source organism: Stenotrophomonas sp. 93052_Sma (assembly GCF_056481145.1). Lineage (NCBI taxonomy): Bacteria > Pseudomonadati > Pseudomonadota > Gammaproteobacteria > Lysobacterales > Lysobacteraceae > Stenotrophomonas > Stenotrophomonas sp. 93052_Sma. The sequence goes on from NZ_CM151134.1 coordinate 301,616, forward strand.
CCGACCAGCATCGCCGCCTGCAAGACCCTGGTGCAGGCCACCCGCACCGGCACTCACGCTTCGGCGCTGGTGGCCGAACGCGAAGCCTTCGTCGATCTGTTCGACACCGCCGACCAGGTCGAGGGCGTGACCGCCTTCCTGGAAAAGCGCGCCGCGCAGTGGAAGAACGCATGAGCACCGACACCGCTGCCGACGACGCACCGGTGCTGTTCGAAGAGCGCGTGGCTGGCAACGGCACGCGCATCGGCATCGCCACGCTCAATGCGCCGCGTACGCTCAACGGTTTCTCGCTGCCGATGGCACACCTGCTGCTGAAGCAGTTGAATGCCTGGGCCGACGACGATGGCATCGCCATGGTGGTGCTGCAGGGTGCCGGCGAAAAGGCGTTCTGCGCCGGCGGTGACCTGCACAGCCTGTACAAGAGCATGGTCGCCTTCCGCGAGGCCGGCCGCAGCGACATCCGCGAGAACGACTACGCCGCTGAGTTCTTCGACGTTGAGTACCGCGTCGATTATCTCATCCACACCTACGCCAAGCCGATCCTGTGCTGGGGCCACGGCATCGTGATGGGCGGTGGCATCGGCCTGATGTCCGGTGCCAGCCACCGCGTGGTCAGCGAGCGCTCCAAGCTGGCCTTCCCGGAAATCACCGTCGGTCTGTTCCCGGATGTGGGTGGTAGCTGGCTGCTGCCGCGCGTACCGGGCAAGGGCGGCCTGTTCCTGGCGCTGACCGGTGCGCTGCTCAATCCGGGCGACGCCATCTACGCCGGCCTGGCCGACGTGCACGTGGCCGAAGAACGCCGCAGCGCGGTGTTCGATGCGCTGCTGCAGGTCGCGTGGTCCAGCGATGCCGCACACAACCACGAACGGCTCAGCCATCTGCTGCAGTCGCATGCCAGTGACGCCGCGACCGGTCCGCTGCTGGCCAATGCGGCGCAGGTCGATGCGCTGTGCGAAGGCGATGACCTCTCCGCGATCATCGGCCGCATCTCCACTCTGCAGACCGACGATGCCTGGCTGCAGGCGGCACAGAAGACCCTTGCCGCCGGTGCGCCAGGCTCGGCACGGTTGTCGTACGAACTGCAGCGCCGCAGTGCCGGCCAGGGCCTGGCCGCGATCTATCGCCTGGAGTACATCGTCGCCCTGCATTGCGCCGCCCACGGTGATTTCGCTGAAGGCATCCGCGCGCTGCTGATCGACAAGGACCGCAATCCACAGTGGAACCCGGCCACTCTGGCCGAGGCCACCGGCGCGTGGGCCGACACCTTCTTCGCTTCCCCCTGGGCCGATGCCGCGCATCCGCTGGCCGACCTGGGCACTCCCCTTGTTGAAAGGAGCCTTGCATGAGCCGCATTGCATTCATCGGGTTGGGCAACATGGGTGGCCCGATGGCCGCCAATCTGGTCAAGAACGGCCATACCGTGCGCGTGTTCGATCTGGTCCCGGCCGCGGTGCAGGCCGCCGTCGATGCCGGCGCCAGCGCGGCCGCATCGGCGCGAAACCCTGGCCGATGCCGAGGTGGTGATCTCGATGCTGCCGGCCAGCCGCCACGTCGAAGGCGTGTACCTGGGCGATGACGGCATTCTTGCCGCGATTCCGGCCGGCGCACTGGTCATCGACTGCAGCACGATCGCACCGGCCAGCGCCCGCAAGGTCTCTGAAGCCGCTGCCGCACGGGGCCTGCAGATGATCGACGCACCGGTGTCCGGCGGTACCGCCGGTGCCCAGGCCGGCACCCTGACCTTCATCGTCGGTGGCGAGGAGGATGCGCTGGAGCGCGCCCGCCCGGTGCTGCAGGCGATGGGCAAGAACATCTTCCATGTCGGCGCCAGCGGTGCCGGCCAGGTGGCCAAGCTGTGCAACAACATGGCGCTGGGCGTGATCATGGCCGTCACCGGCGAAGCCATCGCCCTCGGCGTGGCGCACGGGCTGGACCCGAAGGTGCTGTCGCAGATGATGGCGGTCAGCACCGGCCGCAGCTGGGCCACCGAAGTGTGCAACCCGTGGCCGGGCGTGCTGGAAAACGCCCCGGCCTCGCGCGGCTACAGCGGCGGCTTCGGCAGCGATCTGATGCTGAAGGACATGGGCTTGGCGGTGGAAGCGGCGATGAGTGTCGGCGCCTCGATCCCGCTGGGCGAAGTGGCCCGCAACCTGTACTCGATGAACCACCAGGCCGGCCGCGGCAAGCTGGACTTCTCCAGCGTCGTGCAGCTGATCACCAGCGAGAAGTGACCTGGTAGTGCCGGCCGCTGGCCGGCAACCTCATGCCCCCGTGCGGGACAACGAAGGTGGGATGGGCGGATGTTCGGTTTCGACCGGCATCCGCCCATTTTTTTGCTTTGGCGCGGGTAGTGCCGGCCGCTGGCCGGCATCACCCCATCAGGCAACGACCAGCGTCACGTCGATGTTGCCGCGCGTGGCATTCGAGTACGGGCACACGATGTGCGCCTTCTGCACCAGCTCTTCCAGCTGCTCGCGCGGCACGCCGGGAGCGCTGATGGTCAGCTCGGCTTCGATGCCGAAACCGGTCGGGATCTGGCCGATGCCGACCTTGCCGGTCACGGTGGTGTCGGCCGGCAGCGCGACCTTGGCCTGGCCGGCCACGAACTTCAGCGCGCCCAGGAAGCAGGCCGAGTAGCCGGCCGCGAACAGCTGTTCCGGGTTGGTGCCCGGGCCGCCGGCGCCGCCCAGCTCGCGCGGGGTCGACAGCTGGATATCCAGCACGTTGTCGGAGGAGACGGAACGGCCTTCACGGCCGCCGGTGGAGGTGGCCTGGGCGGTGTACAGAACCTTTTCGATGGACATCGGGATGCTCCTGGTCGGTGGGTGGGTGTTGCGTTGGAGCCTACTTTGCCCGGTTTCCGCGTACGTTGGGTTGCAATGCGTACGAAAAATTTGATCGATCGTCCTGCCAGCCTAGATCGTCCATTCGCGGTCGGTGGTGAACATGATGGTCAGCCAGCGGTCCGGCGAGGCCTCGCCCAGTGCATCGCCGATCTCGTCGCGCAGCTGGTCCCATTCCACCAGGGGCCGCGGCGGGTCGTTTTCCGGTACCACGAAGAACAGCTCGATCTGCTCGCCACGCCCCACCTGGGCCACGTAGCTGCGGTGCTCGACGAAGCCGTGCTTGGCCACGATCCCGCGTGCCACTGCATCCACATGGGCCTGCAGTTCCGGCGGGGTGACCAGCAGGATGCCGGCCAGCGCCCGGCGCACCGTGCCGAGCGGGGCGATCATCACCAGCACGCAGACGAAGGCGAGGATGGCCGGGTCGATGTACGGCCCGACCCACGCCAGCGACGTGCCCTGCACCAGTACGCCGCCGAGGAAAGCCAGCAGGTAGCAGGCCGACATGCTGGCCGCGATCACCCAGTTCTTCGCGTCCAATGCGATGAACTCCGAGCCGATGCGGCGGTTGGCGCGCAGGATGAACCAGGCCAGCGCGCCTTCGCCCACGATCGACAGCCCGGCGAAGGCAATGGCCGGGCCGAGGGCGATGTGGCGGCCCCCGGACATCAACGCGTCCACCGCATTGACCAGCGCATACAGCGCCGCACCGATCATCAGTGTGCCGCTCACCCCCAGCACGATCGGCTCCAGGTGCCAGAAGCCCATGGTGAAGCGCTGGTTGAGACGCGATTGCAGCGCATCGGTCTGTGTGGACAGCGCGATCAGCCGCGCCACCAGCAGCGACAGCCAGGTCATCACCACGTCGATCAGGCCGTAGATGCCGTCGAAGATGATCAGCGAGGAATTGGCCAGCAGGCCGAACACCACTGCGGCGGCGGCCAGCAGCAGCGAGGCGGCGATCGACAGGCGCAGCACGCCCTGTTCGGTGGCGGGGTCGAAGAAATGCGGGTGGTCGGCGGCCATGCTGTGATTGTAGAGCGGAGCCATGCTCCGCTGCGTTTCGCTGCCTCGCCGGCCATCCGCGCTACCCCCGTGGGGTCGCTTCCCGTAGACTGCGTCCCTCCCACGTACCGACGCCCGCCTGCAGTGATCACGCCACCCTGACCCTTGCCGCACATCGGCAGCCGGCCTGCCCGGCTCAGGAACCCGTGTCTTTCCACTGCAGCGCCATGCGGCCACGCCCGCCTGCGCGCGGAGCTTTCCCATGCAAACGTCCTACCCCCTGCGCCAGCAATGGCTCGGCAACATCCGTGGCGACCTGCTGTCCGGCATCGTCGTCGCCCTGGCCCTGATTCCCGAGGCCATCGCGTTCTCGCTCATCGCCGGCGTCGACCCCAAGGTCGGCCTGTACGCCGCGTTCTCGATTGCCGTCATCACCGCCATCGCTGGCGGCCGCCCCGGCATGATCTCCGCAGCCACCGGTGCGATGGCGCTGGTGATGGTCGACCTGGTCAAGGACCACGGCCTGCAGTACCTGTTCGCCGCCAGCATCCTGGCCGGCCTGCTGCAGGTGCTGGCCGGTGTGTTCAAGCTCGGCTCGTTGATGCGCTTCGTCTCGCGCTCGGTCATCACCGGCTTCGTCAACGCGCTGGCGATCCTGATCTTCCTGGCGCAGATGCCCGAGCTGATCGGTCGCGGTCCTACGGTCTACGTGCTGTGCGCCGCCGCGTTGGCGATCATCTACCTGCTGCCACGCATTACCCGCGCGGTGCCGTCGCCTCTGGTGGCCATTGTGGTGCTGACCGCCGTGGTGATCGGCTTCGGCGTGGACGTACGCAGCGTCGGCGACATGGGCCAGCTGCCCGACAGCCTGCCGCATTTCCTGCTGCCCGATGTGCCGCTCACCTGGGAGACGCTGCGCATCCTGCTGCCGGTGTCGGCCACGCTGGCCGTGGTCGGCCTGCTCGAATCGATGATGACCCTGCAGATCGTCGAGGACATCACCGAGACGCCCAGCGAGCGCAACCGCGAATGTGTCGGCCAGGGCGTGGCGAACACGGTCACCGGCTTCCTCGGTGGCATGGCCGGTTGCGCGATGATCGGCCAGTCGGTGATCAACGTGACCTCCGGTGGCCGCGGCCGCCTGTCCTGCCTGGTGGCTGGCGTGTTCCTGCTGGTACTGGTGGTGTACGGCAGCGATCTGGTACGGCAGATCCCAATGGCGGCGCTGGTGGCGGTGATGATCATGGTCAGCATCGGCACCTTCAGCTGGCGCTCGCTGCGCGACCTGCGCACACATCCGCGCAGTTCCTCTGCGGTGATGCTGCTGACGGTGGTGGTCACCGTGGCTACCCACGATCTGGCCAAGGGCGTGCTCAGCGGTGTGCTGCTGTCGGCCCTGTTCTTCGCGCGCAAGGTTGGCCGCATGCTGGACGTGCAGCGCGACGATGCCGATGACACGCAGGTCTACCGCGTGCGTGGGCAGGTGTTCTTTGCCTCGGCAGGGCAGCTGGGTGCGGCGTTCGATTACCAGCACGTGGCGCCGAAGGTGCAGATCGATCTGCGCGATGCCCACCTGTGGGACCTGACTGCCGTGGCCGCGCTGGAGCGGGCGCAGGAAAAGTTGGCCACGCATGGTGCGGAGGTGACGGTGGTGGGGCTCAATGCGGCCAGCCAGACCCTCATTGAGCAGGTGGGTGGCAAAGGCGCTGCTGGCAGCGCGCATTGACGCTATCGGCTCTCGTGGAGCAACTGCAACGCCATGGCCGCTGTTGCGGTTGCTGCATCTTCAGCCTGTGAACCCCACCCAAGGTGGAAGAATCGCTGTGATCGTGCTCCGTTGTGATCCTCACGACGGAGTACTTCTGCCGGAATGGATTCGCTCTTCAACAACGCCACCACGCTGCTGACCTTTCTGCTGCCGGGTTTCCTGTCTGCATGGGTGTTCTATGGGCTGACATCCCATCCCAAGCCGCCGCAGTTCGAACGGACCGTGGAAGCGTTGGTGTTCACCTTCGCGGTCCAGGTGCTGGTCAAGTTCACCGAACTGATGCTCCTGCTGGCTGGTCGCTGCTTTGTGCTGGGGACCTGGACCGAGACCAGCAGCCTGCTATGGGGTTTTGTCCTCGCCGCACTGCTGGGGGCAGGATTGGCCCTCGCTGCGAACAAGGATTCCCTCCACAGGGTTCTCCGTCGTGCAGGCTTCACCACGAGGACATCCCACCCGAGCGAGTGGTACTGCGTGCTGGGTACGCGTCCTGCCTTCGTGGTGCTGCAATTGAAGGATGGCCGTCGATTGACCGGCTATCCCAAGGAGTGGCCGATCAGCCCCGCTGCGGGACAGTTCTACATGCAGATGCCGGCCTGGCTGGTGGATGCGGATCCACCCGATGAAGGTGCCGATCCAGCAGCGGATCACGTGGCCAGCCCCGCCGTGGTCGAGCTTCCGCAGCTCGATGGCATACTGATTCACGCAGCGGATGTGCAGTGGGTCGAGATTCTCCAGGAGACAGACGATGGCTAAGTTGAGGAAGGGTTCCAACCCACCACTGGACCAGTTGGTCGTATCCATGGAGAACGCGAACCCCAAGCTCCCCGAGGGCAGGAAGCGTCCGCCGCCACCGCCCAGCCCGCCCCGGCCGCCAGCCGGAGCAGGGCCCAACCGGCGCCCGCCGCGCGGCTGACCGGGCGCATTCAGCCGCCCGGTGTAAACTATTGATCTCACTGGCAATGCCAGTCTCCACGATCAATGCCCCGATGACGTCCGCCACCGCCCGTTACGCCGATTCCCTGCGCCTGTCCGTTGCCCCGATGATGGACTGGACCGATCGCCATTGCCGCGTTTTCCACCGCGTGCTGGCACCGGGCGTACGCCTGTACACGGAGATGGTGCACGCCAACGCGGTCATCCACGGCGACCGCGAGCGCCTGCTCGGCTTCGACCGCAGCGAGCAGCCGCTGGCCCTGCAATTGGGTGGCAGTGATCCGGTGCTGCTGGCGCAGGCCGCGCGCATCGCCGCCGAGTGGGGCTATGACGAGGTCAACCTCAACTGCGGCTGCCCGTCTGATCGCGTGCAGGCCGGGCGTTTTGGCGCGTGCCTGATGCGCGAGCCGGCGCTGGTGGCCGAGTGCGTTGCGGCCATGGTCGATGCGGTTGATATCCCGGTGACGGTGAAGTGCCGCCTGGGCGTGGACGAGGACAACGACTACGACGTGTTTGCCAGCTTCGTCGACCGCCAGGTCGCCGCCGGTGCGGCGATGGTGGTGGTGCACGCGCGCAACGCGTGGCTGAAGGGCCTGTCGCCGAAGGAGAACCGCGAGGTTCCGCCGCTGAAGTACGACTGGGCCTACCGCCTGAAGCAGGAGCGCCCGGCACTGCCGGTGGTGATCAACGGCGGCCTGGCCAGCATCGAGGCGGTGCAGGCGCAGGCCGCGCACGTCGATGGCGTGATGCTGGGCCGCGCGGCCTACCACGACCCCTACCTGCTGCATCAGCTGGAGGCGCTGCACACCGGCGCCCCGCTGCAGGCCCGTGGCGACCTGCTGCGCGCGATGCGCCCCTACATCGAGGCGCAGCTGGGCGAAGGCCTGGCGCTGAAGCACATCACCCGCCACCTGCTCGGCCTCTTCCACGGCCAGCCCGGTGGGCGCGCATTCCGCCAGGTGCTGAGCGAGGGCGCACACCGTCCGGGCGCCGGCTGGAGCCTGATCGAACAGGCCCTGGCGGTCACCGACCGCGAAGCTGATCGCGCCGCAGCGTGACCGCAGTCACATTCCTGACTTGACAAGGGACGGCGATTCGTCCCGAATGTTCACTTAGCTGAACGACTCGGGCGTAGGGCCGGAAAAGTTCAGACCGGATTCACTGCTGTAAACCAAGAATTTGCAAAAGATTTGTAAAACGCTGGGTTTCGAACCCGGCGCCGGATTTACGACTTTTGAACGAATCGCCGTGCTCGGCTAGGATCGCATCGATGTCTTCCGCTCCCTTCCATCGCCGCATTGCCCTGGCCACCTGCGTGGTCCTGTCGGCTGTGCCGCTGTCTTCGGCGCTGGCGCAACAGCCGCCGCGCGGCGACCAGGGGCGGGCGGAGATGATGGAGCGGGGTGAGCGCGGTGGCCGTGGCGACGAGCGTTCGCTGTCCGATGCCGTGCGCCGCGTGCAGCGCACCACCGGCGGCCACATCCTCGGCGCCGAGCGCGTGCCGTTCGATGGTCGCGATATCAACCGGGTGAAGTACATGGACGATCGGGGCCGGGTCCGCTACATGGACGACCCCGCGCCGTCGCGTTCACAGCCGCGCACGCCGCGGTCGGATATGTCATCACTACGCGGCGATAACCCCTGAACAGGGATAGTCGTCGCTATCAACCCGTACCCCACAGGCCTCCGGGCCATACCCAGGACACTAGGGAGAGTTCATGCGTATCCTTCTGGTCGAAGACGAAGCCCCGCTGCGTGAGACCCTGGCAGCCCGGCTCAAGCGCGAAGGCTTTGCCGTCGATGCTGCGCAGGACGGCGAGGAAGGCCTCTACATGGGGCGCGAAGTCCCGTTCGATGTCGGCATCATCGACCTCGGCCTGCCCAAGATGTCGGGCATGGAGCTGATCAAGGCCCTGCGTGACGAAGGCAAGAAGTTCCCGGTGCTGATCCTGACCGCGCGTTCGAGCTGGCAGGACAAGGTCGAGGGCCTGAAGCAGGGCGCCGACGACTACCTGGTCAAGCCGTTCCACGTCGAAGAACTGCTGGCCCGCGTCAACGCGCTGCTGCGCCGCGCCGCTGGCTGGAGCAAGCCGACCCTGGAATGCGGCCCGGTTGCCCTGGACCTGGCTGCCCAGACCGTCAGCGTGGCTGGCAGCAATGTCGACCTCACCAGCTACGAGTACAAGGTGCTGGAGTACCTGATGATGCATGCCGGTGAACTGGTCTCCAAGGCCGACCTCACCGAGCACATCTACCAGCAGGACTTCGACCGCGACTCGAACGTGCTGGAAGTGTTCATCGGCCGCCTGCGCAAGAAGCTGGACCCGGATGGCGAACTGAAGCCGATCGAGACCGTGCGCGGTCGCGGCTACCGTTTCGCGATCCCGCGCAACGAGGGCTGAGCCGGCTCACCCTGGCGATAACACGATGTCCGGCCGTCTGTGGTTCTTCCGACGCTGGCGGCCGCGCTCACTGCAGGCGCGCCAGATGTTCGCCGCGTCCGTGGGTCTGGTCGCGTTCCTGGCGCTGGCCGGTTACGCGCTCGACGCCGCCTTCGCCGATACGGCGAAGGCGAACCTGCGTGAGCGCCTGAAGAACTACGCCACCGCCTATGCGGCCGGCATCGACTTCACCCGCGACCGCTCGCTGTACATCCGCGAGCAGCCGCCAGATTCGCGCTTCGACGTGCCCGGCAGCGGCCTGTACCTGCAGGTGGTGATGCCGCACGGCAAGGGCAATTCGATGTCCGCCGAAGGCCCGATGCTGCCCACCGTCGGCGGCGGCCTGCTGGCACCTCGCCAGGAAGTGTTCGAAGGCCCGCTGCCGATGATCCAGATCGACGGCAGCCAGGGCTCGGTGTACCGCTATGGCCTGGGCCTGGTGTGGGATGCCGACGCCGACCCCGCCACCGAATTCCCGTACACCATCTATGTGATGGAAGACTCGCGCGCTGGGTGCACAGCTGCGGGTGTTCCGCAGCCGGGTCTGGTTCTACCTCGGTGGCATCGGCCTGATCCTGCTGCTGCTGCAGACCGTCATTCTGCAGTGGAGCCTGCGGCCCCTGCGTCGCGTGATTACCGAGCTGACCAAGGTGCAGCGCGGCGAAACCGAGCGCATGAGCGAGCGCCACCCGCGCGAGCTGGAACCGCTGACCGACAGCATCAACGCCTTCATTGAAAGCGAGCGCGAGAACCTCGAGCGTCAGCGCAATACCCTGGCCGACCTGGCGCACAGCCTGAAGACACCGATCGCAGTGCTGCGCACGCAGATGGACAGCGGGGCGGGCGATGGTGCGCTGCGCGAGGAGCTGGACGTGCAGCTGCAGCGCATGAACAACCTGGTCTCCTACCAGCTGGCACGTGCTGCGTCGTCGGGCCACAAGCTGTTCTCCGCGCCGCTGCCGATCGAATCCAACGCCGAGGAAATCGTGCGTGGCCTGGAAAAGGTCTATGCCTCGAAGGGCGTGCTGTGCGAATTCGATATCGACCCGGCCGCGCGCTTCCACGGCGAACCGGGTGACCTGCAGGAACTGCTGGGCAACCTGCTGGAGAATGCCTTCAAGTGGGCCAACCGCCGCGTGCTGCTGACCGCACAGCCGCTGCCGGCACCGAACGCGCGCCGCGCCGGCCTGCTGCTGGCGGTGGACGACGATGGCCCGGGCATCGCCCCGGACGACATCGGCAAGGTGTTGCAGCGTGGCGTGCGTGGCGACGAGCGCGTGCAGGGCCACGGCATCGGCCTGTCGATCGTGCAGGACCTGATCAAGGATTATCGCGGTGAACTGGCTGTAGGCCGCTCCGAGGAACTGGGCGGCGCCCGCTTCGAAGTGCGCCTGCCGCCGGGGCCGTAATCCGTGCGCTCCCGTCCGCCTGGCATCGCCTGGCGCAACAACGCGTGGTGTTCCGGTAGTGCCGGCCGCTGGCCGGCAACCTCATGAACTTCGGTGGCATTGCCAAGGTGCCGGCCAGCGGCCGGCACTACCGTGTTTCGATCGTCGGCGGCTCGCCATAGAACCGCCGCAGTTGCGCGTTCCCGTCCGCCGGGCATCGCCTGGCGTAACAGCGCGGGTGTTCCGGTAGTGCCGGCCGCTGGCCGGCAACCTCATGATATTCGGTGGCATTGCCAAGGTGCCGGCCAGCGGCCGGCACTACCGTATTTCGATCGCCGGCGGCTTGCCATAGAACCGCCGCAGCTGCGCGTTCCCGTCCGCCGGGCATCGCCTGGCGCAACAGCGCGTGGTGTTCCGGTAGTGCCGGCCGCTGGCCGGCAACCCCATGAGCTTCGGTGGCATTGCCAGGTTGCCGGCCAGCGGCCGGCAGTACCGTACTTCGATCGCCGGCGGCTCGCCATAGAACCGCGGCAGCTGCGCGTTCCCGTCCGCCGGGCATCGCCTGGCGCAACAGCGCGTGGTGTTCCGGTAGTGCCGGCCGCTGGCCGGCAACCTCATGAACTTCGGTGGCATTGCCAAGGTGCCGGCCAGCGGCCGGCACTACCGTACTTCGATCGCAGGCGGCTCGCCATAGAACCGCCGCAGTTGCGCGTTCCCGTCCGCCGGGCATCGCCTGGCGCAACAGCGCGTAGTGCTCCGGTAGTGCCGGCCGCTGGCCGGCAACCCCATGATCTTCGGTGGCATTGCCAAGGTGCCGGCCAGCGGCCGGCACTACCGTATTTCGATCGCCGGCGGCTTGCCATAGAACCGCCGCAGCTGCGCGCTCCCGTCCGCCTGGCATCGCCTGGCGCAACAACGCGTGGTGTTCCGGTAGTGCCGGCCGCTGGCCGGCAACCTCATGAACTTCGGTGGCATTGCCAAGGTGCCGGCCAGCGGCCGGCACTAACGTGTTTCGATCGCCGGCGGCTCGCCATAGAACCGCCGCAGCTGCGCAGCGACGTCCGGCAACGCCTGCTGCAGCAGATCCGGCGCGGAGAAGTGGTACTCGCTGGTCACCGCGAAGAACTCTTCCGGTGCCTCGGCCGCATACGGATCGATCAGCGTTTCTTCGCCCGCATCGACCTGGGCACAGAAGGCGTCGTAGGCGCGCTGGAACGTGGCCGCCCACTCGCGCTGCCATGCGCGCGGCAGCGGCGGCGTGCCGTCCATCGCACCATCCAGTGCATCCAGCTTGTGCACCATCTCGTGCACCGCCACGCAGTAGCCCTCGTGCGGCGCCGCCAGGTCGGCCTGCACGTCGGCCCAGGACAGGATCAACGGACCGCTGTCCCACGATTCGCCAATCAGTTCGTCATCCCACTCATGCAGCACCCCGGCCGCATCCATGTGGCTGCGGTGCACGCGGAATGCGTCGGGGTAGATGATCAGCTGCGACCAGCCTTCCAGTCCCACCTCGCCGAATTCCAGCAGCGGCAGGCAGCACAGCGCGGCCAGCAGCACGCCATCGCCGGCCTGCAGCTGCAGCTCGCCAATCGGGGTAATGGTCTTCTCATGCAGGAAGCGCGTGGTCAGCACACGCAGGCGCGCGGCGTTCGTCGTCCAGTCCGTGCAGCCACGCCGCGCGGCGGCAGGCGTCTTCCCAAAGTGCATCGTCGATCGGCCGCGGCGCAGGCCGCAGCCACTGCAGCAACGACTTGATCAGCGGAACATTCCCGGCAGGTAGCTGTGCCACTTCGGCGCGCGGATGCGCTGCAGCATGTCGTCGTCGCTGCCACCGCCACCGGTGGTGGTGCTGGCCGCCGGGCGTACCGGTGCCGCCTTGGTGCTGGCGGCCGATGCGCTGGCGGTGGGCGGCGCTGTGAGGCGGCATCGCCATTGGAGGACACGCAGGCCCCACGGCTGTCGTCCAGCGCTGCCGTCGCAGACGCCGCGAAGGGCATCAGCAGCAGGATCAGGCAATGGGCATAACGGCGCATTGACGACATCCACGTTAAGGGAGGGTGAGTTCCCGATTCTAGCCCGAACCCGGCGCCCCGTTGGAAGCCCCCGCGAAACCCAGCGTGGCGGGCGTCGCTGGCGGCTTTCCCGCATAATTCCTTCCTGACTTCGTGGAAGCTGCCGTGGACGATCGCCAATTGCTGGCCAAACTCGCTGCCGGTCGCCTGTCCGGCGACGCCCTGGCCCGTGAGCTGGGTCAGACCCGGGCGGCCATTTGGAAGCGTATTCAAGGACTTAGGGCCGCCGGTGTGGACATCGAGGGCCGTGCTGGCGAAGGCTATGGCCTGACCCGCCCGGTCGACCTGCTGGACCCGGACGCGATCCGCGCCGGCCTGCCTGCCGACGTCCAGGCCCTGCTGCACGACCTGCAGGTGGCCTGGACGGTGGACTCGACCAACGCTGAATTGCTGCGTTGCAGCGCGCCCCAGCGCGGGGTCAGCGTCCTGCTGGCCGAACGCCAGACCGGTGGCCGTGGCCGTCGTGGGCGTGCCTGGGCCTCGCCGCTGGCCGCGCACATCTACCTGTCGGTGCTGCGCCTGTACTCCGGTGGCCTCGGCCGCCTCGCCGGGCTGAGCCTGGTAGCCGGCATCGCCGTCGCCGAAGCGCTGCACGACCTGGGCTACACCCAGGCCCAGCTGAAGTGGCCGAATGACCTGATCGTCGACGGCAAGCGCAAGCTGGTCGGCCTGCTCGCAGAAGGCGGTGGCGAGTACGCCGGCCCGGCGCGCGGTGATCGGCATCGGCATCAACACGCACATGCCGCCGTCGTTCGCCGAGCAGATCACCCAGCCGTGGGTAGACCTGGATACGCTGGCTGGCAAGCCGGTGGACCGCAACGTGGTTGTCGCCGCGGTGCTGGCACGCCTGCTGCCGGCGCTGGAAGAATTCGATCGCGAAGGTCTGGCGCCGTTCCTGCCGCGCTACGCCGCGTTCGACATGCTGGCCGGCCGCGAAGTGCGCGTGGAACTGGACGGGCAGTGGCAGCACGGCACCGCACTTGGCCTGGCCGATGACGGCGCATTGCGCGTGCGCATTGATGGCCAGGAACGCCTGCTGCACGCCGGCGAAGTCAGCGTGAGGGCGGCATGAGCGATTGGTTGTTCGACCTCGGCAACTCGCGCTTCAAGTTCGCGCCGTTGCAGGGTGACCGTGCCGGCGACGTGCAGGCCTGGGCGCACGGCGCCGAAGGCATGGCCGGACAGCCGCCGCACAGCCTGCCCAGCGGCACCACCGCGTTCGTGGCCAGCGTGGCCGCACCGTCGCTGACCAGCGCCATGCTGGACCAGCTGCAGCGCCGCTTCGAACACGTGCATGTGGTGCGCACCAGCGCCGAATGCGCGGGCGTGCGCATTGCCTATGCCAAGCCGGAAAAATTCGGTGTCGATCGCTTCCTGGCCCTGCTGGCCGCTGCCAAGGCGCAGCGCCCGGTGCTGGTGGTTGGCGTGGGCACCGCACTGACGATTGATCTGCTCGACGCCAATGGCCAGCATCACGGCGGGCGCATTTCCGCATCGCCCACCACCATGCGCGAAGCGCTGCACGCGCGTGCCGTGCAGTTGCCGGCAACCGGGGGTGACTACAGCGAGTTCGCCAACGACACCGCCGATGCGCTGGCCTCCGGCTGCGATGGCGCCGCCGTGGCGCTGATCGAACGCAGCGCGCAGCAGGCGCATGCGCTGCTGGGCGTGGCACCGTCGCTGCTGGTGCACGGTGGCGGCGCACCGGCGCTGATGCCGTTGCTGCCCGGCGCCGACTACCACCCCTCGCTGGTGCTGGATGGCCTCGCCCGCTGGGCGGTGCACCAGCCGGCAGGCTAGTATCCGCGCATGCTGACCCGTGCCCTGATCGTCGTACTGGCCATCCTCAATCTTGGCGTCGCCTGCTGGTGGCTGCTGCGCGATGCACCGCAACCGCCCGCGCCGCCGCCGCAACCGGCCGGTGTGGCCGAGCTGCGCTGGGTGCCCGGTGGTGTGGATGCCAATGCCGCAGCCGAAGCGACTGCCGCTGCCCCGACCGCACCGCTGGTGGAGCGCGAACCGGCCGCGAAGACGGCCGTGGCTGCGACGCCTGCGCCGGCGCCGGCCGTGCCAGCCAAGCCGGAAATTCCCAAGCCGCAGACGGCTGACGCTGCGGCGGTTGCTGCCGCTGCCAAGCCGGTAGCACCGCCAGCACCCGTACCGGCACCGGAAAAACCCGTAACCCCGCCTGCGGCCAGCGAGCCGCCGCGCTGCGTCGCACTGGGCCCGTTCGCCGACCGCGCCGCCGCGAGCAGCGCGCAGGGCAAGGCCGGCACGCTGATCAGCCAGGTGCGCCTGCGCGAACAACCCGCTGCCAGCGGCAGTGCCCGTTACCGGGTGATGCTGCCGGCCGCCGCCAACCGCGACGAAGCGCAGGCCACCGTGAAGCGCATCGTCGCCGCCGGCCTGAGCGACTACTACATCATCAGCCAGGGCGAGGAAGCCAACGCCGTGGCGCTGGGCCAGTACCGCAACCGCGAAGGCGCCGAGCGGCGCATGGCGGCGGTGCAGGCCGCCGGCTTCCAGCCGCGCCTGGTCGCCAGCGGCGACGCCGGCCAGTGGTGGCTGGAAGGGCAGCTGGCGGCGGGCAGGCAGCCGGCCCAGGCCCAGCAGCGCAGCGGGGCGGCACAGAGCCGGTCGCTGGAATGCGCGCGGTTGCGCTAGAATCCCCGGACCGCGGCATTGCCGCCGGTGATCCACCCATGCCGCTTTAGCTCAGTTGGTAGAGCAACTGTCTTGTAAACAGTAGGTCATCCGTTCGATTCGGATAAGCGGCACCACTTGGGATCTCCGCTACGCCCCGGAGCCAGGGGTTCAGCGAGAAAGGCCAGCGCAGTGCGCTGACCTTTTCGCGTTCAGGCCTACTGCAGACGAATCAACTCGTTTCCAATCTGCTGGCACCGTTGCAGCATCGACTCGCCGGATGGCGTTCCAAGCCGGATGGTGCCGTCCACCAGCAACGGATAGGTCTCAAGCCGCACACGATAGGCCTGCTGGGACGAGATGCGTACTGCCCGATCACCTGAAGCAAGCGGGGCTCCGGGCAAGCTATCTTCCTTGATGAGCCCGTTGATCTTGAGCTGGGCACACAGCCCTGCGTAGTAGGCGCTTCTTTCGTCGCGCGCTCGCGGATGCCTGGTAGCGTGCCCTAATGCGTGAAGGCTCTCGTGCGCAACCAGGTCAACGAGATCCGCGAAGGCTTGTCGTTGATCGCCGTAGACGTGCGATGCAAGTGCAAGCGTCCTGCCTGTCGCAAAGCGGCCAAGCGATCTTGTCCGTATTGCCCCCGCAGTGCCTTCCGGCACTAGCAGGATCCGATAGCTGTTGGATGCTGCCGGTATCCATGACTCGGCCAGGTCCGCCGCCGCATCGATCCGTGAACAGACATCTTCAGCAACGATCACAAGCCCATCCGCGATCTGCAGGCTGATACTCCGCTCAGTGTTTGCACAGCGGTGGACGTGCGTGGTGCCTACGGCGGTTCGCCCGGGAAGCAGGGAAGCAGTGTGGAAGTAGCGGAGAGGGCCCAGAGGAACAGAAACAACTTCGGTGTATCCAGCTGAGGCAACCCCTTTGGGAACGGCAGTAGTAGTGCAGCCTGAAAGCAAAACGGTGCAGACACCGAAAAGGAACATCGCGACTCTGTACATCCCGCCCCCGTGTAGAAGCGGGATGGATGCCCCCGCTCCGGTGAGTTAACCAGTAGCAAATTGGCATGCGCAAGTGTGGCGCTGAGTGATTGACGCGATCGCGCACCTCACACTCGAGGTAATAGCTCGCCTTTCATCGCTTCTCCCAAAAGTGCGGGTGCTCAAAGCGCACCCGCATCCTCTGCTGTTTACTACCCAGCAGTGGGTCTGCCTGATTCGATGGCTGGGGGCGTGGCGTTATAAGGCTGCACGCTGGGGATCTCAACGTTCCGCATTTACTGAGCCCCGCCCACCTGCAACGCCACATACTCCGCCAGCCCCCGGCAGGCCAGCATCAGCCCTTCGCGCGAGCCATCGCCGATGTCGTCTTTCTCTTCCCCGTCCACGCGCACACGCTCGGCGGCGTGATACAGCTCCAGCAGCGACACCAGGCCCACCGCGGCGCGATCCCGGCGAGCGGCGGCCACGGCCTGGCCGGGTGTGCTGGCCGGCCCTTGCCACGGCTGTCCGTCGGCGGCATCACCGGCGCGGATACGCTGCAGGCAGCCGGGAAGATTGATCGGCGCGGGTGCCTCGTTTGCAGCGGCGAAAGCGGCTTCCAACGGCTGCGCCAGTTCGGGCGGCAGGCGCAGGGCGGCCTCGCCCAGTGTGGCGGTCAGGTATGGGTGGTGGGGCTTGGGCATGCGGGCATCCTCGTGCGGAACAGAGGTGCCACCGGAGAAGGGTGGCGGGCGATACGTGGTTTCCAATCCCGGGACTGAATGAGCCGGTGGGCACGAGGCCCCCACGCACCGCCCGCCGTCGATCGGCGAACGGATTGCCAGCCGGCGCCGCTCTTGAGAAGACGGCGCCGGCTGGCAAGCGTATACAGCTTTCAGTCTTCGGGTTGGAAATCCCGGCCACCCCGCTGAAGGTGGCAATTCATCATGTGCACGCGAAATCACCGCCTGCCAGTCGTTTGTTTCGATGACATCGGATGATCTGAGAGGAAAAATGAATTATCGCGTTTGGCCCGTTTCGAGCAGCGCAATGCCAGAGGCGACATATCGCGCATTGCCGTGATCCACGATAAATCAGGCCGTGCCATCGCTCTCGCACTGGCCATGGCGGGCCACGGTGTAAAGCTGGCTTAACCAGCCCGGCGGCGCTTCAGGACCACCCTACCAGACCTGAATCCCCATGCGCGGCACCCGGTTCTTGATATTCCTCACGGAAAGCCCCCCACGCCCCATCGCATACTGCCACCACAGGCCCACCCCGGGCCCCTTCGGGATCCGATCATGCGTCGCCACGCCCTGCCGCTCACCGCCGCACTGTTGTCCACCGTTTTCGTGGCCCCGGCCATGGCCGCGGTGCCGTTCTTCAACGCCAGCTGCCCGGGCGGCATCGACGTGCACGCCGACGAAGGCGGCCCGGTCTACGTGCAGGGCCGCGAGGCCACGCTGAAACGTTTCAACGACCGCTATTTCGAAGCACGCGATGCCAACAGTGGCATCACATTGTCGATCAGCAGCAGCGACGACGGCACGCCGCAGATCAGCTACACCGGCCGTGGCGGCGCCAATGGCATCTGCCAGGTCAGTGCCAGCGGAACGCCCGCGCGGGAAGAGCATCGCGACCGCCGTCGCCACGATGACGACAACGATGCGGCGTTGCCGCGCGAGGTGACCTGCGAATCCACCGACCAGCAGCAGGTGTCGTGCGACATGGATACGCGCGGCAACGTGGAGGTGGTGCGCCAGCTGAGCCACACCCGCTGCGAAGAGGGCAGGAACTGGGGCCTGTCGCGGCACTCGGTATGGGTGAACGGCGGGTGCCGTGCGGTGTTCCGCAATGTGTCCAAGGTGGCGTACAGCGCACCGGCGGGTGATACCGCACTGGGCTCCTGCAATATGCGCAAGGGCGCGCAGGGCACGCTGGTGACACAGATGCCGGTAGGCAGCGATTACCAGGAACTGATCATTGATTATCCCGATGGTCGTTTCCTGTGCATGATGCGCAACAACGGCCAGGTGCAGAGCCTGACGCCGGTTCGCCGCCGCGGCGGTTGAGATGCCGCGGGGACGAACCCGCCGTCGGCCGCGTGTTCGAAGGGGGCAATGCGGCGTGCGTTGCCCCTGTTTCGTTACTGCTGGTTTACCGGGTCATTGCCCTTCTTGTAGGTGTACCCAGTGACTTCCCAGCTGCCGCCATGGCCGGAGGAGGGTTCCACCCAGGTGAACTCCCATGTCTGCAGGGAGCCATCGGGAAGCAGGTTTTCCACCCGGTAGATCTCACCGGGAATGCCCTGCTCCGGCAGCTTGCCGGGAATCGATCCGTCCGAGCGTGCAGATGCGCCCCCGACGGAGAACGCCCGCCGTTCCACGTGTACGTTGCCGTAGCCCTGCGGGGCGAACGTCGGCTTTACACGCTGCGCCACCCAGTCGAGCACCTGGCGTGCGCCTTGCGTGTGCATTGCAAACGCATCGGAGGTCACCGTATGGGTGATGCGCTGCGAGGACGCGCTGGCATCTGCCGCAACCAGTCCGCCCAGGGCAATTGCCAGCACCGCCAATCCATTCAGTACATGTTTCATACGCGTCGATTTCCTTTATCGGGGAATTGAAGAGGCACCGTTTGGGGTGCCGATGCAGGGTGCAGGCAATGGCGGCCTTGGATAAGAGGCGATACCGACCTGGATGTGAGGCGTGTCAAGGAAGGCCGGATTCCTTACGAACAAGTGCCGGGATGCCTGACCAGGAACGTCAGCGTGGCCCCGGTGTTCTGGATCACCGACTGCTGCACCGCCGCGAGTGGTGTCACACAGCTCTGGCTAGACTGTGCTTCTTTTTCCCCCGCAGGAGGCACCCATGGCCCATCCCATTTCCGTATCCCTGATTGGCGTTCCCACCGATGTGGGTGCGGGCCATCGTGGTGCCCGGCTTGGCCCGGAAGCGCTGCGCGTGGCGGGCCTGCCGGAGGCGCTGGAGGCGCGCGGCGTAGACGTGCGCGACCTGGGCAACCTGGATGGCCCGCGCAACCCGTGGACCGCGCCGGTGGAAGGCTACCGCCACCTGGATGAAGTGGTGGCGTGGAACCATGCGCTGATGGAAGCCAGCTATGCCGAACTGCAGGCCGGCCGCATGCCGATCATGCTCGGCGGCGACCACTGCCTGGGCATCGGTTCGATCACCGCCGTTGCCCGCTGGTGCCGCGAGCAGGGCAAGACCCTGCGCGTGCTGTGGCTGGATGCCCATTCGGATTTCAACACCAGCGACGTGACCCCGTCGGGCAACATCCACGGCATGCCGGTGGCCTGCCTGTGCGGCCTCGGCCCGGATGCGTTGACCCGCCTCGGCGGCACCGTGCCGGCGATCACCCCGGCGCAGATGCACCAGATCGGCATCCGTTCGGTGGACCCGGACGAGAAGCGCCTGATCAAGACCCACAAGGTGGATGTCTATGACATGCGCTACATCGACGAGAACGGCATGAAGCGCACCGTAGAAGCAGCGCTGGCAGGCATCGACGAGAACACCCATCTGCATGTCAGCTTCGATGTGGACTTCCTCGACCCCAGCATCGCGCCGGGCGTGGGCACCACTGTGCCGGGCGGGGTGAACTACCGCGAGGCGCAGCTGGTGATGGAGATGATCGCCGACACCGGGCGCATGGGTTCGCTGGACATCGTCGAGCTCAACCCCTTGCTGGACAAGCAGAATGCCACCGCCGAACTGGCCGTGGACCTGGTCGAAAGCCTGTTCGGCAAGTCCACCCTGATGCGTGACTGACGGCGCCGCCTGAACGGATCTGTGATCCGTTCACGCCCGCTCCACGCCACTGCCGCCAGATTGCACTTCACGCGGCGGTGGTGGGCATTGGCCTTCTCCCGCCGAGCGAAAGAATCCCATCCGCGAATGAAGCGGTGTAGCGGCAAACCCAAGGAGAAGCCCATGAAGCGCGTAGTTGCCCTGATGCTGTTGTCGATGTTCTCGGTGGCCCTGCTGGCCGGCTGCAACACCATTGCCGGTGCCGGCAAGGACGTGCAGAAGGCGGGCGAGAAGGTCGAGGACACCGCGAAGGGCCGTTGAGCCCTGCACGGAACGTGACTCGTCCTGCCATAGGTTGACACCGATGGGTGGATGGTCCGGCCGCCGTCAGGCGGCCAAAGACGCCCGATGCATCGCATCGGGCGTCTGCATTTTAAGGGACAGGTGGGGGCGCTCAGCGTTGTAGATGTCTACGGCCTCAGCCACCATCTGGCGGGCTTGCCCCAGGTCCCGTGGGCGATGAAGCAGGAACTCGCACTTGAGGATCCCGTTGACTCGCTCTGCCAGAGCGTTCTGATAGCAGTCGTAGCCGTCGGTCATCGAGCAGGTCAGGCCGTGCCGCGCATGGATCTTCTGGTAGTAATCCGAGCAGTACTGGATTCCACGATCAGAGTGATGGATCAGCTTCTGCGGTGTCTTTCTCCCTTTCAGCGCCATCTCCAGCGCCTGAGCTACCTGCTCTGTCTGTAGCGTTTCATGCACGCTCCAGCCCACGATCTTGCGCGACCAGGCATCGGTGACCAGGCTCAGATACACGAACTTCCCCTGCGTCGGCAGATAGGTGATGTCCGCCACCCACACCTGCTCGCTACCGGTTGGTATTACGCATCCTTGGCCAGGTTTGAGCAGATTCGGATGCCTGCGAAAGCGATGATGGCTGTCGGTAGTCTTGTGATAAGCCCGACGTTTCGGTACCAGCAGGCGCGCTTCCCGAAGTACGTCAAACAACCGGTCACGTCCCATGGTGATTCCCGCCGCCTGCAGCTTCGGTCCGATCAAATGGTGCAACTTGCGCGTCCCGATCCGTGGCTGCCGCACGCGGCAATCGCTCACCAGCGCCAGTGCTTTGGTCTCGCTGGCGCGTCGTCGTTGATGCCGGCACCCCGCTTGATAGAACGCCTGTCGACTGATGCCGAAATGGCGGCAAGCCCTTGCCACGCTTACGCCTTTGAGGCGCCCTTGCGTGAGGACTTGCCTGAAGGCTTTTTTACGATGCGCACCCCGTAATCCTCTTTGAGGACATCCACGATGGCTTCGAAAAGCTGTGCTTTCTCGTTGGCCTCCCGCAACTGGACCTGCAGGGCCTTGATCTGTTGTTCCGGCGTCAGCGGCGTGGCCGGTCCACTTTTGGGAGAAGTCGTCATGGGGGCAGATGATGCACCACCTGACCAATCCTGCCGACCATGGCGGCGAAGCCACTTCAGAACCGTGCTGCTACCTTGGATACCGTATCGCTCCTGAGCCTTCTTATAGGTCAGTTCTCCACGCTCGACCTGATCGACCACGGACAACTTGAAGGCCAGCGAGTAATCCCGCTGACTGCGCCTGATTGTTGATTTCATTGAACATTCCTTTTCCAGAGGGAAAAGGTGTCAACCCAATTCAGGACGGGTCAACGGAAAGAGAAAAGGCCGGGGATTTCCCCGGCCTTTTTTTGCGCGTGCTTTTCGCTGCGTGCTGTCGAAGCGGAGTGAACCATTCAAGCAGGTGAGCATCTATTTCATTGCCGGTTGACCGGTATTCAACAGCTGCTGCGCGAAGCTGGAGCCACGGTAAGAACGCCGTTGCAACCAAGGACTCCCAGCAATGAACAAAGACATCAT
This sequence comes from Stenotrophomonas sp. 93052_Sma, assembly GCF_056481145.1. Lineage (NCBI taxonomy): Bacteria > Pseudomonadati > Pseudomonadota > Gammaproteobacteria > Lysobacterales > Lysobacteraceae > Stenotrophomonas > Stenotrophomonas sp. 93052_Sma. The sequence goes on from NZ_CM151134.1 coordinate 323,354, forward strand.
TTCCGGCAAGTGGTCGCAGCTGAAGGGCAAGGCCCAGGCCAAGTGGGGCGATCTGACCAACGACGATTTCGATGTGGCCGAGGGCAATGCCGAGTATCTGGCCGGTCGCCTGCAGGAACGTTATGGCTGGGCCAAGGACCGCGCGGAGAAGGAAGTGCGTGAGTTCCAGGACGCCGTGAGCAAGGACTACCCGGACTACAAGTAAGCACTTCGGTTTCCCCCACAACACAACGCCCGCACCGAGAGGTTGCGGGCGTTGTGTTGTCTGGGCGGGACGATCAGCTCGCCGGCGGGTCCGGCACGTAGCGGTTGGGGAAGGCCTGTGGTTCGCGCGGCAGGCGCGACGGCGAATCCACCAGGATGCCGCGTGCGCGCAGGTTGCGGGCGCTGTCGTAACGCAGCTGCAGTACCTGTGCGGGGCTGCGGCTGGCGCGTTCGAAGTCGGTATCGCGCACCGAAGACTGCTCGCGTGCACCGTGGCCGGTGCCCAGCGCTGGCGCCTGCGACTTGCTGGCGTAGCCCTCGATGCGGCTGCTGCTGGCGCTGGCATCGGCCGATGCTTCCGCCGCCGGGGCTGGCAGCGGCAGGCCACGGCGCAGGATCGGATCCGGACGCCAGCGGCGCGCTTCCTCGAACACCGCTACGCCCACCACGCCGATGTTGTCCGGGCGGCCGGTGCGGCTGGCATAACTGCCGCTGGGGCTGCTGAACACGAACTGCGCCACTTCGTCCTGGCTCTTGCGCCAGCCGGTGATGTCGGCGCGCTGGCCGGGATTGAGCACGTAGCCGGTCTGCGAAGGATCGGCATCTTCGCCGGAGATGGCGTTGACGCCGTCTACCGACAGCACCACCAGCACCCGGCGCGGGCTGTCGTTGTACAGGCGCACGGCGTAGCGGTGGCCGCGCTCGCCGGCCACCCAGCGCTGGCCCTCGGCGGGGTAGCTGCGCAGTTCGGTGCCGCGGTCGCGGTCGACCAGGGCCATGCGCACGGGGCCGCCGTCGTACACCGGCGGCGGCATCGGGGCCGGGCGGAAGCCGGCCAAGGGCAGGATCAGCAGCAGGGGCAGCAGGCGTTTCATCGGGCGTCTCCAGCGGGGTTGCGTGAATGAACGCGCCGCAGGCCCTGACGGGGTTGGTGGCGTGCAAGGTAAACTGGCCCCGTTCATCGAAGGTTACCCCACGCAGTCATGACGACCCGAGTCCTTACCGGCATCACCCCCTCCGGCACGCCCCACCTGGGCAACTACGTTGGCGCCATCCGTCCGGCCATCGCGGCCAGCCGCGCGCCGGGGATCGAGAGCTTCTTCTTCCTGGCCGACCTGCACAGCCTGATCAAGTCGCAGGACCCGCAGCGCACCCAGCGCGCGACCCTGGAGATCGCGGCCAGCTGGCTGGCCTGCGGCCTGGACCCGGAACACGTGTGGTTCTACCGCCAGAGCGACATCCGCGAGACCACCGAGCTGATGTGGTTCCTGACCGCCATCGCCAGCAAGGGCATCCTCAACCGCGCGCACGCCTACAAGGCGGCCGTGGACAAGAACCGCGAGGAAGGCGTGGACGAGGACGCAGGCGTCAGCGCCGGCCTGTTCATGTACCCGGTGCTGATGGCCGCCGACATCCTGATCTTCAAGGCCAACCAGGTGCCGGTGGGCCGTGACCAGATCCAGCACATCGAGATGGCGCGTGATTTCGCCCAGCGCTTCAACCACGTGTACGGCAAGGAGTACTTCCCGCTGCCGGACGTGGTGATCGACGAGCAGGTGGCGACGCTGGCGGGCCTGGATGGCCGCAAGATGAGCAAGAGCTACCACAACACCATTCCGCTGTTCGTGCCGCGCGAGGAGCTGAAGAAGCTGGTGTTCTCGATCCTGACCGACTCGCGTGCACCAGGCGAGCCGAAGGACACCGAGGGCTCGGCGCTGTTCCAGATGTACCAGGCGTTCGCCACCCCGGAACAGACCGCGGAATTCGCCAACGCGTTCGCCGCGGGCATCAGCTGGGGCGATGCCAAGCAGCAGCTGTTCGAGCGCATCGACAGCGAGCTGTCGCCGCTGCGCGAGCGCTACAACGCGCTGATGGCCGAGCCGGAGAAGATCGAGGCGCTGCTCAAGCGCCGTGGCCAGCAGCTGCGCGAGCAGCTGGCGGCACCGCTGCTGGACGAGCTGCGCCATGCGGTCGGCCTGCGTGATCTGTCCAGCGCGGGCGATATCGCCAGCGAGGATGCCGGCGTGGCCCGCGTGGCACCGCCGCTGTTCAAGCAGTACCGTGAAAAGGATGGCCGCTTCTACTTCAAGCTGACCGCTGGTGACGGCACGCTGCTGATCCAGAGCGAAGGCTTCGATTCGCCGCGCGATGCGGGCCAGCTGATCGCGGTGATCAAGCAGGCCGAGCAGGGCGACCAGCTGCAGAGCGAGCTGTTCAAGCTGGACGCCGAGGTAGACGCCGTGCTGGCTGCCCTGGCCGTGCTGCGCGAAGCGTAGGGTAGTGCCGGCCGCTGGCCGGCAACTGCACGTTCCCCAGGCTCCCGGAAATGCCGGCCAGCGGCCGGCACTACCCGTGAACGAAGGTCATGGCATGATGTCCGCGCGCCTCCGGCGCGATGACATGGAGTCTGCGATGGCCTGGTTGTCGCTGCTGCTGTTCCTGCCCTGGTTCCTGCTGCTGGGCAGCCTGTACTGGCTGTTCCCGCGCCAGCCGCGCACCGCGCGGCGGCGCCTGTTCGACAGCACCACCCTGGTGCTCGCATTCGCGCTGAGCATCGTGTCGATGCTGTGGGGCTACCGCATTGGCGTGGTGCAGCCGGGCGCGGGCCCGATCTGGCCGCAGGTGCTGGCGGTGCTGTACGCCTACGGCGCGTTCCTGGCGGTGCTGGTGTTGGCCCTGTTGCTGCGGCCGCGGTTCGCATTGCGCTCCGGCTGATCGGTAGTGCCGGCCGCTGGCCGGCACATGCATTCTCCTGGCTATCCCGAGGTTGCCGGCCAGCGGCCGGCACTACCCGACCAAAGCCGCATCGAACCCGGGCCGCCTGCGCGCCTACCATGGGGGTCTGTTCCCGATCCTGCCAGGTGCGTGCCGATGACCGCCGACCCCAGCATCCACACCATCGATACCGGTTTCCAGCGCCCGGATTTCGACGCGGCTTACCTGATCGTTGAGAACGGCCGCGCTGCGTTCGTCGACTGCGGCACCGGCCTGTCGGTGCCGGCGATGCTGCAGGCGCTGGCGGATGCCGGCCTGGGCGTGGAGGCGGTGGACTGGCTGCTGCTCACCCACGTGCATCTGGATCATGCAGGCGGTGCAGGCCTGCTGATGCAGCAGTTGCCGAATGCGAAGGCGGTGCTGCACCCGCGCGGTGCGCCGCACATGATCGATCCGACCCGCCTGATCGCGGGTGCCACGGCGGTGTATGGCGCCGAAGAGATCGCGCGCAGCTATGGTCGCATCGAGGCGATTCCGGAGCACCGTGTGGTGGCGGCCGAAGACGGCCACCGCATCGATCTGGCCGGCCGCGAGCTGGTGCTGCTACATACCCCGGGCCACGCGCTGCACCACTACTGCGTGTGGGATGCGCGCAGCCGCAGCTGGTTCACCGGCGATACGTTCGGCATCTCCTACCGCGAGCTGGATAGTGCGCAGGGTGCTTTCATCTTCCCCACCTCATCGCCGGTGCAGTTCGATCCGGAGGCGATGAAGGCCTCGATCCGGCGCATGCTCGATTACGCGCCGCAGGCGATGTACCTGACCCACTACGGTCGTGTGGAACAGGTGGAGAAACTGGCCGATGACCTGTTCGAGCAGATCGATGCGATGGCCGCCATCGGCCGCCAGTGCGATGGCCGACCGGACCGCCACCGCTGCCTGCTGGCCGCACTGCAGGCGCTGTACCTGGAACGTGCACAGCTGCATGGCTGTGCGCTGGACGATGCGGCGGTGACTGCGGTGCTGGCGATGGACATCGAACTCAACGCGCAGGGCCTGGCCTGCTGGCTGGACCGCATCAGCAGGTAGATCCACGTCATGCGTGGATGACGTGGACCCAGGCTGCGCCGTGATGTCACGACCACGTTACACTCTGGTGACTTCCAAGCTAGCCGTGGTACTGCCGTGAATCCGATGCGCGTGTTGCTGCTGTCGTCCTGCCTGTTTGTCGGTGGCCTGGCCCATGCGGCCAACGACCTGCCCGGCGGCGGTATCGATCCGCAGGCACTATCGCGCCACGTGCATGTGCTGGCATCGGATGAATTCGAGGGCCGCGCGCCGGCCACCGAGGGCGAAGAGCGCACGGTGCAGTACCTGATCGAGCAGTTCCGCAGCTACGGCCTGCAGCCGGGTGGCGTGGATGGCAGCTGGGTGCAGCCGGTGCCGCTGGTGCGCGCACAGCTGGAGGGCGCGGCCAAGGCCAGCCTGTCGCTGAAGCAGGGCAAGCGCGCTGGCCAACGGCGTGGACGTGACCCTGCAGAGCCTGCAGCCGCGTAAGCGCGTGCAGATCAAGGATGCGCCGCTGGTGTTCGTCGGCTACGGCATCGACGCGCCGGAACGCCAGTGGAACGACTACAAGGACGTGGACCTGCACGGCAAGATCGCCGTCGTGCTGATCAACGACGCCGATTTCGAAGCCGATGCGCCGGGCGCGTTCGACGGCAAGGCGGTGACCTACTACGGCCGCTGGACCTACAAGTTCGAGGAAGCCGCGCGCCGTGGCGCCGAGGGCGTGTTGATCGTGCACGAGACCGCACCGGCCGCCTATGGCTGGGCCACGGTGAAGAGCTCGGGCACTTCGCCGCTGTTCGACATCGAGCGCGGCCAGGCCGAGGCGATGGCCCAGCACACCCCGCTGCGTGGCTGGATGCAGCGCGAACTGGCCGAGGCGATCTTCGCCGACGCCGGCCTCGACTTCGATGCCGAGAAGCGCAAGTCGATGCGCGCCGACTTCCGTCCGGTGGCGCTGGACAACGCGAAGCTGAGCGTTGATTTCGCGCTCAAGCGCGAGCAGGTGGTGACCCGCAACGTGGTGGCCAAGCTGCCCGGTGGCGAGCATGCCGACGAGGCGGTGATCTTCTCGGCGCACTGGGATGCCTTTGGTATCGGCCAGGCCGACGCCAAGGGTGACCGCATCCGCCGCGGTGCGATCGACAACGCCACCGGTGTGGCCACCGTGCTGGAACTGGGCCGGGTGTTCGCCGCCGGCCCGCAGCCGCAGCGCACGCTGTACTTCGTGGCTCTCACCGCCGAAGAGAAGGGCCTGCTGGGTGCCAGCTACTACGCCGCGCACCCGCTGGCGCCACTGGACAAGACCGCCGCAGTACTGAACATCGAGATGTTCAGCCCGGATGGTGCGACCCGTGACATCGCGTCGTGGGGCAAGGGCCGGGTCTCGCTGGAAGGTGACCTGGAACGCGTGGCCAAGGCCCGCGGCCGCAGCTACAGCCCGGACCCGAATCTGGAAGCCGGCTTCTTCTACCGTGCCGACCACTTCGCCTTCGCCCGCCTGGGCGTGCCGGCGATCACCATCGGCCCGGGCCTGGACAAGCTGGACGGCGGCGTTGAAGCCGGCCGCGCTGCGCGAGAAGTACTTCGCCGACTGCTACCACCAGGCCTGCGATGCGTGGACCCCGAGCTGGGACCCGAGCGGCCATGCCGCCGACACCCTGCTGGTCTACGACCTGGGCGCCGAGCTGGCCAACAGCCGCCGCTGGCCGACGTGGGAAAAGGAATCGGAGTTCCGCGGCGCGCGACAAGAGCGAAGCGGCCCGCCGTTGAGGTAGTGCCGGCCGCTGGCCGGCAACTCCCTGCTCTTTCCGGAGGTTCATGAGGTTGCCGGCCAGCGGCCGGCACTACCGAAAGAGGTGGCGTTGCCGGCCAGCGGCCGGCACTACCTGCGCCGGCGCAGCAGCTTCCACGCGCCCCAGCCACTGGCGGCGAGCGCTGCCAGATAGCACGCCACCATCGTGCGCAGTCCAACCGGCGACCCTGCATTGATGCCGCGATGCAGGCGCAGTTGCAGCGAGCTGTGGCCGCTGCCCAGGTCCACCGCCAGCTGCAGCGCCAGCGCGGCGCAGAACACCAGCAGGGCAATCCCGAATCCGATGCGCGGCCACGCGGCCTGCGCGTTGGGGCGGCGCAGCAGCCAGGCCAATGCCGTGGCTGCGGCCAGCGTCGCCGCGATCCACATCAATGGCGTGGCGGGAGACGCAGCGGCCACCGGCAGTGCACCGGTGGCCGCGATCAGGGCAACGCGCTTACTTGCGGGTGCCGTCGAGCCAGTTCGGGCCCTTGTTGGTAAGGAAGAACACATAGACCACCAACGATACCGCGATCGTCGCGGTCACGTAGATGGCGAACCAGTCGACGTGGCCGGTCTTCAGCGCGCCCTGGTACAGCAGCGGGGCGGTGCCGCCGAACAGCGAGTTGGCCAGCGCATAGCCCAGGCCCACGCCCAGTGCACGCACGTGGGTGGGGAACAGCTCGGCCTTCACCACCGCGTTGATCGAGGTGTAGCCGGTGAGGATGACGAACGCCAGCGCCAGGGTCAGGAAGGCCAGGGTGGCGTCATGCTGGTGCGGCAGCTGGGTGATCAGGTACCAGCTGTACAGCACGCCGCCGACGCCGAAGAACACCAGCAGGGTCTTGCGGCCGATGATGTCCGACAGCCAGCCGCCGACCGGCTGCAGCACCATCAGGAACGCCAGCACGCCCAGGTTGATCAGCGTGCCGGTCATCGGATCGTTGCCGGCGAAGGCGCTCTGGATCATCTTCGGGCCGTTCACCGAGTAGGTGTAGAAGGCCACGGTGCCGCCAGCGGTGATAAGAAACAGAGCAGCAGCGGCCGCCACTGGTGCACGAACAACTCGTACATCGAACCGGACTTCTTTGCCTTGCCCTCGCGCGCGGCCTCGATGGACGACTCCGACAGCGACTCGTCCATGCCACGGCGCAGCCAGAACACCACCACCGCGGCGATGCCGCCGATGCCGAAGGCGATGCGCCAGCCCCACTCGGAGATCTCCGGCTTGCCCCAGAAGGTCAGCATCAGCAGCAGGGTCAGCTGGGCCAGCACGTGGCCGCCGACCAGGGTGACGTAGTGGAAGGAGGACAGGAAGCCGCGACGGCCGGGAATGGCGGCCTCGGACATGTAGGTGGCGCTGGCGCCGTACTCGCCGCCGGTGGCAAAGCCCTGCAGCAGGCGCGCGAACAGCAGGATGACTGCGGCCCAGATGCCGATGCTGGCGGCGGTGGGGGTGATGGCGATCAGGAACGAGCACAGCGCCATCAGCGTGACCGAGACGGTCAGTGCCAGGCGGCGGCCATGGCGGTCGGCGAAGCGGCCGAAGAACCAGGCACCGATCGGGCGCATCAGGAACGTGGCGGCGAAGATCGCCCACACGTACATCGTGGAGTTCTTGTCGTCCGGCGAGAAGAACTGCGATTCGAAGTACACGGCGAACACCGAGTACACGTAGACGTCATACCACTCCACCAGGTTGCCGGCGGAGCCTTTGAGGGTGTTGGAGATCGACCTGCGCAGGGCAGCGCGGTCGTTCGCGGGTACGGCAGGTTGGGACGTGGTGCTCATCTGGGTGGGAATCCTCGATGCGGCGCGTCCGTGCGCAGGGAAAACGGCGCACGGCCTTGGGGCGGCGCGGCCGGGCAGCCCTCTTGGTACTGCATCGGCCGTCAACACGGGGTAGCAGACCAGAGCAGGGTGCATGGATGGATGACAGCGTGCCACCGTATGGGGTCCCGGACCATACTCAAAACGTCCTAGAATCCGCCTTCCCCCGGCTCCCTGGTGTGTCATGTCGGCTCCCCCCTCTTCGTCTGCGGCTGCCCCCCGGGGTGGCCTTGTCGCGCTGGCTCTGCTGCTGGTCTACGTGGTCTGGGGCTCGACCTACCTGGGCATCGCCAAGGCCCTGCACGGCGGCGCGCTACCGCTGACGATGGTCTCCGGCAGCCGCTTCATCATTGCCGGTGGCCTGATGTTCCTGGCCTTGCGCCTGTTCTGGAAGATGCCGAACCCGACCCTGCGGCAGTGGCGCAACCTGGTCATCATGGGCGTGACCATGCTGGTGCTGGGCAACGGCATGGTGGTGCTGGCCGAGCGTGAGGTGTCCTCGGGCCTGGCCGCCACCGCAGTGGCCTCGGTGCCGCTGTGGATGGCGCTGTTCTCGGCGCTGCGCGGCCAGCACGCCAGCCGTGGCGAATGGCTGGGCATCGCCATCGGCTTCCTGGGCGTGGTCTGGCTCAACGCCGGCAGCAGCCTGACGGCCTCGCCGACCGGGCTGGTGCTGCTGCTGATCGCGCCGATCGGCTGGGCCTTCGGTTCGGTGTGGGCGCGTGGGCTGGACCTGCCGGGCCCGTTCATGACCGCTGCCGGGCAGATGCTCTGCGGCGGCGTGCTGCTGGTGCTGATCGGCCTGGCGGTAGGCGAGCGCCCGACCACGCTGCCCGATACCGGTGGCCTGCTGGCGATGGCCTACCTGTGCGTGTTCGGCTCCATCGTCGCGTTCACCGCCTACGTGTGGCTGCTGCAGAACGTGCGCCCCGCGCTGGCGGGCAGCTACGCGTACGTCAATCCGGTGATCGCGGTGCTGCTGGGCGCACTGCTCAACGGTGAGCGTTTCGGCTGGCGCGACCTGTTGGCGATGGTGGTGATTCTTCTGGGTGTGGTGGTGCTGACGATGGCAAGGACGAGAAAGAAATGAGCATGGATGAGAAAGAACAACGCCGGGGCCTGCTGGTCACCGCGTCCACCTTCGTGATCTGGGGCCTGGTGCCGGTGTACTGGCACCTGCTCAACGAGGTGCCCTCGTTCCAGATCATCGCCCACCGCATCATCTGGAGCACCGTGCTGGTGCTGGGCTGGCTGCTGATCAGCTCGCGCCTGGGCTGGTGGCAGAAGATCGCCGCGCAGCCGCGTGCGCTGCCGATCCTGCTGGTGTCGAGCCTGACCATCGCCTTCAACTGGGGCCTGTACATCTGGGCGGTCAACGCCGGCCATGTCATCGAGACCAGCCTGGGCTACTTCATCAACCCGCTGGTGAACGTGCTGCTGGGCGTGCTGGTGCTGAAGGAACGCCTGCGCCGCCTGCAGTGGGTGGCGGTGGCAATGGCGGCGGTGGGCGTGGCCTGGCTGACCATCGACGCCGGTACACCGCCGTGGATCGCGCTGGGCCTGGCCTGTTCGTTCGGCCTGTATGGCCTGTTGCGCAAGCTGGTTTCGGTCGACCCGGTGGCCGGCCTGGGCGTGGAAAGCATGTACCTGTTCCTGCCGGCGCTGGCCTTCGCGATCTGGGCCGAGAACGGCCATGGCGGCGCGTTCTTCCATGGCTGGGGCTGGCGCAACGACCTGCTGCTGATCTTCGGCGGCGCAGTCACCGCCGTGCCGCTGATCGGCTTCGCCTACGGCGTGAAGCGCATTCCGCTGTCGCTGGTCGGCATCCTGCAGTACATCGCGCCGAGCCTGCAGCTGCTGCTGGGTGTGTTCTTCTTCCACGAAGCGTTCGACACCGCCAAGGCGATCGGCTTTGCCGCGATCTGGGCCGGCCTGGTGCTGTTCGTCGGCGACAACATCCGCACGATGCGCGCCAAGCGCTAGCGCCGCGTCCGCTCGGCTGACACGTGTGCACAAAAAAGAGCGGCGCCCCGAGGGGCGCCGCTCTGCTTCCATCCACAGCCAGGAGAGAGTTGGCTGTGACGGGAACGCGGTTGCAGGCTTAGAAGCGCTGCTGGTACTTCATGTACATGAAGCGGCCGATGTCGAAGCCACCGTAGTAGGTGAAGCTGCTGTTCGGCTGGCTGTACATGATCGGACCCTGGTGGTCGAAGACGTTGTTCACGCCCAGCGACACGGTGCCGTCCCACGGCAGGCTGTAGCGCACCTGCAGGTCGTGGAAGGTGTTGGAGCCCACCTTGTTGGTCGGCGATGCACTGGTGTACGACGAACTGAAGCCCGGCAGGTTGCACTCGTCCATGTACGAGCACTTCTCCTTCATGCTGGAGTAGTAGCGCGCGGTCCAGCCGATGCCGAGGTCGCCGTACTGCCAATCCAGGTTGAAGGTCGAGCGGACGCGGAAGTCGCCGCCCCAGCTGGTGCGCTGCTCCACCGGCGTGGTCGCGGCGTTGTCGTTGCGCTGCTTCAGGTAGTCGGTGTAGGTGGTGTTCCAGTTGACGGCGAACTGGCCGAACGTGGTTTCCGGCAGGCGGTAACGCACGTTGATGTCATAGCCGGCGGTTTCGCGGAAACCGGCATTGACCAGCGAGCGGTCCAGGCTGTTGACCTGGCCGTTGCTGCCACGGGTGAAGCGGCCACAGGCGGCGTCCGAACCCTGCACATAGCACTGCTCGAGAATGCTGTTGGTGGTCTCGGAGACGATGGCGTTGTTGATGCGGATCTTCCACCAGTCGAGGCTGACATCCAGGCCGGCCACGAAGTCCGGGCTGTACACCAGGCCCACGGTCCAGGTCTTGGCGGTTTCCGGCTTCAGCGCCGCGTTGGAACCCGAGTTGAAGTCGACGGTCGACTGCTGGCCCGGCTTGGTGGCAACGGTGCCATCGCTGTTGAGCTGGCGGAAGTTGGCCGGCACCTTCAGCGCCTGGCAACGGGCAGCAACGGTCGGGCTGGTGGCCGCGGTACCGAACGAGGTATCGCACGGATCGGTGAACGAATCGCGGGTACTGACGGTGCCACCGTACAGGTCATCCACGGTCGGTGCACGGAAGCCGGTGCCGTAGGTGGCGCGTACCAGCAGGCTGTCGATCGGCTTCCACTTCAGGCCGAACTTGCTGTTGGTGGTCGAGCCGAAGTTGTTGTAATCCGAGTAGCGACCGGCCACGTCCAGCGACAGTTCGCGCGCGAACGGCAGATCGGCCAGCAGTGGCACCTGCAGCTCCAGGTAGACCTCGTTGAGCGAGTAGTCGCCACGGGTCGGCTGGCCGGTGGTGCCGGTAATCTCACCCTTCTGCACCCGCATGTCCGGGGTGTAGCTGGCTTCTTCGCTGCGGTGCTCGAAGCCCATCGCGCCCATGATGTCGCCGGCCGGCAGGGTGAACAGCGAACCGGAGATGTTGGCGCTGGCCACCTTGGTGGTGCTCTTCATCTTGTCGACGAAGCGGGCGAACAGGTAGTCCTGTACGTCCTGGTTGCTCAGCGAGCCAGGGCCGGTATAACCCATCGGCGCAGCCGGGTTCCACGGCACGCAGCCGGCGATCACCGCACCCGGTGAGCCGCAGCGGGCCACGTTGCCATCCATGAAGGACGGGCCGACGGCCTGGTTGACGTGCGGCTGGTACATGCTGCCGGTACCGATGCGCTCGCCTTCATTGCGGTTGTACATGTAGCTGACGTTCCAGTCCCAGTACCGCGAACCGGTTTCGAAGCTGCCTTCCAGGCCGATGCTGGCGCGCTTGGTCTCCAGATTGTTCTCGGTGCCGCGCGGCAGCTCCTCGGAGCGGTGCGCGAACAGCACATCCTGGCCCCACAGGTTGAACGTGCTGTCCTTGGACAGGGCGGCACGGCTGCCGTTGCGCGCCTGGGCGGCGCTGACCGAGTACGGGTAGCCGGCCAGCTGCTTGGTCGATTCGCGCTTGCTGTACAGCGCGTCGGCGACGATGCGCAGGTCGTCGGTGATCGAGAAGCCGCCGTTGGCGAACACCGAGGTGCGCTCCAGGCCGGTCAGCAGGCTCATGTTGGTCTTGCTGTTGGCACCATCGGCCGGATCCGGCGCGTGGAAGTTGCCCTTCTGGCTCGGATCGCCGCCCGGGCCCACGGTCAGGTTCTTGCCACCGACGGTGACGTAGCCCCACGGGGTGTTGCCGTTCAGGTTGTCGGTCGGGTGGCGCGGGCCGTTGGGATAGCGGCTGAACTCGCGATCCTTGCCCAGCACTTCGTCTTCCTTGGTGCGCTCAGCACCCACGGTGAACCAGCCGCGGTCGAAGGTCTTGCCGAAGGTGGCGCTGTAGGAGCGCTTCTGGCCGTCACCCTGGCCGTACTGGCCGACATAGACGCTGGCTTGGCCACCGTCGAAGTTCTTGCGGGTGATGATGTTGACCACGCCGGCGATGGCGTCCGAGCCGTACAGCGCGGACGCGCCATCGGTCAGCACTTCCACGCGCTCGACGATGGCCGACGGAATCGAGGCCAGGTCGGAGTAGCCTCCGGCGCTGACGCCCATGCGGCGGCCGTCGATCAGCACCAGGCTGCGTTCCGGGCCGAGGTTGCGCAGGCTGACGTACATGCCGCCGAAGTCGCGCGAGGAGGTCAGCGAAGACGCGCGGCCCATGCTCGGCGAACCTGCGGCGGGAATGTCCTGCAGGATGTCGGCGACGTTGACGTAGCCCTTCTTCTCGATCTCGGCGCGGTTGAGCGCGATCACCGGCTGTGCGGTCTCGACACTGGCCTGGCGGATGCGCGAGCCGGTGATTTCGATGCGGTCGAGAGTGGTGGTGGCGTCGCCGGTGCTCTGTGCGAAGGCGGGGGTGGTGCAGCTGGCGGCCAGCGCGATGACGATCGCGTTGCGCAGCGGAGTGGTTTTCAGGGACATCCGTGAAATCTCGTGTTTCAGGAAAAACATGCGCCCGTTCTATGGGCGCGTGGGGTGCTGCAAACCAACGTGGGGGGCGCGATTCTAGAATGTTTCCATTCGTAACTGTTTGTCTCGACGCCGATAGAAGTGCGCGAAAATGAATCGCAACCAACAATCCACAGATGCGCTGTGCGCTGCGTCACGCGCGCTGCGTTTGCGATGGGCAGAGGCATCGATAGCGGCACAAACCCGGCATGCTTGAGCGGTTGCGACAACACGTCGCAGTGCACAACCATGCCCAGGCGCTCTTCAGTTGCGACGCGCCCACCTGCATGGAATGCTCGTCTCGTTGTCACCGAACGAAGGAGATGAAGGAGTGATTCATCTTGAAGAGGCACGCCGTCGCGTGGAGGCTGCACTTGTCGACGACGAAGAACCGGTTGTCATCACGAACGAGCATGAGGTGGTCGAAGGCTGGCTGTTCTGCTTCCAGTCGTTGCGCTACCTGCAATCCGGCGAGATCTCAGACGCGCTGGCCGGCAATGGGCCGATCTTCTTCGACAGGCAGACGGGCGAGCAGCACGCGCTGGGCACGGCATATGCGCCTGAAGAAGCCCTGCGTCAGCATCTGGCACTGCGCGCCCTGCCGTCTGATGCCGCGGCGGCGGATTTCTGAGTTCGGCAACGAAAAAGGGACGGAGCTTTCGCTCCGTCCCTCTGCAGGATGCGCAGTCTGTCGCTGCGTGATGCTCAGGTTTCGCGCAACGCCGTGGTGATCGGCAAACGCGCCGCGCGCAGCGCCGGGAACAGGCCGCCGACCAGGCCGATGCCCAGCGCCCATTTCAGGCCGGTCCACAGCAGTTCCGGCGACACATGGAACTTGAACACCACTGCGCTGAAGTTGCTGCCGATGGTGGACACGCTGTAGCCATTGAACAGCAGCCATGCCACCGCACACCCCAGCAGGCCGCCGAGCAGTGCCAGCAGCATCGTCTCCAGCATTACCGCCGTCACCACCGGCAGGCCGCGGAAGCCGATCGCGCGCATGGTGGCGATCTCGCGCGCACGCGTGGCGACCGCCGCGTACATGGTGTTGAGCGCGCCGAACACCGCACCGACCGCCATGATGGTGCCGATCACCTTGCCGAGGATGTCGATCAGCTTGGTCAGCCCGCCGCCCTGCTTGCTGTAGTAGACGCGGGTGGTTTCCACGTCCAGTTTCAGGCGCGGGTCGGCGGCGACGGCGGCCTTGAACTGCTCGAAGCCGGCCTTGCCATCGGTGCGCACGCTGATCGACTGCCACGCACTGCGCTGGTAGGTGGTGGCCAGCGTATCGGCGTCGGTCCACAGTTCCGAATCATGCGCATCGCCGGTGGCGAACACACCCACCACGGTCCAGGTCTGGTTGCCCAGCGTCAGCGTCTTGCCAACGTCCAGATCGCGGAACTGGCCCTTGGCGCCCTGGCCGACCACGATCTCGCGCAGGCCGGTGGCGAACGTGCGGCCTTCGACGATCTTGACCTTGTCATGCAACGCCCACGCCTGCGGGCCGACGCCGCGGAACTGCGCGTTGACGTCGGTGCCATCAGACTTCGATACCAGGTTGACCACCTGCGACAGCTCCGGTGACAGCAGCGGCCGGCCTTCGGCATCGCGGCTGATGCCGGGCAGGGTGGACAGCGTCGGCACCTGTTCGCGGGTGATGACCGAGTTGATTTCGGCCTGCGAGCCGCCGCGCAGCACGATGGCGGTGGTGTCATCGCCGGTGTTGTTGAGCGTGGCCTGGAAGCCTTCGCCCATCGCCAGCATCGCCACCAGCACGCCGACCACGCCAGCGATGCCGACCACGATCACCGAGGACGCGCCCCAGCGCTGCGGCAGGCTGGCCACGCCGATGCGGGTGGCGGCCAGTGCAAGTCGCCCACCGCGGGTCAGCAGCAGCCACAGTGCCACCAGCACGGCCACGGCCAGCACGCCGATCCACGGCAGGCTGATCCACAGCACCAGGCCGATCACCAGCAGCAGCACCGTCACGCCGTTGCCCAGCCACTTCTTGAGTTTGCTCTTGAACATGTCTGCGTTCTCCTCAGCGGCCGGCCAGTGCGTCGACGATCTTCAGGCGCTTGGCACGCAGCGCGGGCAGCAGGCCGACAATGGTGCCGATCAGCAGCACCAGGGCGACGCCCAGCAGCCAAGTATTCCACGGCACATGCGCGGGCAGCACGCCGCCGAAGTTCGCGGCCACCACCGGCAGCACCAGCGAGGCCAGCACCATGCCGAGCAGGCCGCCAAGGCCCACCAGCAGCACCGACTCGATCATCACCAGCGACAGCACGGTGCCATCCTTGAAGCCCAGCGTCTTCAGCGTGGCCAGTTCGGGCACGCGCTCGCGCACCGCCTGCGCCATGGTGTTGCCGGTCAACAGCAGCAGGGTGAAGAACACCGCACCCATGATCGACGTAACGATCATGCCGATGTCCGCGAACTGCTTGACGAAGGCCTGCTGGAACGCCGATTCGGTCTGTGTCTTGGTCTCGTGGTCGGAGTTGGCAGAAATCGCATCGATGGCCTGCGCCACCCGCGAGGACTGGTCAGGGTTGTCCAGGGTGATCGTGTAGTAGCTCACCTGGTTCTTGATGTAGTCGTTGGATTCATCGAAGTACTTCCAGTTCATCATCAACTGGCGTTCTTCGTTGCCCGCTTGTGTGCGGTCCTTCGAGCGGAAGATGCCCTTCAGTTCCAACGGCCAGTCATTGCTGCCGCCACGCGGGAAGATGGTTGCCTGCAGCGGGATGGTGTCGCCGATCTTCCAGCCGAACTGCTTGGCCAGCGTTTCGCCGACGATGGCGCCGGTGCGGGTCTGCTTCCAGTCTTCCAGCTGCGCCGGATCGATCTGCAGTTCACGGTAGACGTCGAAGTAGTTGGGTGACACCGAGAAGTTCGGGAAGAAGTTCTTCGGGTCCTGGTAGATGCCGCCGAACCACATGCCGTAGGCCACGTCGCGCACGCCGGCCACCTGCCGCACCTGCGCTTCCAGGCGGATCGGCAGCGATTGGGTGATCGACAGTCGTGAGGCCACCACCAGCCGATTGGCGCCCTCCACGCTGCCGCCGGAATTGAACGCCACGCGGACCGAATCGAGCATGCCGAACAGCAGAAAGGCGGCCACCACCGAAAGCAGGGTCAGCAATGTACGGGTGCGGCTGCGGAACAGCTGCGCCCACACCAACGAGAAGTATTTCATCGCCGTGGCCTCCGTCAGTGGGCCAGCGGCGCGTCGGCCAGCTCGCCCTTGTCCAGGTGCACCGTGTGCGTGGCGTACTCGGCGGCCTTCGGGTCATGGGTGACCATGATGATGGTCTTGCCATGCTCGCGGTTGAGCTGCTGCAGCAGGCCGAGGATCTCCTCGGCGGACTGGCGGTCGAGGTCGCCGGTGGGCTCGTCGCAGATCAGGAAGGTCGGGTCGGAGACGATCGCCCGCGCGATCGCCACGCGCTGCTGCTGGCCGCCGGACAGCTCATTCGGTCGGTGGTTGCGGCGGTCGGCCAGGCCGACCAGGGTCAGCGCGATCTCGGCATTGCGGCGGCGCTGCGCGGCATTGAGATGGGTCAGCAGCAGCGGCAGCTCCACGTTCTTCTGCGCGGTCAGCATCGGCATCAGGTTGTAGAACTGGAACACGAAGCCGACGTGGTGGCTGCGCCAGGTCGACAGCTGGCCGCCGCTCATCTGGTCGATGCGCTCGCCTTCGATGCTGATCTCGCCGCCGCTGGGGTTGTCCAGGCCGCCGATCAGGTTGAGCAGGGTGGTCTTGCCTGAGCCGGACGGACCCATCAGTGCGACGAAGTCGCCGCTGGCGATGTCCAGGTCGATGCCGTGCAGCACCTGCACCTTTTCGGGGCCGCGCTGGTAGGTCTTGGTGATGTTGCGCAATGAAACCAGGGTCGACATGGGTGGTTCTCCACGGAAGGCGGGAAACGGGGAAGCACCACGGCGGTGGCCGCAGGCATGCGTCGAGCGGTGTTGCCGGCGGCGCCCGCAGGCGCCAGGCCGTTACTGCGCTTGTTTCTGTTGCACCTTGGCGCCGTCGCGCAGGGTGTCCGGCGGGTTGACCACCACCGATTCACCCGCGCTCACGCCCTTGAGGATCTGGCGGTCTTTGCCCATCGCCTGGCCGGCCTCGACCGTGCGCTGCTGTACGCGGTTCTCATCACCCAGCACGAAGGCCACCGAGACGCTCTCGCGCTGCACCACGGCGCCCGCCGGCACGCGCACGCCCTGCGGCTTGGCGGCCGCCTGCGGCTGCGCCTGCTCCAGGAAGCTGACCCGCACGCCCATCTCCGGCACGATGCGCGGGTCCTTCACCTTCAGCGCCACGCGCACCTTCACCGTGGCCTTGCCGCGGTCGGCGGTGGGGATGATGGCGATGACCTCGCCGGGAATCTTCCATTCCGGGTAGGCATTGAGCGTGGCTTCCACCGGCATCTTCGGCTGCACGCGGCCGATGAAGGCTTCGCCGACCTCGACTTCGATCTCCAGCGAGTCCATGTCGACGATGGTGCCGATGCCGGTGCGGGTGAAGCCGCCGCCGGCCGACAGCGGCGAAACGATTTCGCCGGGCTGCGCAGCCTTGGCGGTGACCACGCCGGAGAACGGCGCGCACGATGTTGTTGTCCACGCCCAGGTCGGCGATGGCCAGCTGGTCGTTGGCCACCTTGACGTTGCGCTGTGCGGTGTCCAGCTGTGCCCGCAGGCTGTCGCGCTGGGCCACCGCCTGGTCGTACTGCGAGCGCGACACCAGCTGCTGGCCGACCAGTGCCTGCAGGCGGCTGGCTTCGGCGGCGGCCTGCTTCTGCTGTGCCTCCAGACCGGCCACCTGGCTGCGTGCGGCCTGCAGCTGCGAGGCATACAGGCTACGCTGCGCGTCGGCATCGATCGGGTCCAGCGTGGCCATGATCTGGCCCTGCTCCACGCGCATGCCTTCCTCGATCATCACCTCGCGCACCTTGCCGGTGATCTTGGCCGAGACCGTGGCCATGCGCCGGGCGACCACGTAGCCGCTGGCATCGAGCACCGAACTGCTGGCGCTGCCCTGCTGGATGGCCACGGCGGGTGCGGTTTCCACCTCCACCACCGGCGCACGCCCGAACAGGAAGGCGACGACGGCGGCGACCAGCAGCACGACCACGATGATCGCGATCCACAGCCAGCGGCGGCCACCACCACTGCCACTCCCTCCGGAGGCGGGCGGCGGGGACTTGCGGTCGATACGGAGTTCCTTCAACAGCTCGGCAGAAGCGTTCATTCGTTCCATCACAGACGTTCGGGCGGGTGTGGCCGGAAGAGCGGACGGCGGCGGTTCCGGCGGTGGAGCGTGCGGCACAGCATGAAGGCAGGCACAGCGATGACGGCAGTGACAGCTGTCACCCGATGACACTGACGGCGGCAACTGCGAAATGTGACCACGGCGGCACAGGATGGCAACGTCCCCGCTACCGGTACCGCCCATGGATCCGATCGCCCCGTCGCTGGCCCGCCTGCAGCAGGTACAGGTGCGTTACCGCGACCGTACCGCCCTGCATGGCATCGACCTGCAGGTACGCGCTGGCCAAGTGCTGGCGCTGCTGGGCCGCAACGGTGCCGGCAAGAGTACCGCGATCAGCGTGTTGTTGGGCCTGCGCCGCGCCGACGCCGGACAGGTCGAGCTGCTTGGCGCTGACCCGCAGCAGCGCGCCAGCCGTATCGGCCTGGGCGTGATGCTGCAGAGCACCAGCCTGCCGCCGATGCTGCAGGTGGACGAACTGGTGGCGCAGGCCAGCGCCTGCTATCCCGACCCGATGCCGTTGCAGGAGGTGCTGCAGCGTGCTGGCCTGCAGGCGCTCGCGCGCCGCCGCTACGGCCAGCTGTCAGGTGGCCAGCAGCGCGCCGTGCAGTTCGCCATCGCGCTGTGTGGCCGCCCGCGAGTGCTGTTCCTGGACGAGCCCACCACCGGCCTGGACATCCAGGCGCGGCAGGCGATGTGGCAGGCGATCCGGCAGCTGGTGGCCGAAGGCTGTGGTGTGCTGCTGACCACCCATTACCTGGAGGAAGCCGAAGCGCTGGCGCTGCAGGTGGTGGTGCTGGAGCAGGGCCGGGTGCTGGCCGACGCGCCGCTGAGCGAGCTGCGCCTGGCCGATCGGCCGCGCCGCATCCGCTGCCGCAGCGGGTTGCCCATTGCGGACGTGCAGCAGTGGCCGGGCGTGCAGGAGGTGCAGCGCGACGCCGAGCACCTGCAGCTGCTGGCGAGCCCGGCCGAGCCTGTG
Source organism: Stenotrophomonas sp. 93052_Sma (assembly GCF_056481145.1). Classification (NCBI taxonomy): domain Bacteria; kingdom Pseudomonadati; phylum Pseudomonadota; class Gammaproteobacteria; order Lysobacterales; family Lysobacteraceae; genus Stenotrophomonas; species Stenotrophomonas sp. 93052_Sma. Next base: position 342,174 of record NZ_CM151134.1, read on the forward strand.
GTGGCGCGCCTGCTGGCCGCCGATGCGCAGCTGCGCGAACTGGAAGTACAGGGCGCGGCGCTGGCCGACGCCTTCCTCGATCTGACCCGGGAGGCCGCATGAACACCCTGATCCGTACCGCCAGCGCGCCAGCAGCCTCATGGCGCCGCGTACTGCGCCCCTACCGCGCCGAGCTGCAGGCCGAACTGCGCCGGGCCTGGCGCACGCCGGCGTTCGCGGTGCCCTCGCTGCTGTTCCCGGTGCTGTTCTATCTGCTGTTCGGCGTGCTGCTGGGGCGCGGTCATGCGCCGTTGTACCTGTTGGCCACCTACTGCGTGTTCGGCGCGATGGCCCCGGCCCTGTTCGGCTTCGGCGTGCAGTTGGCGCTGGATCGTGAAGGCGGCCTGCTGACTCTCAAGCGCGCTGCCGATGCCGGCGGCGGCACCGCTGCTGGCACGGCTGGCGATGGCGGTGATGTTCGCGCTGCTGGTGGCGTTGCTGCTGATCGGCGTCGCGCGCGTGCTCGGTGGCGTGCAGCTGCAGGCGTTGCAGATGGTGCAGCTGCTGGCGGTGGCGGGCCTGGCGGCGCTGCCGCTGGGGGCGATTGGCCTGCTGATCGGCAGCCATGTCAGTGCCAGCGCGGCACCGGCGATGGTCAACCTGGTCTACCTGCCGCTGGCCCTGCTGTCGGGCCTGTGGCTGCCGCTGTCGGCGCTGCCCACGCTGTTCTCGACGATGGCCCCACTGTGGCCGACCTGGCATCTGGCGCAGCTGGCGCTGCCGGTGGTCGGGCTGCCGGCAGTGGGCAGCGTGGCCGGCCACCTGCTGGTGCTGCTGGCGGTCACCGTGGTCGCGCTGCTGCTGGCGCGCCGCCGCCTGCGCCGGATCGGCTGAACTGGCATGATCGGCAGCGATCGTCCCCGCCTGGATTCTCTCGTGTCGTCGAGCTGGCTTGCGTCCCTGCTGCGCCCTGCGCCGGATTCGGCCGTGGCCGAACTGCTGCGACGTGGCAAGTCGCCCTGGAGCGGAGCGATCCACCTGCTGTGGTCGGTATGGATCTTCCTCACCCCGGTGCTGGGCAATGGCTTCACGCTGCGCTGGCTGCTGCTGACCCTGCTCAGCTATCCGTTGTTCCTGCTGCTCTATGCCAGGGTGATGCTGTCGCCACGGCACCATGGGTGGCGCTATGCGCTGGGCATGATCGTGCTGGCCCTGGTACTGCTGCCCTGGTACCCCTCGGGACTGAGCTACTTCGTGTTCGGCTGCGTGATGATCCGCATGAGCGGGCGCAGCAGCTGGTGGGCGTACCTGCTGCAGCTGACCGCGCTGAACCTGCTGTTCTGCGGCACCGCGCTGTACTTCGGCTATCCGTGGCAGGCCATGGTGTGGATGCCGGCGGTGTCGTTCATCGTCGGGCTGGTGGTGAACGTGGAGGCCCTGAGCCAGCAGCGCGACGTTGCCCTGCAGCTGTCCCAGGACGAGGTGCGGCGACTGGCCACCACCGCCGAGCGCGAGCGTATCGGCCGCGACCTGCACGACCTGCTGGGGCACACGCTGTCGCTGATCACGCTGAAGCTGGAGCTGGCACGCAAGCTCTACGATCGCGATGACGCGCGTGCACGGCAGGAGATCGGCGAGGCCGAGGACATTGCACGCGAAGCGCTGGCACAGGTGCGCAGTGCAGTGACCGGCATCCGCGCCAGCGACCTTGCTGGCGAGCTGGCATCGGCGCGCCTGCTGCTGGAATGCCAGCAGGTGCATCTGCAGTACACGACGCCACCTGCGATGCCGGTGGAGGTGGAGCGCGGGCTGGCGTTGGTGCTGCGCGAGGCGGCGACCAACATCGTGCGCCATGCGCAGGCGACCCGGGTGCAGGTGGATTTCATGCTTGAGGAACGACAGTTGGCGATGCAGATACGCGATGACGGCCGTGGCGGCGTGCAGGCCGAGGGCAATGGGTTGAGTGGCATGCGTGAGCGGGCCGCAGCACTGGGTGGCCAGTTGACGCTGCAGTCGCCGCGCGGGGCGGGCACCGTGCTGACGGTACGCGTGCCGTTGATGGCCGCGACCACGCCGCTGTCGCCCACGTCGTTGGCGCAGGACGGTGCCGCATGATCCGCATCCTGCTGGCCGAAGACCAGGCCATGGTGCGCGGCGCACTGTCGGCGCTGCTGGGCCTGGAGCCGGACATCGAAGTGCTGGGCAGTGCTGCCGATGGCGAGGCCGCCTGGCGGATGTTGCAGCAGCTGCAGCCGGACATCCTCGTGACCGACATCGAGATGCCCGGCTTGTCCGGTCTGGAACTGGCGCAGCGCATCGCCCGCCAGGAGCTGCCGATCAAGGTGGTGATCGTGACCACCTTCGCCCGTGCCGGCTTCCTGCGCCGTGCGCTGGAGGCGGGCGTGCTGGGCTACCTGCTGAAGGACGCACCGGCCGAGAACCTGGCCGATACCCTGCGCAAGGTGAAGCAGGGCATCCGCGCGATCGACCCGCAGCTGGCACTGGATGCGTGGTCGCAGGCCGACCCGCTGACCGACCGCGAACGCCGCGTGCTGCGGCTGGCGGGCGAGGGCCGCACCGCCAGTGAGATCGCCGAGCAGCTGGGGTTGTCGCACGGTACGGTGCGCAACTACCTGTCCGAGTGCATCGGCAAGCTGGGCGTGGCCAATCGGATCGAGGCGTATCGGCTGGCGCGGCAGAAGGGGTGGTTGTAGGGGCGGCCTGCTGTTCCCAATGATATCGTTTCCGCGACCGCGGGTGGGTGTCACTTTCTTTGCTCGTGCACCACGCTGCAGGAGCAGCGTGGAACGGCGTAGCCGGCCCGCAGGGTGGCGCACATGGATGTGCGCCATCAAGAAAGGAACCAAAGAAACGCTCCGCCGGCCGCGAGCCGGCGCTTCGCACGCCGGTGCCCTGCGCTCCTCGGTCCGTCGAGGGACGGTGCGGGAACTCGCTGCGCTCAGACACCCGCACCTCTTCGCCCTCGCCGGACCTGCGGTGCTCGGCTCGCTCAAGGCGGACTTGAAGGGCAAGATCAACAGCTAGAGCATCCACGCATGGCGTGGATCTACTGGGTGCAGCTGTGGCATTTGACCTTGGGTCCGCCTTGAGCGAGCCGAGCATCGCAGGGGAATCAGGGGCGAAGAGGCGCCGGTGTTTGAGCGCAGCGAGTTCGGCGCCGTCCCCTGATTCACCGAGAAGCACAGGGCACCGGTGCGCAGCACCGGCTCGCGCTCTGGCGGCGCGTTTCTTTTGGTTACTTTTCTTTTCGCGTGAAAAGAAAAGCGACACCCTCCGCGGTCGCGGAAACGATCCGCCGGGAACACCCGGCGAACCCTTTCAATCCTTCCCGCGCGCCATCGCCTGGAACACCCCATCACGCCGCACCCACAGGTGGAACAGCGCCGCACCCACATGCATCAGCACCGTGGCGAACAACACATACGCCAGCAGGCTGTGCGCATTGCGCAACGCGGCATACAGCGCCGGGGTATGCGGCACGATCGGCGGCAGGTGCAGGCCGCCCCACAGCACGATCGGGTAACCGCCGGCCGACAGCATCGCCCAGCCGATCAGTGGCATTGCCAGCATCAGTGCATACAGCATCCAGTGCGAGGCTTTGGCCGCCATCACCTGCCATACCGGCAGATCCGCCGGCAGCGGTGGCGGGCGATGGCGCAGCCGGTTGTACAGGCGCAGCAGCACCAGTACGCCGATGGCGATGCCCAACGGGCGATGCAGATCGATCAGCATCGGCCGCAGATGCAACGAAGCGACCATAGTCACGCCGATGAACAGCATGGCGATGATCATCAGTGCCATGGACCAGTGCAGCACGCGCGCGAGCAGGTTGAAGTGGCCGTTGCCGGTGCTCATCTTGCGGCCTCCTTCGGTTGCTCGACGTTGCCGGTGGCGCGCTCGCGTTCGCGGCGGTTGAAGGACTGCGAATACACCGCCGAGCGGGCGGCCAGGATCGGATCGTCACTGCCACGCACGCCACTGGGCAGGATCAGCGGATCGAAGTTGATCTGGCCGCAGGCGCCTTCTTCCTGCGACTGCAGGCGGTCCAGGCTGAGCACGCCGGCCACCACCTGATCACGCGATTCGGGCCACGGTACCGACGGATCATCGATGGCATCGCCGGGCTCGGCGGTGGTCACGACCAGGTTCCAGCGCACCGGGCCGCTGGCCAGGCGCTGCTGCAGTTCCTGGCTGAGGAAATCGACGCTGGCGTTCTTGCGCGTTTCCGCATCCATCTCGACCACCGGCGCCTGCGGCTGCCAGCGCCAGCGCACCGCGCGTTTCTGGCCCTGCGCGTTGGTGAACCAGAAGCTGTTGACGCTGTTGAAGGTGGTGTCAGCCCAGCTGCTGGTCCACGGCGCGGTCTTGGCCCACTGCTGGAACGCTTGTGCACTGGGGTATTTCGCCAGCACCGCGGCCATTTTCTGCGGGTCGGGCTTGCCGGTGGCCGGGTCCGGGATGGAGGCGCGCGTCTGCGCGTAGAACGCCTCGGCGTTGGGCACGGCGAAGAACGGGAAGCTGTTCATCGCCATGCGCCATTCCTGGCCATCATCGCTGACCATCTGCACCGCGAGGCTGCGTACGCGCGCGGTGTTGTCGGCGCCGTACGGGTCGCCGCCGCCGATCGACAGGCGACCCATCACCGGCACGCGGCGCTGCGAGAACACGCGGGCGCTGGACAGGGTGGGGGCCTGCGCACTGGGTTCGAACCAACCGCTTACACACACGCCCTTGCTGTGCGCACGGCGGAAGCCCGGATGGGCCGGGCCGGTGGCCTCGATGGTGTCGGTGAAGCGCTGCGCGGTCAGGCGGCCGCCAATCCAGCCGGCCAACCAGGCGAAGGCCAGCGCCACCGCACCCAGAATGAGTGCGATCAGTGCGATCCAGAGCAGTGGGGAATGCTTGCGCGGCGCGCCCGCTGTCTGGCCGGCGCGGGTGTAGCGGAAGAGCGACATGGTCGGAGTCCTGCCTTCACGGAGCGTGTGGGTGGTCGACCCACACATCCTCGCAGAACCCTTCCAGGCCCGGTATTCAATTTTTCGTCAAGTTTGCCGGGGACGGCGTGCCGACCAAGGTCGGCACCCACCCGATCAGCTGTAGCGCTGCTTCAGCATCGCCCACGCCGAGCGCAGCGCCAGCGCTTCGCCGCCAGCCGGCCGGCCCGGGCGTTCGCCGTCGTTCCAGGCATACACGTCCAGATGTGCCCAGCGCTGGCCGTCTTCCAGGAAGCGTTCCAGGTACAGCGCGGCGGTGACCGAGCCGGCCATGCGCGAACCGGCGTTGGCCAGGTCGGCGATGCCGCTGCTCAGGTAACGCAGGTAGGGGCGCCACAGCGGCATGCGCCAGACCGGGTCGCGGGTCGCGTCGCCGGCCTGCAGCCACTGCTGGGCCACGCTGTCGTCGTTGCTGAAGAGCGCCGGCAGGTCCGGGCCCAGCGCGATGCGCGCAGCGCCGGTAAGGGTGGCGAAGTCCAGCACCAGGTCCGGTTTCTGCTCGCTGGCGAAGGTCAGCGCATCGCACAGGATCACGCGGCCTTCGGCGTCGGTGTTGTCGATCTCCACGCTCAGGCCCTTGCGGGTGGCGATCACTTCGCCCGGGCGGAAGGCATCGGGGCCGATCGCGTTTTCCACCGCCGGCACCAGCAGGGTCAGGCGCACCGGCAGGCCGCGCGCCATCACCAGGCCGGCCAGGGCCAGTGCATGCGCGGCACCGCCCATGTCCTTCTTCATGTTGCGCATGCCGTCGGCCGGTTTGATGTCCAGGCCGCCGGTATCGAAGCACACGCCCTTGCCGACCAGCACCAGTGCCGGATCGGTGTCCTTGCCCCAGCGCAGCACGACCAGGCGCGGTGCGCGGTGCGAGGCGCGGCCGACGGCATGGATGGCCGGGAAGTTCTGCTTCAGCAGTTCATCGCCGGTGATCGCCTCGACCTGCGCACCGTGCGCATCGGCCAGCGCGCGCGCGGCGTCTTCCAGCTGCTGCGGACCCATGTCTTCGGTCGGGGTGTTGACCCAGTCGCGCACGCGCAGGCTGGCGGCGATCAGGTCGGCCACTTCGCCGGTCGGCTCAGCCACCAGGCGTGCCGGTGCACGGTGGCGCTTGCGGTAGCGATCGAAGCGGTAGCTGCCCAGGCCCCAGCCCAGCTGCAGCAGCGCCAGTTCGGCGGCCGGCAGTTCGCTGGCCAGCTGCCACACGCTGCCTTCCGGCAGGGCATGCGGGGCATGCGAGTAGCTGTAGGCATCGCCACGATCACCCACGCCGATCACCGCACCGGCCAGGCCATCGGCGCCGGGCAGCAACGCCGTGGTGAAGGCACCGGCGGTGAAGCCCTGCGACGCCAGCCATGCCTGGGTGGCGGCTGGCTGGCCGTCCTTCCAGGACGCGAACTGCTCGCGGTCCAGCACGTACAGCGGCAGTGCTGCGGCGGTGTCGGCAGTGAAACCAGTGATCTCGCTCATGCGTCAGGTACTCCGGGGTGCGGCAGCGTCGAGGTTGGCATCCAACCAGTCGGCCAGGCCGGTGAGGGTGTCGAACTGCAGGTCCGGCTGCAGCTGCGGATGGGTCCAGGTGGCTGCTTCGCGGTTGATCCAGCAGCCGCGAAGGCCGGCGGCGATCGCCCCGGCCACGTCCATTTCGGCGTGGTCGCCGACGTGCAGTACCTGCGCCGGCGCAACACCCAGGCGGGCGCAGGCGGCGTGGAAGATGCTCGCCTCCGGCTTGGCCGCGCCGTGTTCGCGCGCCCAGCTGGAAGGCGAAATGATGGGCCAGGCCGATCCGCTCCAGATCGGCATTGCCGTTGCTCAGCGCCGCCACCGGCACCCGCGCGGCAATCCGCGCCAGTGCGTCGATCGCATCGGGGTAGCACTCGACCTGGTTGCGCGCGGCGAAGAACACGTCATACGCCGGCTCCAGCAGATCCAGGCTGGCACCACTGGTGTGCAGCGCTTCGTGCAGGGTCAGCCGGCGCAGTGCGCTCAGGTCGTGATGGAGGTGCGGATGGGCGTGGTACAGGCGCTCGCGCAGTTCGCGCATCGCCGCCACCGGATACATCTCGGCCGTGGCGGGGCTGTGTTCACGCATCCACTCGTGCAGGACCAGGTCGATGCGGGCGCCGATCGGAGCGAACGGCCACAGCGTGTCGTCAAGGTCGAGGGTGATGGCTTGGACGGGGAAATTCACCCCGCCATTCTACCCCTGCCCGCGCGGGCTTTCATTCCAGCAGACGCGCCCAGCCCTGCATCCCGTCCAGCCGCGCCAGCACCAGCTTGATGCAGACCAGCAGCGGCACCGCCAGCAGCAGGCCGATCATGCCCCAGGCCCAGCCGAACACCATCAGCGCCAGGATCAGCACCAGTGGCGACAGTTTCATGCGACGGCCCAGCACGATCGGGGTCACCATCTGCCCTTCCAGGGTGTGCAGGCCCAGGTAGGCGGCGGCTGGCAGCAGGGCCTGCAGCGCGTCGCGGAATTCCACGAAGCCCATCAGCAGCATCAGCGCCACGCCGATCAACGGACCCACATACGGAGCGAAATTCAGCAGTGCGGCCACCGTGCCCCACAGCAACGCTTCCTGCAGGCCGATGCCGAGCAGCATCAGTACGCCGGCGAACACCAGCCCGACCAGGGTGTTGATCACGCTGATGGTCAGCACATAGCGCGACACCTCGCGCTCGATCGAACGCAGGATGTCACTGGTGAAGCGCTGCTGCTGACGGTTCGGGAACAGGGCGATCGCCGCGCGTTGCAGGCTCTGCCCGTAGATCATGAAGAACAGGGTCAGCAGCACCACCGCCAGCACCGAGGCGGCCAGCCGCGGCGCACGGGTCAACATGCGGTACGGGTCATCGAGCTGGGCGCGGATCACCTGCACCTTGCGGTTGCTGTCGCCACCGGCAACACGGGCGAAGTTCTCCGCAGCCTGGTTGGCCTGCTGCACCGGCTTGGTCAGGTCCTGCACCTGGCGGGCGATCTTGCGCAGCTGCTGCGGTGCTTCCTGTGCCCATTCCATTGCCGGGCCGATCAACTGCACCGCCAGCGAACCGGTCACGCCCAGGCCCGCGCCGAGGATCAGCAGAGCGGCCAGCGCACGCGGAATCCACAGCTTCTGCAGCAGGCGCAGGATCGGATTGCCGACCAGTGCGAAGAACATCGCCAGCAGCACCGGCAGGATGATGTCCTGTGCCGCCCACAGCGTGTAGCCCACCGCCAGGGTCGCCAGCACCACCAGCGACATCGGTCCGCGCGGACGCGACGGTGGCGGCAACGGGGCGTCGGGCTGTTCGGGGCCGGCCGGTGACGGGGACAGGAGGGACTCGCTCATCGACGCACCAACCGGGAAGGGGAGCGCATTATCCGCCGGCCGCGATCGGCGCGGCGGATTCCATGGATCAACGTTCGGACAGCTCGGTAGCCGCTTCGGCCGGACGCGGTCCGCGCAGGTCCGGTTCCGGTTCTGGCTCCGGCACGGAACGTGGAGCCGGTGCCGGCCGTGGCTCGGCAGCGGAGGCCGCCGCCTGTGCCTGTTCGCTGGCTTCGTCGGCTTCCTCAGCCGCGTCGTCGGCAGTGGCTGCGGCCTGCGCCGCCATCGCCGTGGCGAACGCCGCCTGTGCACTGGCGAACAGGTTCGAGACCGAACCCACCATTTGCAGCCAGCGGGCACCGTTGACCTTGCCCGGCACTTCCAGCTTGCCGGCGATGAAGCCACCGGCCAGGCCGACCACCACGATGCGCAGCGGCGACCAGCCCTTTCGCCAGACGTCGCTGAGCGTGGACCAGTGGTCCTGGGTTTCGCCCAGGCGCACGGTCACCACTTGTTCGCAGCGTTTCACACGCCGTTGCAGCGCGCCGAACTTCATGGCTTGCCCTCGGGCAGCTGCACTTCGGCATCGGGATCGTCTTCGCTGGGTTCGTCGAACAGGCCCAGGCGTGACAGCTGGCGCCGGGTAGCGTGCATGCCGGTGTGGTGGAAGAAGTAGGACACCCGCCAGATCGCATAACCGGTGACGGCCAGGCTCAGCAGCGAGGTGATCAGCAGCGCCTGCAGCCAGCTCAGGCCCCAGCTCTGCAGCAGGGCGATGAGGGTGGCGGCCATCAGCAGCCAGGCCGAGGCACCGAACACGATCGCCACGCCGGCCCAGGCCAACGCGCGACCGAATGCACTACGCGCCAGCGCGAAGTCGGCCGAGGCCAACCGGCGCAGCGAGCGCAGCGTGTGCTTGGCAGAATCGGTAGCGGCACGACCGGCCGCGCCGACCTGGCGGATGCTCTCATCCAGCGGCGGGGTAGCCGCCGGATCAGGCGCTTGCGCGTTGTCTTCGCTCACGCCGCGGCTTACTTGTCGCTACTGCCGCGGGCCAGCTTGGCGATGATCCAGCCGGCAGCGAAGGCGACACCGAACGAGGCCAGCGGACGTTCACGGATCAGCTCAGCGGCGCTGTCGATCAGGTCCTTGCCCTTGTCCATCAGCGCGTCGACCTGTTCCTTGGCGGCTGCACCACCAAACTCGGCGGCGGCCAGGCCGGACAGCGCGCTGTCGGACAGTTCAGCCTTGACGTTGGCCTTGCCGATGCGCAGTTCGTCGCCGGCTGCGCCGGTTGCACCCTTGATTGCACCGCCGGCGGCCGACGCGGCCTGCTTCAGATGGGAACCGGCTTCACCCAGGTGTTCCTTCAGGTTCTCGGTATTGGTGGGGCTCATCGAATCACTCCTGTTGCGATGGGGGAACGGGAGTCGGCGGTGCCGACCTGGACTGACAGCAATAGCATTGCCGGGGTATAGGGGGTGTTACGGCAGGGCGATCAGCGCATCACGAGCTGGCCCTGCTGCTGGCCATTGTTGCGCAGCACGCGTATCACCAGGGTCGGCGGGCGCTGCTGGAAGTTGGCGCGCCAGCTGGCCAGGTCGGCGAATTCGCCCACGGTGGCATCGGTGATGATGTCGCCCTGCTGCAGGCCGTTGGTGGCCGCGCGGCTGCCGCGCTTGACCTCGCTGACCAGCACGCCACCGACACCGGACTGGCGCAGCGACTCGGGCAGGTCGACGAAGGTGGCCCCGGTCAGGCGCGGGTCCAGGCTCTCGCCGGTGACCGCGCGCCTGTTCCTTCAAGGTTGCCTTGATCTGCAGCGGCTTGCCCTCGCGGCGCACGTCCAGCGTCAGCGTGCTGCCGACCGCCGCCAGGCCTTCCACGTTGTGCAGGGCTTCTGCGCTGTCCACGCGCTGGCCGTTGGCCGAGACCACCACGTCGCCCGGCTTCAGGCCGGCGGTCGCAGCGGCCGAACCGGCCAGCACGCGGGTGATCAGCGCACCCCGCGTTTCGCCCAGGCCCAACCCCTGCGCGATCTGCGCGGTCAGGTTCTGGCTCTCCACGCCCAGCGTGCCGCGCACCACTACGCCGTGCTTTACCAGCTGGTCGACCACGCTGCGCGCCAGGTTGGAGGGGATCGCCAGGCCCAGGCCGATGTTGCCGGCCATGCTGCCCTGCGGGTTGAAGCTGGCGGTATTGATGCCGACCAGCTGGCCCTGCAGGTCGACCAGCGCGCCACCGGAGTTGCCCGGGTTGATCGACGCATCGGTCTGGATGAAGTTCTGGTAGCCCAGCCCGCGGATGCCGCTGCGGCCCACCGCCGAGACGATGCCGGAGGTGACCGTCTGGCTGAAGCCGAACGGGTTGCCGATGGCCACCACGAAGTCACCGACCCGAAGCTGGTCGCTGTTGCCGAGCTTGATGTCGGTCAGGTTCTGCGCCGGGATGCGGATCAGCGCGATGTCGGTATCGCGGTCCGAACCGAGGAACTCGGCCTTGACCGTGCGCCCGTCGGCCAGTGTCACCTGCACGTCATCGGCGTTGTCGATGACGTGGTGGTTGGTCAGCACCAGGCCCTCCTTGGCGTCGATGATCACGCCCGAGCCCAGCGATTCGTTGATGCGTTCCTGCGGGATGTCCGGGAACAGGCGGCGGAAGAACGGGTCGTTGAAGAAGGGGTTGCGCACGCGCACCACCTGCTTGGTGTTGACGCTGACCACGGCCGGCATCGCCTTCTCCAGCATCGGTGCCAGCGACGGCACCGCCTGTCCGGCCACCGAGGCCGGCAATGCCGCCGTGGTCGGCAGTACCGCAGGCAGCGGCGCGGCGTCGGCGCGGTTGTCCAGGTGGGCATTGATGCCGGTGGCAACGAAGCCACCGAAGGCGGCGGCGATTGCGAGCGTGAGCAGGGTGGGAAGCGGTCGCATGGGAGTCGGTTCGCTGGCGTGGGTGGGGGCGGTTCGGCCCTACGGTAAAACAAGCTGAATGAGTGTGTCGCGATCTGGATAAATGCGCCATGAAAACCGGGCGCCCGGAACGCGGGTCGGCGTCGCCATCTGTGGGGCGGTGGCGACAACGTCGGGCGTGCTTCGCAATGTGCCGACGTCTGCCGAAGCGCGTGTGGATACAGGCCGATACTTGCGCAGTTCTGCGCATCCTGGTGCCGCGATGCGCCATATCGCATGCCTTTCGCAGCACTCTGGCAGGTGCGCGCAGGCAGCACCTGCCGCTACCCGCACCGTGCGGCGCAGCACTGAAAAAAAGGGGTTTCCTGTCAACCCACTGTGCTCGAGAGGGTGCTGGGCTACACCATTACCGTCGCAGCAGATGCGATTGCGGGCGCATGCCCCGTTCCACGATCGTCAATGTCGGTATAGCATCGCCCCGTTTTGATACTTAAGGCCCGCAGGAGGGCAACATGAGCAACGGTAATGGTGTGTCGGTCGTGACCGACGCCGTCGAGAACGTCAAAGAAACCGCCACCAACGTTGGCGAGACCATCGCCCACGCTGCCGAAGACGCAGTGAAGTCGGTCAAGAAGACCGTCAAGCGCGCCACCAAGGCTGCCGGCACCCGCGTTGCCAAGGCCAAGAAGGCCGTGGCGAAGGTCGAGAAGACCGTTGCCAAGAAGGCCGAGAAGGCTGCCAAGTCGGTCGGCAAGACTGTTGCCAACGCCAAGAAGAAGCTGGAAGCCGCCAAGAAGAACGCCAAGGCCGAAGCCGCTGCCCTGAAGAAGGAAGTGGCCAAGAAGAAGGCGGCTGCAGGCAAGGCCGTGACCAAGAAGGCCGCCGCTGCCAAGAAGACCACCAAGGCTGCCACCAAGGCTGCTGGCAAGAAGGTCGCTACCGTGAAGAAGGCTGCCACCAAGAAGGCCGCCGTCGCGAAGAAGACCGTTGCCAAGAAGACCGCGGCCGCCAAGAAGGTTGTCGGCAAGAAGGTCGCCACCGCCAAGAAGGCCGTGGCCAAGAAGACCGTCGCCGCCAAGAAGGTCGCTGGCAAGAAGGCCGTGGCTGCCAAGAAGGTTGTCGGCAAGAAGGTTGCCGCTACCAAGAAGGTCGCCACCAGGAAGACCGCGGCCGCCAAGAAGGTTGTCGGCAAGAAGGCTGCTGTCTCCAAGAAGGCCGTCGGCAAGAAGACCGCTGCTGCCAAGAAGGTTGTCGGCAAGAAGACCGCCGTTGCCAAGAAGGCGGTGGGCAAGAAGGTTGCCGCCACCCGCAAGACGGTCGCCAAGAAGGCTGCGCCGCTGAAGAAGGTCGCCGCCAAGAAGGCTCCGGCCAAGAAGGCCGTGCGCAAGGTCGCCAAGCGCAAGTAATCGCGCCGTGACCGAAGGCCCTGCCACCCAACGGGTGGTGGGGCCTTTCGCGTTTCTGGGGCACGGTCTGGGGCAAGATGCAGGTTCTTCCTGCAGGAGCCCCGGGCATGCGTGGTATCGACTTCAGTTCCTGGCAGGGCGTGCTGTCCACGTTGGCCGGCCTGGTCCTGATCACCCTGCTGGGCGTGGGCATCCGCCTGCTGGTGATGCAGACCCTGCAACAGCGCCGCGAGCGCGAGAACCGGCAGATCAACGAACGGCTGCGCACGCTGATGGCGGCCTACAAGACCCTGGGCGGGTCGTTCACTGGCGAACTGGGTGTGGATCCCAGCCATCGCCGCGACCTGCGCCAGCGCGAAAATGCCGAAGGCATCGCCGAACCCCGCTCGGATCGCGCGCCGCATCCGCGATGCGGTTGAAGCGGCACTGTCGGACATCCTGTTGCTGGGCACCGACGAGCAGGTGCGGCTGGCCGCGCGTGCGGCCAACGAACTGGCACAGGGGCGGCCGGTGCACCTCCACGAACTGGTGGTCTCGCTGCGCGACTTCGTGCGCGAAGCGCTGGATCTGGCCCCCATCCCGACCGACCTGCAGATTCCACCGCAGGGCCCGACCCGGCCCGCTGCCAGTGGCGGTGGCAAGGGCCGCAACGATGGCGATGCCAAGGGCGGTCGTGCGGGTGGTGGCGGTGGCGGCGGCGGTGGCGGAATGGGGGCCGGAATGGGCGGCATGGGCCTCGGCGCCGGCGCCGCACTGGGCGCCGGCCATGCCTCCGCCAGCGATGAGACGGACGCGCGCTGAGCACGTCCGCCCGGTTCAGCGCGTCAGCTCGTAGAGCGGCACGAACCCACCGTAGATCATCCGCGCGCCGTCGAACGGCATCGGATTCGTCGCCGGATCAAACCGCGGGTCTTCCATCATCTTCTTCATGCCGGCGTCGCGGGTCGGCTTGTCTGGCCATTCGATCCAGGAAAACACGACCGTCTCATCCGGCGTGGCTTTCACCGCGCCGAAGAAGTCGGTGGTTTTGCCGTGCGGTACGTCGTCACCCCAGCACTCGACCACGCGCAGCGCGCCGTACTCGATGAAAACGGGATCCCCTGTGCGTGCATGGGCGAGGAACTTCTCTTTGTTGGCGGTGGGCACCGCCAGGACGAAACCATCGATGTAGCTCATTGCCTGCCTCCGGATGGACCGTGCCGCATGCACGGCCTTCAAGTACCCGACGAACCAGGGCGCCGTGGATCGACATCCTGTGTGCGCCTGTTCAGCCCGGCCCACCGGGCAGCGGCGCCAGCACCGTCTCCGGTGGCTGCTGGCCGGCCAGGTGGCGCACGAAGTAGTCCCACATGCGGTGCGTGTAGGTGGCGTCGTTGCGGAACAGTTCGTGGTCCTGCCGGGCCAGGTACAGCAGGTCGTAGCTGCGCTGGGCCTTGTTCAGGGCGGCGGCCAGTTGCAGGGTCAGCGCCGGCGGCGCGTTCTCGTCCAGTTCGCCATAGACCAGCATCAGATGCCCACGCAGGTTGCCGGCCAACGCTGCATTGTCGAGTCCGGCAAAGGGCGCCGGCACGCCATCGGCCAGGGGTGTTGGCGGCAGCACGCCACCGAACAGCCGGTCCATGCCGTGCAATGCACCGCCGTACATGCCCTGGAAATTGTGGCTGCCGGCCGAGGCCACGCCCACCTTGTAGAACGCCGGATAGCGCAGCAGGGCGCGCTGCACTGTAACCACCGAACGAATGCCCGTAGATGCCGACCCGCTGCAGGTCGATGCCCCGGTAGCGTTCGCCCAGCTGGCGCAGCGCAGCCACATGGTCATCCAGCTGCACATCTGCCCCGTGCAGGAAGCTGCTGTCATGGAACGCCTTGTCGCGGCCACCGGTGCCGCGCGCGTCGATGCTGACCACCACGAAGCCCAGTTCGGTCAGGCTGGCGCGTGACACCGGATTCAAGGCGGACACCGCCTCGGCGTAGGTCACCGGCGCATTGCTGACGAAGGAGCCACCGTACATCGCGTCGATCACCGGAAAGCGGCCGTCATCGCGATAGTCGCGGGGCAGGTAGACGGTGGCGAAGATCGGCGTTCGCCCATCGGCGGCCAGCAGCCGCTCGCGCCGTGGGGGGCGCCAGCCGGCAGCAACGATCGCGCTGTTATCGGCTGTTTCCAGCACCATCACTTCACGGCCGTCATCGCTGGCCCGCAGCACGGTGCGTGGTGGCTGGTCGAGACGGGAAACGGTATCCACCAGATAGCCACCGCCAGGCGACAGCGCCTGGGGGCGCGCCCGCCGAACAACGCGCCGGTGCCAGCATCGGCCAGATGGTCGTTGCCATCGGCGGCCAGGCGCTGGACCGGTCCCCCCTGCAGCGATACACGGTACAGGCCGCGTACGTAGGGGTCGCCACCGTCGACGCCGCCGGCGCTGAAGTATGCCCAGCCACCCGCAGCGTCCACGCCCAGCAGGTCGCGCACCGCCCATTGGCCGCGGGTGAGCTGGCGCAGCACCTTGCCGTCGGACAGGCGGACCCGGTATAGATGGCCCCAGCCATCGCGCTGCGAGAACCACACCGCCGTGTCCTGGCCGGGCAGGATGGCCACCGCTGGCCGGTTGTAGGAATACACGTTGAGCTGCAGGCGGGTGTCGCTGGCTTCTTCCAGAACCGTGCGCAACGCACCGTTGTTGGCATCGATCTCCAGCAGACGCAGCCTGCGCGGTGCGCCGAAGTGCGCGATCACGGCATACAACCGGTCGCCGTCCCAGCCGAGTACGCCGGCTTCGCTGAGGGTGTTCCAGCCTTCCGGCAAGGCGATGTCATGCTGCTGGCCATTGCGGGTGTCGACCACATACACGCTGTCGCGCACCTGCCGGGTGTCACCCAGCACCCCCAGCTTCACCGTATGCACGCGCGGCCGCGCGCTGTTGGCCGGGCTGCTTTCCAGATAGGGGTAGTCCTGCAGCGCGCGTTCGTCGTAGCGGATGCCGGCCACGTAGCGACCGTCCGGTGACCAGCCGACCGCGAACGGCCGCGTCGGCATCCGGCCCTGACGGCGGGGAATGCCGCGCAGGGTGAAGTCCGGCAGCACGCCATAGCCATGATTGGATTCACCGCCGCTGGTCAGCGCTCGTGCTGCCGTTCCGGGCGAGTGCAGCCACAGGTTGTGATCGCGTACCTGCAGCCAGGCATCACCGCCGGGCGATGGCAGTGCATCGGCCGCTGGCGCTGCATCCTGCGAAGGCACGCACTGCAGGCGTGGCCATTGACAGCTGATCGCCGCCTCGCCGTTGAACTGCAGGCGCAGGCCTCCATCCAGTACCTGCACGTTGTTCAAGCGCAGGCGTGGTCCGCTGGCGCCGAGAGGTGCAACCGCAGCGTCCAGCGCATCGGGTTCGAACAGGATCTGGCGTGTGGCCTGGACTGGATCGACCAGTACCGCCTGGCGCCGGCCCTGCGTGGTTTCGCGTTCGTACCAGAAGCGCCCATCGGCCAGCCAGTGGGGCAGCACCGAAGCATTGCGCAGCGCACCGCGAAGGTGACTGTCATGCACGCGTTCGGCGCGCTGGTAGTCAGCGGCCTGCAGTGCGTGCGCAGCGTGGATCGGAAACAGGGCAGCGCATGCCAGGAGCGCGGCGCGAACAGGCACCAGCGGCGGATCGGAAACGTACAAGGCAACCTCCTGTTGCAATCGACGACGAATCACAAATGCACGCGCGCCGCGCGCGTATGCCAGAGACAGCCTGAATCAAGGCAAAAAATTCAGCAATGCGAAGACCGCTGTTTTCAGGGAGCGTTGTGGCGAATAACGGAGAATTTACATTCCCGATGCGATGGCGCCCTGGCGCTGCTGCACACCATAAGAAAGTAAAGGTGTACCCCCATGAAGAATTCGCTGATTGCTCTGGCCCTGGCCGCTGCCCTGCCGTTCACCGCCTCGGCTGCTGAGAACCTGTCGTACAACTACGCCGAAGCCGACTACGCCAAGACCGACATCGACGCGTTCAAGGCCGACGGCTGGGGCGTGAAGGGTTCGTACGGCTTCCTGCCGAACTTCCACGCTTTCGGTGAGTACAGCCGCCAGGAAATCGACCACACCAACATCAAGCTGGACCAGTGGAAGATCGGCGCCGGCTACAACGTTGAAATCGCTCCGACCACCGACTTCGTTGCCCGCGTTGCCTACCAGAAGCGCGACCAGAAGCACGGCCTGGACTTCAACGGTTACAGCGCTGAAGCCGGTATCCGTACCGCCTTCGGTGCCCACGCCGAAGTCTACGGCATGGTCGGCTACGAAGATTTCTCGAAGAAGCACGGCATCAATCCGGAAGGCCAGTGGTACGGCCGCCTGGGTGGTCAGGTCAAGCTGAACCAGAACTGGGGCCTGAACGGCGAGCTGAAGATGAACCGCGACGGCGACAAGGAATACACCGTCGGCCCGCGCTTCAGCTGGTAATTGCTTCCTCGGCGCGCCTGCGCGCCGAAGATGCCTCGACAGGCCCGGCCCATGCCGGGCCTGTTGCGTTTCCGGCTGGGCAAACGCTACCTGACCGTGGCGCGGCGGAAGGGCGGCATTGCAACGAATTGGATTCCGCAGGCGTCGGCTGCGCCCTAGGGTGAGTGGCCTGTTCTGCAGGAATGCAACCATGCCCACGTTTCCGTCGCCCCGAGATTCTCCCTGCCGCCTGTTGCTGCTGGATCCGCACCCGCTGTTGCGGCATGGCGTGCAGGAAGTCCTGGCCCGGCAGGCGGACCTGCAGGTCGATGGAAGCTACGGTCGCAGCGGTGATCTGCTGCAGCGCCTGCAGCAGCAGGCGGCCGCGATCGATCTGCTGCTGGTCGACGCCTTGCCGATCGGTGACAGCGGGGAAGGTCTGGAACTGCTGCGGCACCTATCACGCCATTGGCCGGCAGTGCCGATCCTGGTGTTGTCCGCGCACTGCAACGCGGGTGTCGTGTCCTTGGCCCTGCAGGCCGGTGCGCGCGGATTCCTGTCCAAGGCCTGCGCGCCGCAGACGCTGCTGCGGGCAGTGAGCGTGGTCGCCCGTGGCGGACGCTTCGTGCCGCCGGAACTGCGTGCACAGTTGAACCAGTCCCGCCGGCAACGCCAGCAGCCCGTGCGTCCACCACGGTTGAGTACGCGCGAGCGCACCGTCCTGCAGTGGGTGCTGCGCGGCTGCAGCACCGGCGAGATGGCACGCCGCAGTGGGCGTACAGCCAGCACCATCAGCACGCAGAAGCGAGCGGCTTACCGCAAGCTGGGCATCCGCAACGATGGCGAGCTGTTCCGTTTCCGCCATCTGATCGACGCTGATCGAGGCGGCGTTACTCGCCCTGGTACTGCTTTTCTTCCACCAGCGCCGAACCGGCCACGCGGTTGATCTCGTTCTTCACCTGCACGCGCTCGCCATTGGTGCCATAGACACCACGCGCCAGCTGGATGAACGCATCGTCGAACACCTGGGCTGCTTCCTTGTCGCGCAGCTGGTCCTGGATATCCCACATGCGCTCGTTGATCGTCTTCAGCTGCTGCTTCAGCACGGCCAGTGCCGGCTGTGCCTGCAGCTGCTGCTGCAGCAAGGGCAGCAGGCCGTCCAGCTCGGTGCGGACGTTGGCCAGCTTGGCCACATCGTCGATGCGCTCGGCCTTGATCTCGAGAATGGTGATCTTGTCGATCAGCTCGCCGATCGATACCGGGGTCAGGATGGCGTCCACGCGGTTGGTTCCTGGAAACAAGGCGCCATGATACCGCGCCGCTGGCACGCGGCCCCCGGTCCACGGGATTTACGCCGAATTTGCGCCACGGGCCCGGCAGCACCCTCGATCCGTTACGGCCACCACCTCGACACTGCGTTCCCGGCGGCGCAACCGCCTTCAACGAGGAACACAGTGCAGTGAACAGCAAGGGGATGATGGCGGCAGTGGTGGCCGCCCTGGCAGGGCTGCTCGGCATCGGCAGCGCCCAGGCACAGGTGCAGGTCAGCGGCAGTGCCGCACTGACCAGCGACTACGTGTGGCGTGGCAGCTCGCAGAGCGATGGCGACCCGGCGGTGCAGGCGGGCGCGAAGATCTCGGTCGCATCGGGTTGGTATGCCAGCGTGTGGGGCTCCAACGTTTCGTTCAAACCGGACAATGGCGCGCGCAGCGAGTTCGACCTGGTGGCAGGCTGGTCCGGCGCGCTGGCACCGGACTGGACACTGGATGCCAACCTGACCCGCTATGTGTATCCAGGTACCGGCCGCGCGCTGGACTGGACCGAACTCAATACCACCCTGAACTGGAAGCAGCGCGCCTGGTTGCAGATCGCGCATTCCAACGACGCGTTGGCCGGTGGCCATCGCGGCACCTATGCCCAGCTGGGTGTGCGGGTGCCGCTGCACGAGCGGTTCCGCCTCGAAGCGGCGGTAGGCCAGTACTGGCTGGCCACCGCACAGGGGCCTGATTACCTGCATGGCCAGCTCAGTGCCATCGCCTCGCTGACCCCGGCATGGGAACTGCGCGCCACCGTGCATGACACCGACAACGCAGCGAAGCGGCTGTTTCCGGACAATGCCGGCGGACGCTGGGAGCTGGTGCTGCAGGGCAGCTTCTAGTCAGTCACCGAAGCCTGGCGCGCGCAGCGCCCGGGCAGCCACAGCAGCAGGGCCAGCATGGCCACCGCAGCACCGGCCACGCAGACGCCGGTCCAGCCGAAGCGCTGGTAGACCTGCGCCGACAGCAGCGAACCCAGCGAACCGCCGATGAAGTAGCCGGTCATGTAGCCGGCATTGAGGCGGTTGCGCGCTGCCGGTTGCAGTGCGTAGATCAGGCTCTGGTTACTCACGTGCAGCAGCTGCGCGGCCAGGTCCAGCACCACCACGCCGACCAGCAGCGCCAGCAGCGAGTGTGCCGACAGCCCCAACGGCAGCCATGACAGCAGCAACAGCACCAGCGCGATGGCGGTGGCGCGTCCGGTCTGGCCGCGGTCGGACATGCGCCCGGCCAGGCCCGCAGCCAGCGTGCCGGCGGCACCGACCAGCCCGAACAGGCCGATGGTAGCGTCGCTGTAGGCGTAAGGTGGCTGCGCCAGCAGGAACGCGAGCGGGGTCCAGAAGATCGCGAACATGGCGAAGCTGCAGGCGCCCAGCAGGGTGCGCTGGCGCAGCACCGGCTCCTGCACGAACAGCACGCCGATCGAGCGCAGCAATGCGAAATAACCGAGGCCGGCGCTGTGGTGGAATCGCGGCAGGCCGCGCTGCAGCGCCAGCGCGGCCAGCACCAGGGTGCCGGCGGCGATGGCATACACCAGGCGCCAGTCGCCCAGGCTGGAAAGCAGTCCGGCCACGGTGCGCGCCAGCAGGATGCCCAGCAGCAAGCCACTCATCAATGTGCCGACCACGCGGCCACGATGTTCCGGTGCGGCCAGCGTGGCCGCGAACGGCACCAGTACCTGTGCCACCACCGAGAACAGGCCGGTGATCGCGGTACCCACCAGCAGCCAGGCCAGCGACGGCGCACAGGCACTGATCACCAGCCCGCCGGCGGACAGCAGGCTCATCACCACGATCAGGCGGCGGCGTTCGAACAGGTCACCCAGCGGCACCAGCAGGATCAGTCCGGCGGCATAGCTCAGCTGTGCGGCGGTGACCACCATGCCGACCTGGCCGAACGGCACACCGAAGGCATCGGCGATGGTGTGCAGCAGCGGCTGCGCATAGTAGTTGCTGGCCACGGCCACGCCGGTAGCCACCGACATCAGCAGCACCTGCCAGCGGTGCAGAGGGGGAAGGGACGGACTCACGCGGTGTTCGAGGAAGCGGGGGAGCACAGTGTCCGCCTGCTGCAGTCATGATGGAAATGAATCATCATCATCTCTGTCATCTGAAAATGAGATGGTTGCGTGAATCTCAAGCAGCTCGAGTTCGCCGTCGCCCTGGCCGAGGAGGGCAACTTCACCCGCGCCGCCGAGCGCTGCCACGTGGTGCAGTCCGCGCTCAGTCACCAGATCGCCCATCTTGAGCAGGAACTGGGCACAACGCTGTTCGAGCGCCTGCCGCGCCAGGTGCGGGCCACCGCCGCCGGCGAGGCGCTGCTGGTGCATGCACGCCAGGTGCTGGCCAGCCTGCGCCACCTGCGCGCCGACGTGGCCGCCGTCACTGGCGAGGTGCGTGGCCTGCTGGCGATCGGGCAGATCTCCTCGCTGACCGACATCGATGTGGTGGCGATGCTGGCGGCCTTCCAGCAGGCGCACCCGCAGGTGGAGTTCCAGCTGCGGGTCGACAAGAGCGAGGACCTGATCGCGCAGGTGCAGTCGCGAGAGCTGGACGTGGCGCTGGTCGGATTGGCGCCGTCGGCAGGGCTGGACGGGGTCTGCCACCAGATGCTGCAGGAAGAAGACCTGGTGGCGGTGCTGGCGCCGTCGCACCGCTTGGCCCGCCGCAAGCGGCTGCCATTGACCGAACTGCAGGACGAGGCGCTGGTCGACTTTCCGCGCGGCACCGGTGCGCGGCGGCAGACCGACGATGCCTTCGCTGCCGCTGGCCTGCCGCACACGGTGCGCTTCGAGGTCAATCTGATGGAACTGATCGAGCGCTTCGTCCGCCATGGGCTGGCGGTTGGCATCGTGCCAGCGTTGATCGCCGACGGGTTCCAGGGGGTGGTACAGATTCCGCTGCAGCCGACCCCGACCCGCCGCGTGCACCTGGTCTGGCAGCGACTGCCGACACCGGCGGCGCGGGCGTTCGTCGAGGCCGTGCTCAGCCGCGCAGGCGCAGGCTCAGGCCCTTGAGGAAATTGCGCAGCATCTGGTCCAGGCAGCGCCGGTAGTTAGTGTGCCCGGGCTGGCGGAACAAGGCGCCCACTTCCGACTTGGAGACGTTGAAGCCGGCGCTGGCGAAGATCTCCATCAGATCGACGTCGCGCAGCTGGAAGGCGACGCGCAGCTTCTTCAGCACCAGGTTGTTGTCGATGCGGGTTTCCACCGCACGCTGAGGCTGGCTCTCATCGCGACCGCGCAGGTGCACGATCAGGCCGTCGAGGAAGTGCGCCAGCGCGCTGTCGCTCATCGCTTCGAAACCGGCTTCGTCCTCGCGGCGCAGCCAGGCTTTCACCTGTTCCGGATCCACGGCGAAGGCCGGGTCGGCCATCTGGCACAGGGTCACCACGTGG
Organism: Stenotrophomonas sp. 93052_Sma; assembly: GCF_056481145.1. NCBI lineage: Bacteria > Pseudomonadati > Pseudomonadota > Gammaproteobacteria > Lysobacterales > Lysobacteraceae > Stenotrophomonas > Stenotrophomonas sp. 93052_Sma. The sequence goes on from NZ_CM151134.1 coordinate 363,929, forward strand.
TGGTCGCCCAGGTCCAGGGAGTAGCGCACGCTGCGCAGGACATCGTTGTTGATCATGGGCCCAATTGTACCGGTCACCCCGACAGGTGGGGCCGGATCTGGCCGATCAGGCAACGCAACCCCCGGCCGACGGTGCCAGAATGGGGGTCTGGTTTTTCCCCCTGGAGTTGCCTGATGACCCGCACTGTCCTGATTACCGGCGCCACGTCCGGCTTCGGCGCCGCCGCCGTCCACCGCTTCGCCCAGGCGGGCTGGAAGGTGATCGCCACCGGCCGCCGCGGCGAACGCCTGCAGCCGCTGGTCGAGCGCTACGGCAAGGACGTGGTGCATGCCGCCGCCTTCGACATCCGCGATCCGGTGGCGATGGAAGCGGCGCTGCTGGCACTGCCGCCGGCCTTCGGCGAGATCGATCTGCTGGTCAACAACGCCGGCCTGGCGCAGGGCACTGCGCCGGCACAGAGCGCCAAGTTGTCGGACTGGACCACGATGATCGACACCAACATCACCGCGCTGGTGACCCTGACCCACCGCCTGCTGCCGCAGCTGGTGGAGCGCAAGGGCGCAATCATCAACATTTCGTCGGTGGCCGGCGTCTACCCGTACCCGGGCGGCAATGCCTACGGTGGCACCAAGGCCTTCGTCAGCCAGTTCTCGCTCGGCCTGCGTTCGGACCTGCACGGCACCGGCGTGCGCGTGACCACGATCGAGCCGGGCATGGCCGAAACCGAGTTCACCGTGGTGCGTACCCATGGCGACCAGGCGGCGTCGGACAAGCTCTATACCGGCGCCAACCCGATGACCGCCGAAGACATCGCCGAACAGATCTTCTGGGTGGCCAGCCTGCCGCCGCACCTGAACATCAATCGCCTGGAACTGATGCCGGTCAGCCAGTCCTTCGCCGGTTTCCAGGTCGCCCGCGAAGGCTGACGGTCATTTGTAGAGTCGAGCCATGCTCGACTGCTCTTCGCCCTTTGTAGAGTCGAGCTTGCTCGACTGCTTTGAACGGCAGTCGAGCAAGCTTGTATGTTCCTCCCGGCTCCTACGCGGTATGTAGGAGCCAGGGTGGAGGGACCGTCAAGCATGCATCTGCGGATACTAGCCGACAGACGAGTCGAGCGATCCCCATCCCGCACACGAACGTCGATAAAGGATCGTACGGCCCCCAAAGGGGATCGTCGATGTAGGCAAGCTAACGTCGGTGCGGTACCACCCCAGCCCCTTAAAGATAGCTGGGAGCCGTACAAATGTCTGATTCTCTCGATATTGGCGTGGACGTGGACTCCAAGGAGTTCGTACCGGCAGTGGCCGACCGCAAGGCCGGCGACAGGATCGCCAACACCCGGGCCGGCATAGCCCAGTGGCTCAACACCTTGCCCCAGCGATGCCGGATTGGCATGGAGGCGACGGGGCGGTACTACGAGTTGTTGGCTCGGATGGCTGGCCAGGCAGGCCACGTTGTCTATGTGATCAATCCACGTCTGATCAAGCACTACGGCCGGGCGACGGGCTCGCGTGGCAAGACGGACGCCATGGACGCCGAAGCGATCGCCCGGTACGTGAAGAAGGAGAACGATCGCCTGCGTGAATACGTACCGCGTACCGATGAGCAGCAGCAGATGCACGATTTGCTGCGCAAGCGGCAGACGCTGGTAAAGACACGCGCGCCTGGAGCAATCCTTCGGGGTAAGCAAAAGTGCCCCCGGGGAGCTGTCAGATCTGTTCTGCGCTCTGGCTGGGACGCTGTCCGAGCTGGAAAGCGAACTGCAGCGCTTGGGTCGCGATGGAGAGCATGGCACGCTCTACAAGCGCCTGTTGACCATCCCTGGTATCGGCCCCGCCGTCGCCGCTCACCTGATTTACTACATGACGCGCTGGCCGTTGGCCAACGCCAACGCGTGGATCGCCTGCACCGGCCTGGATCCCCGGCCTAACGAGTCTGGCGGCAGAACGGGACGGCGTCGGCTGTCCAAACAGGGCGCGCCAGTGCTGCGCCAGATGCTCTACATGGCCGCCATGGGGCTCAAGCGGTGTCGTCGGGGGCAACCGCTCTACGACGAGCTGTCAAAACGCGGTCACCCCAGCACCGCCGTCTTCAACATCCTGGCCAGAAAGCTGGCCAGGATCGCCTGGGGTGTCTTCAAAAGCGGCCGGGACTTCGATCCGGCCATGCTGAAGGTGGGTCAAGCCTGCTTCCAGCAGGCTTGACCACGAACATAGGATCTCGACTCTACACAGACAAAAAAAAGCCGGGCTGTGCCCGGCTTTTCATTCACTTCGGCAGACTCACTGTGCCTTGATCGCCATCGCCTGCAGGCCGGTGCCATCCAGCTTCTGCTTGGCTTCAGACAGTTCACCTGCACTGCCATACGGCCCCATGCGCACGCGGTACACGGTCTTGCCGTTGATCTGCGCCGATTCCACGCGTGCCGCCAGGCCCATCATCGCCAGCTTGGCCTTGGTCGCTTCGGCATCGCCGGAGGCACCGAACGCACCCGCCTGCAGGATGTAGCGGGCATTGTCAGCGGCAGCCGGTGCCGCAGCGCCTGCGGTAGTGGCCGCGGTCGGCGCGGTTTCCGCACGCGCTGCCGGAGTGGCGGCGGCGGTGCTGGTCGACGCCGTCGGCGTGCTGGCCGGAGGCGTTGCCGCAGCCGGTCGTTCGCTCAGCGGTGCCGGCAGCGGACGGCTGGTGGCGGTCACCGGTGCGGTGCTGGCCACGCTGGCGGTTGCCGTCGGTGCGGGCGCGGTAGCCGCTGGCGGCGGAACCGGCTTGCCTTCCAGTGCCGCCTGCGCCGCTGCGCTTCGGCCTTGGCCCGGCGCTGGTCCTCGGCACGCGCGCTGGCGGCCAGTTCGGCGTCGGACATTTCAACTTCCTTGCCCGGCAGCAGGGTGTAGAAGTCGTACTGGGTGGCGGCCGGCTTTTCCGGTTCGGCCGGCTTCGGCGTGGCCGGCTGCGCGGCCGGCTGGGTGCCGACATCGCTGTCGGCATCAGCGACCGGGGCAGGCTGCGCGTTCGGGTTCGGCTGCGGACCGGCGCGAAGGAAGCCATCGCCTTCGCCCTTGAACAGGTTCGGCGCCGCCAGGAACACCACGGCCGCAATCGCCACGCCAGCGACCAGCCACACCCATCCGGGTGTGCCCTGGCTGCTGCTGTTGCGTCGTGCCTGGTTTTTGCCGCGTCGTGCTGCCATGTGTACTGCGTCTCCTGATGCTTACATTTTTTCCGGGGCGCTGACGCCCAGGAGTTCGAGGCCGTTGGCCAGCACCTGGCGCGCGGCGCAGGCCAGGGTCAGCTTGGCGTTGCGATCCGCAGCGTCTTCCACCAGTACCGGCGTCCCGTGATACCACGTGTGGAACGCGTGCGCCAATTCACGCAGGTACTGCGCCACCAGATGCGGTTCCAGCGCCACGCCGGCCGCCTCCACCACTTCCGGGTACCGCGAGATCTCGTTCATCAGCAGCAGCGAGGCGTCGTCGGCCAGGCGGCCGAGGTTGGCCAGGCCATTGCCCTGTTCGTACACCAGGCCCTTCTCCTGTGCCTGGCGCAGCAGGCTGCAGACGCGGGCGTGCGCGTACTGCACGTAGAAGACCGGGTTGTCGTTGCTCTGCTGGCGGGCCAGGTCGATGTCGAAGGTCAGCTGCGAATCGGGCTTGCGCGCGATCAGGAACCAACGGGTGGCATCGCGGCCGGCCTCCTCGATCAGGTCGCGCAGGGTGAAGTAGCTGCCGGCACGCTTGGACAGCTTCACTTCCTCGCCGCCACGCATGACGGTGACCATCTGGTGCAGCACGTACTCCGGCCAGCCCTGCGGGATGCCCACTTCCATCGCCTGCAGGCCGGCGCGCACGCGTGCCAGCGAACCATGGTGATCGGCGCCGAGCTCGGTGATCGCGCGCTCGTAGCCGCGCTGCCACTTGGACAGGTGGTAGGCCACGTCCGGCACGAAGTAGGTGAAGGTGCCGTCGGACTTGCGCATCACGCGGTCCTTGTCGTCACCGAAGTCGGTGCTGCGCAGCCACAGCGCGCCACCTTCTTCATAGGTATGACCCGAGGCCTGCAGCTTGGCGACCGCTTCGGCGACTTTGCCGTCGGCGTACAGCGAGCTTTCCAGGAAATAGATGTCGAAGTCGACGCCGAACGCGGCCAGGTCCAGATTCTGCTCGTTGCGCAGGTAGGCCACGGCGAAGCGACGGATCGCCTGCATGTCGTCCGGGTCCTTGGCGCCGACCACGGTGCTGCCTTCCAGATCGACGCTGGCGCCGGCCATGTAGGCGCGGGCGACGTCGGCGATGTATTCACCGCGGTAGCCGCCTTCCGGCCAGCCGTCCTGGTCCGGCGCGATGCCCTTGATCCGCGCCTGGGTGGACAGCGCCAGGTTCTCGATCTGCACGCCGGCGTCGTTGTAGTAGAACTCACGCTTGGCGTTCCAGCCGTTGGCGTCGAGCACACGCGCCACGCAGTCGCCGATCGCCGCCGCGCGGCCATGGCCGACATGCAGCGGGCCGGTCGGGTTGGCCGACACGTACTCCACGCCCACCGTGCGGCCATTGCCGGACAGGTTGCGGCCGTAGTCGTGGGCTTCCTTGATGACCGACGCGGCTTCACGCTGGTACGCGGCCGGCGCCAGGTGGAAATTGATGAAGCCGGGGCCGGCGATCTCGACCTTGCTGACGTCCTCGCTGCGCGGCAGTGCCTCGACCAGCGCCTGTGCCAGTGCGCGCGGATTGCTGCGCGCGGCCTTGGCCAGCAGCATCGCGGCATTGGTGGCGAAGTCGCCGTGGTCACGGGTCTTCGGGCGCTCGACCACGAAGTCCGGCGGCAGGGAGTCGGCGGGCAGGGTGCCATTGGCGCGCAAGGCTTCGATGCCTTGGCTGATCAGGGCGCGGAGGAGATTTTTCACGAGGCCTGCTGTGAGAATGAGCGGCGGAATCGCCCATTTTAGCGCAGATACCAGCGGCCACGCTGACCGAAACCTGCCTGTGGGGGCGACCGATGGCGCCCGGAGGGCGGGCGCTCAGCCGAACAGGCGGGGCTGGGGCGGCGACAGCAGGCCTCGTTCAGCAAACGAAACGGGGCGGCCCTCACCGACCACGAAGTGGTCCAGCAGGCGCACGTCCACCATCGCCAGTGCCTGCTGCAGTTCGTCGGTGATGCGGGTATCGGCGCTGGAGGGTTCCGGGTCGCCGGAAGGGTGGTTGTGGCTGAGGATCACCGCCGCCGCGTTGTGCAGCAGGGCGCGCCGCACCACTTCGCGGGGGTAGACCGGTGCGGCGTTGATGGTGCCGTGGAACAGCTCCTCGCAGGCGATCAGGCGGTGCCGGTTGTCCAGGAACAGGGCCATGAAGATCTCCCGGGCCTGCCCGCGCAGGCGGTGCTGCAGATAGCGGCCGACCGCGGCCGGGTTGTTGCCGACCGCTTCGCCGTGTTCCAGCTCGGCAGCCAGGTAGCGGTGGGCCAGTTCCAGCCCGGCAGCCAGCGTACAGCTGCGCGCCGGGCCGAGCCCGGGCAGGCGGGCCAGGTCACGCGCGGGGCGGTCCAGCAGCACCCGCAACGGGCCGTGCGCCTGCAGCAGGTCGCGCGCGGTCTGCACGGCATCGCGGCCACCGAACCCGGAGCCGAGAAACAGGGCCAGCAGTTCGGCGTCGGAAAGTGCCGTGGGCCCGCGCGCGATCAGCTTCTCGCGGGGGCGTTCCTGTTCGGGCCAGTCATGGATGGGCATGCCTGCATCATCGCCAGCCTGCGTGACGGCTCCCATCGGTGCATACCGCAGCACCGGGTCGGACGATGCCTCACCCGCGTCGGGTCTGCAGATAGTCGAACAGTTCCTGGTTGTTCTGCAGGCCCAGCTTGCGCTTGGCTTCGGCCTTCTGCCGGCTGATGGTCTTCGGGCTGCGCCCGCAGCGTTCGGCGACGGCATTCACGCTGAGCCCGGTCGCCAGCAGATCCAGCACTTCCTGTTCCCGCGCCGACAGCGGCGACGGTTCGCGTGGAAACAGCAGGTCGCGCGCCTGCAGGTGGTGGCGCAGCTGCTGGGAGACGAAGACCTGCCCGGCCAGTGCGGCGTTCAGTGCCTGCGGCAGTTCGGCGAAATCGGCGCATTTGTCGACCAGCCCACTGATGCCCTCGCGCAGCAGTCCGTCCAGCAGCCCGGGATGGCGGGCGCCGGTCAGCACCACCACCGGCAGCCTGGGGTGACGCACGCGCAGCGCGTCGATCAGCTCTGGACCGTCCGGGCCGTCACCCGGCATCGACAGGTCGGTCAGCACCGCATCGCAGTCGTGGTGGTCCACCAGCTCCAGCAGCTGGGCGCCGTCACGTGCACTGCCGACGATGTCCATCAGGTGGGTCTGCAGCACGATACGGATGCCATGCAGGACCACGGGATGGTCGTCGGCAATGATGATGCGTGGATGCACGAGGCTCCTCGAAGGTCGAACAGGCCACGGCAGACGGCAGCCAATGCCTGATTCTGCAAAAGCGCAGACCCGCAGAGGTATAGGAAAGGTCCGAAACCGATGCCCGGCTAACCCAGGGTCAGGCGCAGCGCGCTCCATCTACTGATAGCTGTCCGCTATGTGCACCCTGCACCGGGACATTACCGACCATCGGGTAAGCTAGCGCCCTCGTTTGCACAGGAATTCCAGGTGGCTGACTCCCCCAACGCTTCCCCCGCGCAGGCCCGCGCGCTGGAAGGTCAGAAACTGCTGTTGTGCGTCGGAGGCGGGATCGCGGCCTACAAGGCCCTGGAACTGGTGCGTCGCCTGCGCGACGCCGGTGCCCAGGTGCAGGTGGCGATGACCGCCGGTGCCCAGCAGTTCGTCACTCCGCTCAGTTTCCAGGCCCTGTCCGGGCAGCCCACCCGCACCACGCTGTGGGACAGCGCCGCCGAACAGGCCATGGGCCACATCGAGCTGGCGCGCTGGGCCGACCGCATCGTGGTTGCCCCGGGAACCGCCGATCTGCTGGCCCGGCTGGCCCAGGGCCACGCCGATGATCTGGTCAGCACCCTGTGCCTGGCCAGTACCGCGCCGCTGACGATCTGCCCGGCGATGAACCACCGCATGTGGCTGCATCCGGCCACCCAGGCCAACATCGCCCTGCTGCGCCAGCGCGGCGCGCAGGTGATCGGCCCGGTCGACGGTCCGCTGGCCGAAGGCGAATCCGGTCCCGGCCGTCTGGCCGAACCGGGCGACATCGTTGCCGCGCTGGCTGCCAATGGCGGTGCTGCAGCGGCGGTTGTCGCACCGGAAACCCGCGCGCTGCAGGGCCTTCGCCTGCTGATCAGCGCTGGCCCGACCTATGAAGACATCGATCCGGTGCGCTACGTCGGCAACCGCAGCAGCGGCAAGATGGGCTTTGCCCTGGCCGCGGCCGCCGCGACGATGGGCGCCCAGGTGGTGCTGGTCAGCGGCCCGGTACAGCTGCCGACGCCGCCCGGCGTGCAGCGCGTCGACGTGCGCTCGGCTGCGCAGATGCGCGATGCCGTGCTGAAGTCGCTGCCGGCCGACATCTATATTGGTGCCGCAGCGGTGTCCGACTACACACCGCGCCAGGTGGCCCAGCAGAAGCTGAAGAAGACCGCCGACAGCCAGTCGCTGGTGATCGAGCTGGTGCGCACGCCGGACATCCTTGCCGAAGTCGCCGCGCAGACCCAGTCGCTGAAGCTGGTGGTCGGCTTCGCCGCCGAGACCCACGACGTGGAGAAATACGCGCGTGGCAAGCTGGTCGACAAGCGCCTCGACCTGGTGATCGCCAACCAGGTCGGCATCAGCGGTGGCGGTTTCGAGAGCGACAACAATGCCGCCACGGCCTTCTGGCAGGACGGTGAACAGGTATTCCCGGCCACCTCCAAGCGTGAGCTGGCCGAACAACTGCTGGCGCTGATCGCGCGGAGACTCCAGGCATGACCCAGGCTTTCACTTCCCTACCGCTGCAGGTCAAGCTGCTCGACCCGCGTTTCGGCGACAGCTGGCCACTGCCGGCCTACGCAACCGAGGCCAGCGCCGGCATGGACCTGCGCGCGGCGCTGGATACCGCGCTGACCCTGCAGCCGGGCGACACCGCGCTGGTGCCCAGCGGCCTGGCCATCCACATCGCCGATCCGCACCTGTGCGCGGTGATCCTGCCGCGCTCGGGGCTGGGCCATCGCCACGGCATCGTGCTCGGCAACGGCACCGGCCTGATCGATGCCGATTACCAGGGCCCGCTGCTGATCAGCGTCTGGAACCGTGGCCGCGAGGCCTTCACCATCGAGCCGGGCGATCGCATCGCGCAGCTGGTGATCGTGCCGATTGCCCGCGTCAGCCTGCAGGTGGTGGATACTTTCACCGACAGCGTGCGGGGAACGGGTGGATTCGGCCATACCGGGGTGCGTTGACAGGGGACATCGATGAGCGGCATCGGGGAAGGACAGCGGGGACGGTCGTTGGGACGCAGTGCGCCACTACTGGGGGTGCTGCTGATCCTGCTGGCCGGCTGGTTCGGATGGAGCGCAGTGCAGCAATGGCGCCAGGAGGCCAACGGCCAGGCGCTGGAAGCTGCACGTGACCAGGCCGTGCAGGGCCTGCAGGAGGCCGCTGCCGGCCAGCTGAAGCAGCTGCAGCAGCAGCTGAAGAACGAGCGCGTGCAGCAGGCGCTGCAGGCCGGTGATGCCGCTGCGGCGGCACTCGCGGTCCGCGAGAGCTGGACCGGCGTCGAGCACGCCGAGGTACTGACGGCCGATCTGGCCAACGCCTACGCCGACCCGGCCGCCTTTGGCTATGCCCGATTGGCGCTGCTGGAAGCGGCATTGGCCGAAGGCAAGCCCAGCCTGCGCGTGGTCCGCGATGGCGGTGGCAATCGCCTGGGCCTGGCAGCGCCGGTTCAACTGGGCAGTCTCGGCCCGGCGGTGCTCTACGTGCGCCAGCCATTGCTGCGGCTGACCTCACCGCTGGACCAGGTGAGTGCGCCATCGGCCGGTTTCCTTGGCCTGCGCCAGGGCGCGCATGACCTCGTCGCCCAGGGCGATGCCGGCCTGGCCGAAAGCGCCGAGGCATTGGCGCGGCCGATTCCGGGGACGCCGTTGCGGCTGGTGGCCGCGGTACCCAATGTCGAACCTGGTCCGCTGGGCCTGGGTTCGCTGGCCAGCGCCATCGTTGCGCTGCTGCTGGCGTTCATCGCCGTGCTGCTGGTGGTGGGGCGCGGCCGCCTGCCGAAGTCGCTGCCGCTGCCGCGCCGGGCGACCGTGGCGGAAGCCGATCATGGCCCGACCCTGAGCGAGAGCCTGCAGATGGCGCCGCCGCCGGTGGCCGAGGCCAGCACAACTGAAAGTGCACCGCCGCCCCCGCCACCGGTTCCGGCCGAGGAACTGGCGGCCGGTATCTTCCGCGCCTACGACATCCGCGGCGTGGTTGGCAGTGAACTGACGCCGAAAACGGCGGCGCTGATCGGCCAGGCCATCGGCACCGTGGCCCTGGAGCAGGGCCTGCGTGAGGTGGTGATCGGCCGCGACGGCCGCCTGTCCGGCCCGGAACTGGCCGCAGGGTTGGCCGAGGGCCTGAGGCGCGCCGGTTGCGCGGTGATCGACATCGGCCTGGCACCGACCCCGGTCGTGTACTACGCCGCCTTCCATCTGCGTACCGGCACCTGCGTGGCGGTCACCGGCAGCCACAACCCGCCCGAGTACAACGGTTTCAAGGTGGTCATCGGCGGCGAGACGCTGTCCGGCGATGCCATCACCGATCTCTACCAGCGCATCATTGAAGGCCGGTTGGTACAGGCCGCCGAGCCGGGCGATTACCAGCAGCGCGATGTCAGCGCCGACTACATCCAGCGCATTGCCGACGACGTGCAGCTGGACCGCCCATTGAAGGTCGTGGCCGATGCCGGCAACGGCGTGGCCGGCGCGCTCGCGCCGCAGCTGCTGGAAGCGATCGGTGCGGAAGTCATCCCGCTGTACTGCGATGTCGACGGTACCTTCCCCAACCATCATCCCGACCCCAGCGAGCCGGCCAACCTGGAAGACCTGGTGCAGACGGTGAAGCGCTTCGGTGCCGATCTCGGCGTCGCCTTCGATGGCGACGGTGACCGCCTGGGCGTGGTCACCGGCGAAGGAAAGATCATCTATGCCGACCGCCTGCTGATGCTGTTCGCCGCCGACGTGCTGATGCGCAATCCGGGCGCGATGGTGATCTACGACGTGAAGTGCACCGGCAAGCTGTCCGACCACGTGCTGCGCAATGGTGGCAGCCCGCTGATGTGGAAGACCGGGCATTCGCTGATGAAGTCGAAGATGCGCGAGACCGATGCCGAGCTGGCTGGCGAGATGAGCGGCCACTTCTTCTTCAAGGAGCGCTGGTTCGGTTTCGACGATGGCCTGTATGCGACTGCGCGCCTGCTGGAGATCCTGGCCCAGCGCGAGGAGACTCCGGACGAGGTACTGGCAGAGCTGCCGGAGATGGTGGCCACGCCGGAGCTGAAGGTGCCGGTGGCCGAAGGCACGCCGCATGCGCTGGTGGCGATGCTGGTGGCGGCGGCGCAGTCGCCGGACAACCCGTATGTGGGCGGTCGGTTGTCGACCATCGACGGCCTGCGCGTGGACTTCCCCGATGGCTGGGGCCTGGTGCGCGCCTCCAACACCACGCCGGTGCTGGTGCTGCGTTTCGAAGGCAATGACGAGGCGGCACTGGAACGCATCCAGGCGCTGTTCCGCAGCCAGTTGCAACCGGTGCTGGGCGACACCCCGCTGGGGTTCTGATTGATCGGGATTGGATCGATCGGGTAGTGCCGGCCGCTGGCCGGCAACCACAGGATGGTTCTGGGGTTCAGGAGGTTGCCGGCCAGCGGCCGGCACTACCCCTTGAACCGCAAGCCCACGCCCGGTTCGGTGAACAGGTAGCGCGAATCCAGCGCTGAATCACCCAGCTTGTGCCGCAGCTTGCCGACCAGGATGCGCAGGTAATGGGTGTCGTGCTGGTGGGTCGGGCCCCAGATCTCCTGCAGGATCTGGGGCTGGGTCACCACCCGCCCGGCGTTGCGTAGCAGCAGCGACAGCAGCGCGTACTCCTTGCGGGTCAACGCTACCGGCTCGCCATCCAGCGCCACTTCACGGCGGACCAGGTCCACATGCAGGTGGCCGTCGTCGAATACCGGCGGCGTGCCATCACTGGGCACGCTGCGCGTGCGCAGCAGCGCCCGCACCCGCGCCATCAGCTCCTGCGTGCCGAACGGCTTGGTCACGTAGTCATTCGCGCCGGTATCCAGCGCACGCACCTTCTCCGCCTCGCCGGCACGCACGGTCAGCATGATCACCGGCACCTGGCTCCACTGCCGCAGTTGTTCCAGCACCTCGTGGCCTTCCATGTCCGGCAGGCCGATATCCAGGATCACCAGATCCATGTCCTCGCTGGCGGCCAGCTGCAGGCCTTCCTGGCCGGTGGCGGCCTGCCGCACCTGGTAGCCCTGCGCGCGCAGGCTGATGTCCAGGAACCGGCGGATCTGGGTTTCATCATCGATCACCAGCACGCGCGCGGCCGGCACGCTGGCATCAATCGGGGTCGGGCTCATCGTGGGAGGCTGGCTTGAGCAGGGGCAGGGTGATGCGGATCAGGGTACCGCGACCGTCGCGTCCGGGCAGCGCCTGCACGCTGCCGCCATGTGCGCCGATCATGCCCTGGCAGATGGTCAGGCCCAGGCCGGTGCCATGGCGGCCACGGTCACCGCGCTCCACGCTGTAGAACATGTCGAAGATGCGCGCACGCTCGTCGTCGGGAATGCCGGGGCCGGCATCGATCACGTCGATGCGCAGCTGGCCGTCCAGTTCGCGCGCCTGCACCTGCACGGCCGCATCCGGCGGTGAGAACTTGGCCGCGTTTTCCATCACGTTGAACACCGCCTGTTCGACCAGCGCCGGGTGTACCCAGATCGGCGCCAGCGTGGCCGGAATGTCCAGCTCCAGCCGCACCTTCGGCTGGTAGCGCTGCAGGCGCCGTGCGGCCGAGCCGATCAGTTCGTCCACGCCGATCCAGTCGCGGTTGATCTTCAATCCCTCGTGGCCGAGGCGGGTCATGTCCAGCAGGTTCTGGATGTAGCGGTCCAGCCGTTCGCCCTCGACCAGGATGGTGTCGAGCAGGGCACGGCGATCGGCCGTATCCATTGCCGCACCATAGCTGGCCAGGCTGTCGGCCGAGCCGATCATCGCCGCCAGTGGCGAGCGCAGGTCGTGCGACACCGAAGAGAGCAGCGCCGAGCGCAGTCGCTCGGTCTCGTTGCTGACGTGCGCCTGCTCCAGTTCGGCCACCAGCCGCGTGCGCAGCGCGGCCTGCGCGATGTCATCGACCATTGCTTCGGCCAGCTGCCGTTGTTCGGGCAGCAGGCGCGCCTGTGCGCCGGGCAGGTACAGGCCGGCCACGCCGATCGCGCGGTCCTCGCCATCCAGCAACGGCAGGAACCACCACTGCGCGCCGGCCAGGGTGTCGGTGAAGCGGCCACTGGGCTGGCCATGGCGCAGCGCCCAGTCGGCGGCGGCCAGGTCGGTGTCGCCGGGCTGGCTGCGGCCACCGGTTGCGGTATCGGCGCCGATCCGCAGCCACGCCGGCACGTCCATGGCCTGTTCCAGTGCATGCCGACCCGCCTGCGCCACCTCGCCGTTGCCGGCGGCACTGGCCAGTTGGCGGCCCAGCTGCTGGCGCGCACGCGCATGGCGATTGGCCGCGCGCAGCGCGATCACCTGCATGCGCAGGCGCGAGGCCAGGCGCCCGGCCACCAGTGCCGCGGCCAGGAACAGGAACACGGTGATCACGCCCTGGCGTGCACCGATGGCGAAGGTGAAGCGCGGCGCGATGAACAGGAAGTTGTAGGCGAGGAAGCACAGGATCGCCGCCATCACCGCCACGCTGGCGCGTGCGCGCAGCGACCAGCACCACCGCCACGATGAACACCATCGACAGATCGGCCATGCCCACCCAGCGTTCGGCCAGCCATGCCACCGCACAGGCCAACGCGGTGGCGATCAGTGCCTGCGCCGGTTCGTAGCTGATGCCGCGCACCGGCGGCAGCAGGCCCTCGCGGCGCGAGCGCGCACGTGCCTGCGGCGTGCTGATGATGGTGATCTCGTAATGCGCGCCGCGCTGGATCAGCTGCTGGGTCAACGTTCGGTTGAACATCCGCGCCAGCGGGCGCTCGCGGGTCCGCCCCAGCACCAGGGTGGACACGCCGTTGTGCGCGGCGTGGTCGAGCAGGGCGTCGGCGATGCTCGATCCGTGCAACAGCTCGGCGTCGCCGCCCAGCCGCCGTGCCAGGGCGAAGGCCGCATCGATCTCGCGCTGGGTCGCCTCGTCCTGGCGTCGTCCCTGCACGGTCACCACGGTCCATGGTGCGTCGCGGCGTTCGGCGATGCGTCGCGCCACGCGCACCAGGTATTCACTCTGGCCGCCGCCGTCGATCGCCACCAGCACGCCGCGGCGCAGCGGCAGGTTGCTCTCGCCACGGGCAGCGCGTGCCTCACGCAGGCTGCTGTCGACGCGATCGGCGGCCTCCTGCATTGCAAGTTCGCGCAGTGCGGTCAGGTTGGCCGGCGAGAAGAACGCCTGCAGCGCCTGCGCGGCCTGTTCGGGCACATAGACCTTGCCCTGCTGCAGGCGCGCGATCAGTTCGCGTGGCGGCAGGTCGACCAGCACGATGTCATGCAGGCGGTCGAGCACGCCGTCCGGCACGGTCTCGCTCACGCGTACGCCGGTGATCCGCATCACCACGTCGTTGAGGCTTTCCAGGTGCTGGATGTTGACCGTGGTCCAGACGTCGATGCCGGCGTCCAGCAGCTCCATCACATCCTGCCAGCGCCGCTCATGGCGGCTGCCCGGCGCATTGCGGTGGGCCAGTTCGTCCACCAGTACCAGCGCCGGATGCCGTGCGAGCACGGCATCCAGATCCATCTCCTGCAGGATGTGGCCGTGATAGGCCACTGCCTTCAGCGGCAGCTGTGGCAGGCCCTCCAGCAGCGCCTGGGTATCGGCGCGGCCGTGGGTTTCCACCAGGCCCACCACCAGGTCGACACCGCGGCGCAGCTGTTCCTGTGCGCGGGTCAGCATGGTGTAGGTCTTGCCCACGCCCGGCGCCGCACCGAGGAACACAGTCAGCTTGCCGCCGGCTTCGCGTTGCAGGCCTTCGACCAGGGCATCGGCCTGGCGGGTACGCGCATCAGTCATGGGTGCCGCTGTCATGGCCGCCATTGTGCGCGCAGCCGGTGCAGGTCGGTATCACGGTGCCTTGGCCGCGTGGTCCAGCGCGAAGTTCAGCGTCACCACGTTCACCCGCGGCTGGCCGAACAGGCCCCACTGGCGACCTTCGGTATGCGCCTGCACCAGCGCCTGCACGCGTTCCACCGGCAGGCCACGGGCACGTGCCACGCGTGCCACCTGCAGGCGCGCCGCCGCCGGCGACAGCTGCGGATCCAGGCCGCCGGCGGACTGGGTGACCAGGTCCGCTGGCACCTGCGCCGGGGCGACACCTTCGCGCGGCCACTGTAGCCGTGCTGGCGGCAACACGCTCGGCCAGGGCCGGGTTGCTGCGCGCCATGTTGGAACCGGCCGCGGCCATGGGGTCGTAGTTGGCTGCCGACGGACGTGCCTGGAAGTAGCCGTCACCGGTGAACGGCTGCGACAACCATGCCGAGCCGCGTACCTGGCCGTTGCCATCGCGCAGCAGGCTGCCCTCGGCCTGGGTCGGGTAGGCCAGGCCGGCAAAACCGGTGGCGATACCGGCGTAGACCGCACCGGCCAGCAGCAGGGTGGCCAGGCCCAGGCCGATCGCCGGGCGCCAGCTGGCGCCGTCCTGCAGGCTGGCCACGCGGGCCTCGGCCTTTTGTTCGCGCGGAAGGGAAGATGAAGTGGAAGCAGTACGGTTCATGCGCCGAATACCAGGACAAGAAGAAGGTCGATCGCCTTGATCGCTGCGAACGGCAGCAGCACGCCGCCGAGGCCGTACACCAGCATGTTCCGGCGCAGCAGTGCGGTTGCAGTGGCCGGGCGGAAGCGCACGCCACGCAGGGCGAGCGGGATCAGGGCGGGAATCACCAGAGCGTTGAAGATCAGCGCTGCCAGCACCGCGTTGCGCGGGCTCGACAGCTGCATCACGTTCAAGGCGGCCATGGTCGGAACGGCCGCGGCGAACAGCGCCGGCAGGATCGCGAAGTACTTGGAGACGTCGTTGGCCAGCGAGAAGGTGGTCAGCGCGCCGCGGGTGATCAGCTGCTGCTTGCCCACTTCCACCACCGCCAGCAGCTTGGCCGGGTCCGAATCGAGGTCGACCATGTTGCCGGCCTCCTTCGCCGCCTGCGTACCGGAGTTCATCGCCAGACCGATGTCGGCCTGCGCCAGCGCTGGCGCGTCATTGGTGCCATCGCCGACCATCGCCACCAGGCGGCCACCGGCCTGCTCCTGGCGGATGCGTGCCAGCTTGTCTTCCGGGCGCGCCTCGGCGATGTAGTCATCGACGCCGGCCTCGGCAGCGATCGCGGCGGCGGTCAGCGGGTTGTCGCCGGTGATCATCACCGTGCGGATGCCCATCGCCCGCAGCTGCGCGAACTTCTCGCGCATGCCGTGCTTGACCACGTCCGACAGCTCGATCACGCCCAGCACGTGGCGGCCCTCGGCCACCACCAGCGGGGTGGCACCGTTGCGTGCGACCTGTTCGACGCGACCGGCCAGTTCCGCCGGCACGTTGCCGCCCAGCGCCTGCACGTGGGTGCGGATCGCATCGGCGGCGCCCTTGCGGATCTGCCGCCCATGTTCCAGATCCACGCCGGACATGCGGGTCTGCGCACTGAACGCCAGGTACTCGGCGTGGTCCGGTTCGGCGGTGGCACAGCCCTGTTCGCGCGCCAGGCGCACGATCGATTTGCCTTCCGGGGTCGGGTCGGCCAGCGAGGACAGCAGTGCCGCCTCGCGCAGCTGGCTGGCGTCGATGCCGGCCAACGGATGGAAGTGGCTGGCCTGGCGGTCGCCGTAGGTGATGGTGCCGGTCTTGTCCAGCAGCAGCACGTCGACGTCGCCGGCCACTTCCACCGCCTTGCCCGACTTGGCCAGCACGTTGGCGGCCAGCGCACGGTTCATGCCGGCGATGCCGATGGCCGGCAGCAGGCCGCCGATGGTGGTCGGGATCAGGCACACCAGCAGCGCGATCAGCAGCAGCGGATCGACCTTGACGCCGACGGCGGCACCAATGGCCGGCAACGTGGCCACCACCACCAGGAAGGTCAGCGTCATCGCCGCCAGCAGCAGGGTCAGCGCGATCTCGTTCGGGGTCTTCTGGCGGTTGGCGCCTTCCACCAGCGCGATCATCCGGTCCAGGAAGCTGTGGCCCGGCTCGGCGGTCACCCGCACGATGATCTGGTCGGACAGCACCTTGGTGCCACCGATCACACCGGAACGGTCGGTACCGGCCTCGCGCAGCACCGGTGCCGATTCGCCGGTCACCGCCGCTTCGTTGATGGTGGCCAGGCCCTGCACGATCTCGCCATCGGCCGGCACCAGTTCACCGGCGCTGACGATCACATGGTCGCCCGGGCGCAGTTCGGCGGCCGGCACCTGGGTTTCGGCGGCGCCCGGCTGCGGCGCCGCCAGCCGGCGTGCCACCAGGTCCTGGCGGGCACGCCGCAGCGAGGCGGCCTGGCCACGGCCACGCGCTTCGGCCACCGCTTCGGCGAAGTTGCCGAACAGCACGGTCACCAGCAGGATCACGGTCACTGCCAGGCCGAAGCCCAGCGGCGCATTGCCGGTCAGAGTGACGATCGCGGCGACGATTGTGCCGGCCATCACCACCGCCATCACCGGGCTGCGCACCAGATGCATCGGCGACAGCTTGCGCACCGCTTCGACCAGCGCACGGCGCAGGCCGGCGCCATCCAGCAGGGCAGGGCGCGCTGCATGGGTATTACGGGTTGAGCTTGCTTGGGTACTCATCAGGGTGTCCTTAGTGCAGTCCCAGGCTCAGGTGGTCGGCGATCGGGCCGAGTACCAGCGCCGGCATGAACTGCAGCACGGTCAGGATGACGATCACCGAGACCAGGGTCAGGGCGAAGGTCGGGGTTTCGATCTGCAGGCTGCCGGCAGACTCCGGGGCCTGGCGCTTGGCAGCCAGCTGTGCGGCCACCACCAGCGGAATGATCAGCAGCGGGAAGCGGCCCAGCAGCAGTACCAGCGAGCAGCTCAGGTTCCACCACAGCGTGGCGTCACCCAGCCCTTCGAAGCCCGAGCCGTTGTTGGCGTAGGCCGAGACGTACTCGTAGAAGACCTGGCTGATGCCATGGAAGCCGGGGTTGGAGGTGCCCGCCAGGCCGGGTACGGCCAGGGTGATCGCAGTGAACACCAGCAGGGTGATCGGCTGCAGCAGCACCAGCAGGGCCAGCAGGCGCACCTGTGGCGTCTCCAGCTTGCGGCCGAACAGTTCCGGCGTGCGCCCGGTCATCAACCCGGCCAGGAACACACCCAGCAGCAGGTACACGATGAACTGCTGCAGGCCACAGCCGATGCCGCCCCAGATCGCGCTGACCAGCATGTTGACCATCGCGATGCCGCCACTCAGCGGTGCCAGCGAATCGTGCATGCCGTTCACCGAGCCGTTGGAGACCTGGGTGGTCACCGCCGCCCACAGCGCGGTGCCATCGGCGCCGAAGCGCACTTCCTTGCCTTCCATCAGCAGCGGCGTGGCGGCGCTGGCGCTATGTCCTTCGCTCCACATCATCGCGCCGGTGGAAAGCAGCGACATGCCCAGCATGCAGCTGAACACCAGGGCGCCGAAGCGACGTCGGCCGGTGAACGCACCGATCATGAAGATCACCGCCATCGGCACCAGCAGGATGCCGACGATTTCCAGCGCATTCGACAGCGGGGTCGGGTTCTCCAGCGGGAAGCTGCTGTTCGGCCCGTACCAGCCGCCACCGTTGGCGCCCAGCTGCTTGGCTGCGACCATCGCCGCGACCGGGCCCAGCGGCAGCTTCTGTTCGGCCATGCCGGCGCTGGCGTCGATCGGCGTGGCCTGCGGCCCACCGGTCATCGTCGACGGCACGCCCTGGCTGGTCAGCACCAGCGTCCACACCAGGCACAGCGGCAGCAGGAAGCGCACGCACAGGCGCACCACGTCCACGTAGTAGTTGCCCACCGCCACCTGGCGGTCATCGCCGGTACCCGTCGCCACCGCAGCCTGCGGCGCACGCGAGAACAACGCCCGCAGCGTCGCCACTGCCAGCGCCAGGCCCATCATCGGCGTCACCACCTGCAGGCCGGTGATGCCGGTCATCTGCGAGAGATAGGACAGCTGCGCCTGGCCAGAATAGTGCTGCTGGTTGGTGTTGGTCAGGAACGAGATCATCGTGTGCAGCGCGGTGTCCCAGCGCATGTTCGGGATCTGGTCCGGATTCAGCGGCAGCCAGGCCTGGGTCATGAACACCGCCTGGGTCAGTACCGCGACCACCACGTTGCTCAGCACGAAGGCCAGCACGTAGCCGCGCCAGGACATCGAGCGCGACGGATCGACCCCGAACACCCTGTACAGCGGCTTCTCGATCCAGTGGAACAGCACGTCGACCTTCATCGGAGTGCCACGCATCACGCGGGCCAGGTACAGGCCCAGCGGCCACGCCAGCAGCAGGCTGGCGGCAATAATCACAAGCATCTCAGTCATGGCCGGCTCCGCTCAGAACGACTCGGGCCGCAGCACGACATAAAGGAGATAGGCGGCGGCGACCAGCACCAGCACGCCACACAACAACGACAGCCAGGGGGACATTGCAATAGCGTCCTGGTGGAACCCCTCCACCTCAGGCCGTCATCGTCGTCCTGCCGCCCATAAACGCACTACGCGCCGGACCGGGCCGACGCGTAAAGAGTGCATAAATTCCGTGGTCCAATCCGTAACCAGGCCCTGGGTAGCGCCGGGCCATGCCCGGCGGCGGGAGCGTGGTCAGCCCGCCGGAGCCTGGCTCGCCGACACCAGCCCCTTCAGCTCGCGATAGCGCTGCAGGGTGCTGTCGATCTCGGCCTTCAACGCCTGCTGCTGCTGCAGGAACCCGGCTTGCAGCCGTTGCTGCGACTGCAGTTGCACGTGCCGCTGGCGGATCGCCTCGGCCTGCTTGTCGGCCACCTTGCCACCGACCAGTTCGCGGTCACCTGCGGCCGCCAGCAGCGCCACCAGCGACTCACGCAGGCTGGTGACGTTGTACTCGGCGGTCTTCAGGTTGTTGTCCAGCACTTCCTGGCGCTCGGCGAACACCCGGCGCAGGTCGTCCTCGCTGCCATAGGTGGTCAGCATCGCCTGCTCGGTGCGCTGGCGGGTCTGCGCGGCCATCAGGTCCAGCTGCTGCTGCGCCGCCTCCGTGCTGGCGGCGGCGCGCTCTTCGTCGGTCAACGCGCGCTGGACCTGCGCATTGCGCAGGCCGCTCCTCGCGTTGAACTCCTCGCGGGCATGGTTGACCGCGTCGGCCGGCAGCGAATCACTGCAGATCCGCTCCTTGCCCTCGTTCCAGCAGTACAGCTTCTTTTCCGTCTTGCCGCTGTCGCGCGACTGCGCCGGTACGGTGAACGGCACGGCCAGCAGCAGGCCGGCAAAGAGCACAGCAGGAACTCGGGACATGACCTTTCCCCTGGGTCGGTCAGCGGATCGAACGGACGCCGTACTGGGCCCGGTAGGCTTCCAGCGGCTGCCGGTAACCCACAAGTTCCGGGTTGCCGGAGGCGAAATCAAGCAGGTCGGCCAGCGACGCCACGGCGATCACCGGAATGCCGGCCTCTTCGGCCACCGACTGTGCCGCCGAACGGCGATCGGTTTCCGAAGCGATCTCCTGGCGGTCCAGTGCCACCACGATGCCGGCCGGGGTGCCACCGGCGGCGCGGATGATGCCCAGCGCTTCGCGGATCGCGGTACCCGCAGTGATCACGTCGTCGACGATCAGCACGCGCTTGCCGTTCATGTCGGCGCCGATCAGCTGGCCGCCTTCACCGTGGTCCTTGGCTTCCTTGCGGTTGAACGACAGCGGCAGGTCACGGCCACGCTGGGCCAGCTCGCAGGCCATCGCGGTGGCCAGCGGAATGCCCTTGTAGGCGGGGCCGAACACCACGTCGTACTTGATCCCGGTGGCATCGATGGCATCGGCGTAGCAGGCGCCGAGCTGCGACAGCAGCGAACCGGAGTCGAAACGACCGGCGTTGAAGAAATAGGGGCTCAGCCGGCCGGACTTGAGGGTGAACTGGCCGAAGCGCAGGGCGTCGGCGGTCAGGGCCAGCTGCAGGAAACGGTGGCGGTGGTCGCTCATCAAAACTCGATTCATCTTCATTTGGAGCACAAATCCTAATCCAGCTGGGCGTTTCGCGCTCGTCCGGGGCCCTGTGAAGGGTGTCGCGGCCCGGCCTGGCGGACTGCGCAGCCCCGCAGGCAACCGGTATGCTTGCCCGGTTTCCCGCCGCAGGTCCCCCGCATGCGCATCATCAGTTTCAACGCCAATGGCATCCGCTCCGCCGCAACCAAGGGCTTCCTCGACTGGTTCCGGTCCCAGGACGCCGACGTCCTGTGCATCCAGGAGACCAAGGCCCAGGAAGACCAGCTGACCGACCCGATGTTCCGCCCGGACGGCCACCACTGCTTCTACCGCGACGCCATCACCAAGAAGGGCTACAGCGGCGTGGCGATCTACAGCAAGCGCGAGCCGGACCAGGTGATCACCTCGCTCGGCTGGGCCCCGTTCGACGACGAAGGCCGCTACATCGAGGCGCGCTACGGCAACCTCAGCGTGGTCTCCTTCTATATCCCGTCGGGCAGCTCGGGCGACCTGCGCCAGGGCTTCAAGTTCGAAGTGATGGAATGGCTGCGGCCGATCCTCGAGGAATGGGCGCGCAGCGGCCGCGACTACGTGCTGTGCGGCGACTGGAACATCGTGCGTTCGGCGCTGGACATCAAGAACTGGAAGTCCAACCAGAAGAACTCCGGCTGCCTGCCGGAAGAGCGCGACTGGCTCAATGCCCTGTGCGCCGACCATGGCCAGGCCACCGATGTCGCCGCCGGCCGTGGCTGGGCTGACGCCTACCGCCTGCTCAACCCCACCGGCGAGGACTACACCTGGTGGAGCAACCGCGGCGCTGCCCGCGCCAACAACGTCGGTTGGCGCATCGACTACCAGTTCATCACCCCGGGCCTGCGTGACCGCCTGCGCAGCTGCTCGATCTACCGCGACGAGCGCTTCTCCGACCACGCGCCGTTCATCGTGGACTACGACCTGTGACCGAGGCTGCCAAGCCGCGTCGGCCGTGGCAGCAGGTGGTGTCCAACCTGAGCCAGCGCAAGGTGCTGGCGATGCTGCTGCTCGGCTTCAGTTCCGGCCTGCCGATCTATCTGGTGGGCAACACGCTCGGCTTCTGGATGCGCAAGGAAGGCATCGAGCTGAGCACGATCGGTTTCCTGTCATGGGTCGGGCTGGCCTACACCATGAAGTTCCTGTGGGCGCCGATCGTCGATAAGACCGACGTGCCTCTGTTCGGTCGCTTTGGCCGCCGCCGTGGCTGGATGCTGCTGTCGCAGCTGGTCGTGGTGGTGGGCCTGGTCGGCATGGCGCTGGTCCAGCCCAAGGGGGGCCAGATCCAGTTCCTGGGTATCGCCTGGCAGCACATCGTCGTGTTCGGCGTGATGGCCGTGATCGTGGCGTTTGCTTCGGCCACCCAGGACATCGTCATCGATGCCTGGCGCATTGAAAGTGCTGACAACAGCGAGCAGCTGGGCCTGCTGACCTCATCCTCGGCGCTGGGCTATCGCACCGCATTGCTGGTCACCGATGCGCTGATCCTGATCATCGCGGCCCGTGTCGGCTGGCAGGTCTCGTACGAGATCATGGCCGTCCTCATGGCGCTTGGCGTGGTGGCCGTGATCATGGCCCGTGAGCCCGCGCGGGAAGTGGCTGCCGTGCAGGCTCAGGCGACCTCGCTGTGGACGCCGCGGGGCCTGTTCGACGCCGTGGCGGGGCCGTTCATCGCCTTCGTCCGCGAGCATCGTAGTGGTGCGATCCTGATCCTGGTGGCCATCAGCGTCTATCGCATGGCCGACTTCGTCATGGGGCCGATGGCCAACCCGTTCTACGTCGATCTCGGCCTGGACGAGGACACCGTTGGCGCTGTACGTGGCTCGGTGGGCCTGGTCGCGACCTTCGTCGGCATTGCTGCGGCGGGCCTGGTCTCGGTTCGCTGGGGAGTGCTGGCGGCGCTGATGGTGGGCGCCGTGCTGGGTCCGGCCTCCAACCTGGCGTTTGCCTGGCTGGCCTATTCGGGCCCGGACACCACCCATTTCGCGGTGGCCATGGCAATCGACAACTTCGCCAGCGGTTTCGCCGGTACGGCGCTGATCGCCTATATGTCGAGCCTGACCAGCATCGGATACACCGCAACCCAGTACGCGCTGCTGAGTTCGTTCTACGCGATGCCCGGCAAGGCGCTCAAGGGGCTCTCGGGGTGGTCGGTACAGACGCTCGCGCAGGGCCGGACGCTGCTGGAAGGCTACGCGCTGTTCTTCGTCGGTACCGCGCTGGTGGCGATCCCGGTGGTGATCCTCTGCGCTCTGTTGATCGTGCAGCAGCGCCGTCGCCAGGCCGCAAGCGCCGCCTGATTGCCTGCCCGCCCGGTCTGCGGGATCATCGCCCCCGACGCGCCGAGGGGGCGGTGCCTTGCGAACGGGGAAGTGAGCATGGCCGACGTTGTGCTGCGGGACCTGGACCCGCTGCTGCTGGAACGTATCCGACGTGTCGCGGTTGCCCGCGGCTGGACCCACGAACAGACCTGCGCCGCTTTGCTGGAGCAGGGCCTGTTCAGCAGTGAACTGGAGGTCCGCTCCGGCTTCGGCGATCCCGAAGTGGACGCGCTCTCCGACGCCATCGCCGCCCTGCAGGCCCTGCCCGCAGGGCAGGGCTTCGATTAGTGCCCATGTAGCGTCGAGCCACGCTCGACCGCCGTTCCCGGTAGATCCACGCCATGCGTGGATGATCACCTCACGCCAGGTGGATCGCCCCCAGGATCCGCGGCCCCGTCGCCCCGGTCACGCTCGGCAGGTTGCCGGCCAGCCCGTCCATCGTCCGCTGCGCCAGCCAGGCGAAGCCCATCGCTTCCACGTACTCCGGGTCCAGCCCATGCACCGCGCTGCACTCCACCTGCACCCCCGGCAGCCGTGCAGCCAGCCGCTTCATCAGGTGCCGGTTGCGCACCCCGCCGCCGCAGACCAGCAGGCGCCGGGTCTGCGGCTGCTGCGCCAGCAGCGCATCGGCCACCGTTGCCACGGTCAGCTCCAGCAGGGTGGCCTGCACATCGGCGGCAGCGTACTGGCCTTCGCCCATGTGGGCCTCGGCCCAAGCCAGGTGGAACTGTTCGCGGCCGGTGCTCTTCGGCGGCGGCAGCGCGAACCACGGCTCCGAACGCCAACCCGCCAGCAGGCTCTCGTCCACCGCGCCACTGGCGGCATACGCGCCGTCGGCATCAAAGGTGCGGCCGGTGTGGCGCTGGCACCAGGCATCCATCAGCGCGTTGGCCGGGCCGGTATCGAAGCCACGCACCGCGCCTTCGCGTGGGATCAGGGTCAGGTTGGCGATCCCGCCCAGGTTGAGCACGGCACGGTCTTCATCAGCCGTGCCCAGCATGCCGAGGTGGAAGGCCGGCATCAGCGGCGCACCATGGCCTCCGGCTGCCACGTCGCGGCGGCGGAAATCACACACCGTGGTGATCCCGGTCAGCTCGGCGATGCGGTTGCCGTCGCCCAGCTGTACGGTGAAGGCCGGATTGGCCAGCGGACGATGGCGCACGGTCTGGCCGTGCGAGCCGATCGCGCGGACCTGGCTGCGGTCCACACCGGCCTCGGCCAGCAGTTGATTGGCGGCTTCAGCGAAGCTGATCGCGATCCGCGCGTCCAGTTCGCCCAGCTCCTCCAGCGAGTCCAGCGGGCCCCCTTCGCCCAGTGCCACCAGCCGCGCCCGCAGCACCGGCTCCCAGCGGGCGGTCAGCCCATGCACGAAGCGGCAGCCACCAATGGCGGGGAACTGCACCAGCGCGGCATCGATGCCATCGGCGCTGGTGCCCGACATCAGGCCAAGGTACAGGGGGCGTCAGCGTCGGCAGTCGTGTTCATGGCAGGCATAAAAAAAGGACGCGGCAAGCTTGGGCTGCCGCGTCCTTCTTCGTCAACGCAGGGGCTCAGCCGCGCTTGCGGCCGGTTGCCTGCTTGTCCTTGGCGCTGGCCACCTCGGGGGCGGCCTCGTCGCGGCTGGTCGGTGCCGGGCTGGCGTCGGCGTAGATCAGCTTCTCCATGCCCTGGATGCGCGCCATCGCCGGTGCGGTCTGCGCGCGGAAGGCGACCAGCTCGGCGCCCTTCAGCGGCTCCGGCGGCGGCATGGTCACGGTCAGCGGGTTGCGGTGCTCGCCGTTGACGCGGAATTCGTAGTGCAGGTGCGGGCCGGTCGCCAGGCCGGTCGAGCCGACATAGCCGATCACCGTGCCCTGGGCCACGCGCTGGCCGGTCTTGATGTTCGCAAAGCGCGACATGTGGCCGTACAGGGTGGTGTGGCCGCGGCCGTGGTCGAGGATCACCACGTTGCCGTAGCCGCGCTGCACCCCGGCGAACTGCACGCGGGCGTCGCCGGCGGCCATGATCGGGGTACCGGTGCGCGCGGCGTAGTCCACGCCCTTGTGCATGCGCATCTTGCCCAGCACCGGGTGCTTGCGCGCCAAAGGTCGAGCTCAGCCGCGCGAACGGGATCGGCATGCGGATGAAGCTCTTCTTCAGCGAACGGCCGTTGATGTCGTAGTACTCGGACTTGCCGTTGCGGTCGAAGCGGAAGCCGGAATAGGTCTTGCCACCGGTGGTGAAGGTCGCCGCCAGGATCTTGCTGGTGTCCACCTTCTCGCCTTCGCGCCAGGTTTCATCCATCACCACGCTGAAGCGGTCGCCCGGCTGCAGGTCCTTCGAGAAGTCGATGTCATACTTGAAGATGTCGTCGGTCATCGTCGCGATCGCCGACGGCGACAGCCCGGCGCGCCGGGCCGCGGCATACAGCGAGCTGGTGATCTCGCCGCTGGTGACCACCGTGCGCGTGGAGGTCTCGCGTTTGGTCACCTTCTCCTTGATGTCATCGCCGGCCAGGCTCAGTTCCACCCGGTTGTCGGCATCGCGATCGAAGCGGATGCTGCGCAGGTCACCGGACAGCGGCATGTCGAAGGCGATCTCGGCACCCGGGCGCAGCTTGGTCAGCGCCTCACGCGCACCTGGGTGGTCCAGTACCCGGTGCAGGGTGGTGGCCGGAATGCCGGCCTTGTCGAACAGGTCGCTCAGGGTCTGGCCGCGCTGCACCCGCAGCACCTGCCAGCTGTCTCCGGGCACCTGCTGCTGGCGGGCCATGGTCAGCGGCGGCAACGGCAGCGCCAGGCTGGTGTGGCTGTCGGCGAAGGGCGCGTCGATGGTGTGCGAGAAGCCGGGGACGATGGTCGCCACCAGGGCGCCGATGGTCGCGAACAGGCTGGCATGCATCCAATGACGGCGGGTCCAGCGCTCATTGAAGGCGGCGGGAAGATGTTGCCTGAGCTTCCGATGCAGGGCGTTGTCGTGCAGGACGTGGAGGCGTTCCTGGAAGCGCTGCTTGCGTGCGCGCCCTTGTTCGGAATTGTGCATCGGCGGTTTTTTCCTGGCAGCCCGGGAGCGCGGGCCTGATCGCCGGTTACCATAGACACCTGAGAAAACCGCGTCAAACCCTTGTGCCCATTGGCTTTTGTGAAGCCAATCGGGTTAACTTTGCTTTAACACCCCACACAAGAATCGGCGTTGCCGGGAGTAGTCACGTGTCCTCGATTGAAGAAGCCCTTGCCCTGATCGGCCGTGGTGCCGACGAGATCCTCAAGCTCGAGGATCTGCGTGCGCGCCTGCAGGAAGGCCGTCCGCTGCGGATCAAGGCCGGCTTCGACCCCACCGCACCGGACCTGCACCTGGGCCATACGGTGCTGCTGAACAAGATGCGCCAGTTCCAGGACCTCGGCCACCAGGTCATTTTCCTGATCGGCGACTTCACCGGCATGATCGGCGACCCGTCA